>NZ_JAAMWY010000013.1:0-1301 GCF_011068165.1 Campylobacter sp. CFSAN093233
ACCTATATCTGCTCTGATTTGATCAAGATTGGTAATAGCAGTTTCTGCTATATCCATCACAGCCATTGCACCCTTAAGTGTAGTTACACCTGCAGTTTCATCATGAGCACTTACTGTACTTATTCTTAAAGCTGCAAATTGAGAATTACCTGAACCAGCAGAGAAACCTGAACCAGCAGAAACAACATAGGTGCTACTAATAGAAGCTGCGCTAGATACTATCTGTATAGAAGCTGATAAAATGGCTGAATAATTTTTACCACTACCTACTGAAAATCCCGAACCAGCAGAGAAGCCTGAACCAGCCTGAGACATAAATCCTGCAATACTAGAAGCGAAAATAATTTGCTTAGCGCCGCCGCCATTATAAGCATTAAAGCCCATAGCATCAGCATTGGCTGCTGAAATTTGCCCTTTTGACTCTCTTAGAGATACTGAAGATTGAGAAATCATGTCTGTAGCACCCATACCTATAGCTGAAAGACCTGTTCCACTTATATTGATATCTCTACCATCATTTTTAACTAAAGATAACCTTCCATAATTTTCAGTGTGCAATATACCAGCTCCTACACCTATGCTACCTGTGATTTTAATCCCTCTACCATCGGCCGAAGTAAGAACAAGTTTACCATTTTCATCTTTAGAGGCTTGAACACCAGTTGTATCTTTTACAGCATTGATAGCTGAAATTAAAGAACCATTCTCATCACCATCTGAATAATCAACCTTACCTATAACAACCCCATTGATAGCAAAATCCTGAGAAGTATTTCCTGCTTTTATTGTATAGGCTCCTACAGATTTTACATCAAAAGTTGCACGAATTCCTGTTTTATCTGCATTTCTGTTGATCTCTTCAGCCAAAGCTCCAAGACCTGTTCCTACTGAAGTAGAAATCACTACATTTTGAAATTTAAAATCTTCGATACCGTTGTAGTTTTTAATAGTAAGTCCTACAGTGCCTGAAGAAAAACTTTGTGAACCTGTTTCAAATCTTGTTACACCGATTTTAGAAGACTGAGTTGCTCCTATACTTGCTTTAATAGTTTGATTTGAACTTGAACCGATTTGGAATTCTTGATTGGTAAAACCACCACTTAAAAGTTGTTTGCCATTAAATGAAGTGGTATTTGCGATATTATCAAGTTCTTCCATCAAACGGTTGATGTCTGCTTGAAGCATAGTTCTTGTTTTTAAGCTTTGACCATCTTGAGCAGCTTGAGTCGCTTTAGTCTTGATGGTATCTAAGATTTTAAGTTGCTCATCCATAGCCTTATCTGCAGTTTGCAAGATACCTA
>NZ_JAAMWY010000014.1:0-621 GCF_011068165.1 Campylobacter sp. CFSAN093233
TGCAGTTTGCAAGATACCTATAGCATCATTACCATTGTTTATAGCTTGACCTAAAGTTGCTGCTTGTGAACGCAAAGAATCTGCTATCGCCATCCCTGAAGCATCATCTGCTGCGGAGTTGATTCTAAGACCTGAACTGAGTCTACTTAAAGACTTGTCAAGCTCTCTAGCATTAACAACTGAATTTGCATGTGCGTTCAATGCACCGATGTTGGTGTTTATTCTAAAACCCATTTTAAATCCTTTCAAAATATTGCATCGAAAAGATTAAAGCAAGAAGTGTTCCAAGTTTTGATTCAAATTGAAATTTTATTTAGAAATAAAAAAAGCCTAGTATTACTACTAGGCTTGGATTTGTATAAATTACAGTAAACGCTAAAGAATGTTTTATATACTACTGTAGTAATCTTAAAACATTTTGCTGGCTTGAATTTGCTTGAGCCATAGCATAAGAACCACTTTGAGCCAATATATTTGCTTTAGAGTAATTTGCACTCTCGCTTGCAAAATCTACATCTCTGATTTGTGATTCTGCTGATTTAACATTTACCTGGGTTACAGTAATGTTGTTTATAGTCGATGTGATTTGATTTTGCACAGAACCTATATCTGCTCTGATTT
>NZ_JAAMWY010000015.1:0-20918 GCF_011068165.1 Campylobacter sp. CFSAN093233
TAAAATTTAACGAACAATTAATCAAATGCAAAGAAGTATTTTAATTATATAAAATTAAGTTTAATATTCCAAAATCACATATCATCAACCAAATAAGGACTTTTGTAAAAGAAATTTATTGTCTTTGGTGTTTAGTTGATTCATTGGATCATCACGCTTAATATATCTTTTTACCTTATTATTGCTTTGATAGATGAAAAATAAATCATTTTCATTTTTATACTTATTATGAAAAAATTCATCATCATAATCAGCAAATTCTACGCCTTTGCCATAGATATTGATACCAAACTCTATAAGTTTGTCTTTTAATTTAATGATTTCTTTTTTTTGTCTTGAAATGATAGAATTTTCTTTATAAAATTTATATGCCTTAATCTCGCAAAACTCACTATAACTAAGAATTTTTTTATCAGGGAAACTTGTTAAAAATCTAATCAAATCTTGTGCGACTAAAGAATTTAAATTAATAAGAATTTTTGATAAATCATCATCATAAGAAAGAGTGGATTCTGTTTCGAGTTTTTTAATATATTCCCTACGAACTGTTAGCACGAATACAGATACAATTGTTCCATTTTCTTTTGTGATACGCTCTACAGAGTCAAACATTAAAATGCCTTTATCTCTTTGAGTGATTGTTTTTTTATCTTTATCTTCTACATTTTGAGTGAAAGCCAAATCATATGCAAAACGAGAGATTTCTGTAAATTTTTGTTTTAACCAAGAATAATTATTAGAATTTTTATTAAGATATTGTTTTAAGAATTTATAGGGCTCTAATCTTACTTCCATATCCCAAAAATTTTCTTGATATTTTTTAATAACACTTGTATCCACATTTTTTTTGATATATAAAAATAAAGCATCTAAAATATTCCTATGAGTTTGCGTAAGCAAAGAGTTCTTTAAACTTATGGCATATGATGAGCCATTCGCACCTGTCATTTTAAAATCTATTTTATTATCATTTTCTTTAAATACTTTATAAAAATTAGTGTCTGTAAGCTTTCGTGAGCTTAAATAAAAAACACCTCTATTTTCATTCATTGTTACATAGCCTTTTGCTAATTCATTAACACTTACAGCAGAAATATCTTTTTTATTGATAATCTCCAAAGTATTAGAATCAATGCTGTTAGCCCTAAGATTTACAATTGAAGGCTCATCAATACTAGAATTTTGCAATACTTTAATCGTTTTTTGAAATTCTCCAGCATTGATATTATTATTATCCTTTAGCACCTCAAGCAAGCGATAGGTGGTAGAATTTTTATCTTCTCCCTTTTCGAACGAAAGTTTATAAACAAGTCTAGGAGCATTGATAATAACAGAGCTACCCATAAGACTTTCGCCTTTTTTGTCTAAGTGATGAAGTAATAAGATAGCTTGATTATTTGATTTTGCTATATCTGTTAGAATATTAAAGAAATTTTGCACATCGTTTTGATTGTTTTGATCTTTAAAACCTAATGTTGAGAAAAATGCACTAAAGGTATCAAGAACAATTAAATCACAATCTGCTAACTCATTAAGCTCTTCTTTTAAACAATTTATAGGTTCTTTATTGATTTTTGGGAGTTCATTTGAAAATTCAAGTTCCGCAGTATTAAAAGAATAAAAACTTTCAATATTTTTTATGCGTTCTAAAATCGCTTTATTTTTATCTTCTACGCTCCAAAAAAAAGGTTTTAAGCCATCATTAATAGCATTAGCACATACCTTTAAAGCTAAAAAAGACTTGCCTACTTCACTATTGCCACTTAATACAGCTACAGAACCCCTTTCTAATTTAATCGTATCTTCGCAGATTATAGAAACATCTTCATCGCTAAAAAGTCCGAGTGTAATAGTTTCAATAGTATTTCTTTTTGGCATTTTTTAATCCTTTGCTACTTCTATGATCTCAAATAGTTGTTTTATGATTTTAGGGTGCAATATTTCTCCACTATGGTGAGGAATAACCATTCTATAAAGTCCTTTTTTATAGATTCTATGGCTGCCTTTTTGCCTATCAATCGAAAAATCATTTTGCAATAAAAGCTTTTCCGCTTCTTTTGCAGTCATTCTAGGCAATTCAGGCATTTGCTAAAACCATTGGAATAATTGAAGTTGTCTTATTTTCAATAATTCTTTTTTCTTCATTTGCAAGACTTTCTAAATAAAGCTCTCCTGCTTCTTTTATATTGACTAAAGCTTCTTCATAAGTATTTCCCTGCGAAACACAACCTTCAAGCTCTAAAATGCGTGCAAAATATCCATCCTGATCTTTTTCAATAATAATATTTAATAGCATCTTGATTCCTTCTATTAAAAGATGATAAGATTGACTTAAATGTAACAAATATTTTAATCTTCGAAATAAATTATATCAAAGTATCACATCTATGTCAATAGGCAGCAATTTTAGAATTTTTTCAAATAAGATTGACTTAAATGTAATATACACTTACATTAAAGTCAACAAAAATTGCTAAATGCTCCTCTTATTTTCAAATAAAATTGACTTAAATGTAATAATTTTTGACTTAAATGTAATAATTTTTGACATTTTTACGAAAATAACATATGGAAAATAGGGACTTTAAAAAAACAATTGACTTAAATGTAATGACTTCTAAATTCTTAAATTTATTAAATTCTATAATATTAAATAAGGTAAATCAAAAATTAAAATTTTTGAACTTTTATTTTAAAAAACTCCAAATAGAAAGTGTTGCTGATAGAAATGGAAATTATGATATAATGTTTTAATAGAAAATAAGCATGGGAAGCAGAGGTGAAAGAATGTGTAAAATTATTAAATATTTAGATTATGCTAGACTTAACACCCTAGAAAAGCTGTATTTCGATTTAACAATTATGTTAATTGTAACTTTTTTAAGTTTTTTATTTCTTGTTTTTGAATTTTTCATTTATGAAAATATTGCTGTTTTCTTTCAAGATTGTTTTTTAATGTCCGTGATTTTTATCATTGGAATGATAGGTTTATTTCATACTTGTAAAGGTTTGAGAAAATACAAAGAAATTTTAAAAAGTAATAAAAGAGAAGAGTTCATTTAAATATTAAGGCATTCTTAAAGAATAAGAGCCCTAATATTTAATAATTTTGGCTCTGTCACAACAAATGGTTGATTTTTGACGAGAAATAGCGTATAATAATAGTAAGAAACAGTACCACCGAAGGAGGTAATTGGATATGCCTACTATCAAAGACGCATTAGATATTATCGGTAAGTTGACTGTCGCAGAGCAGGAAAGCCTTAAAACAATGCTTTTAAGTCCTGCCTTTGTAAAGTCTTTGAATATTGAAGATTTCGTAGCAAAGGAACGCTTTGAAAATGGTCGTGTATGCCCTCTTTGTGGCTGTATCCATGTGGTTCGCAATGGTCATCGTAAAGATGGCACACAGCGATATGTATGTAAGGATTGTGGCAAGTCCTTCGTGATTGCTACGAACTCCATTGTGTCTGGTACAAGAAAAGACTTGTCCGTGTGGGAGCAGTACATTGATTGTATGATGAATGGCTTATCCATTCGTAAGACTGCTGTTGCTTGTGGGATTCACAGAAACACCGCTTTCCTTTGGAGGCACAAGATTTTAGACGCTCTTCAGAATATGGCAGACGATGTTACTCTTAACGGCATTATTGAGGCTGACGAAACTTTTTTCGCCATCTCGTACAAGGGCAATCATAGTAAGAGTAAGACATTTACTATGCCACGCAAGGCTCATAAGCGTGGTCATTCTACACATATCAGAGGCTTGTCCAAAGAAAAAGTATGTGTTCCTTGTGCGGTTAATAGGAATGGCTTGTCTATCTCCAAGATTACGAATACTGGTAGAGTTTCTACAAAAGATTTACATCATATTTATGATGGTAGGATTAAGACCAATTCCACTCTTGTTACGGACAAGATGAACTCCTATGTGAGATTTACGAATGCCAACGGCATTGACCTTGTACAGTTAAAGACTGGCAAAGCCAAGAAAGGCATTTATAATATACAGCATATCAATAGCTACCATAGTCAGTTAAAGAGGTTTATGCGTGGTTTTAATGGTGTTTCCACCAAATATCTGAACAACTATCTTGTGTGGAATAACCTTGTAAATTATGCCAAAGAAAGTGACATGGAGAAAAGGAACATCTTCTTAACTTTTGTTTTGGCAACATTGAAAACTGCTAAATGCAGAGATTTATCAAACAGACCAGCAGTTCCTCTGGTCGCCTAATTAGAATTTGTGGAGATGATAAGATGGTCAATATAACAGATGTAAAACAGATTCTTCAATTTGCAATAGATGCGGAGATTAAAGTCTTTCTTGATGGTGGCTGGGGTGTAGATGCTCTTCTTGGATATCAGTCAAGAGCCCATAATGATATTGACATTTTTGTAGAAAAGAACGATTATCAGAACTTTATAGAAATAATGAAAGCTAATGGCTTTTATGAGATTAAGATGGAATATACAACATTGAACCATACTGTATGGGAAGATTTGAAAAACAGAATTATTGATTTGCATTGTTTTGAATATACGGACGAAGGTGAAATTCTTTATGATGGGGATTGTTTTCCGGTAGAAACTTTTTCGGGTAAAGGAAGAATTGAGGAAATAGAGGTTTCCTGTATTGAACCATATAGTCAAGTAATGTTCCATCTGGGATACGAGTTTGATGAAAATGATGCACATGATGTGAAGTTATTGTGTGAGACATTTCATATCGAAATTCCAAATGAGTATAGATAACTGCAAATAACAGTTTGTAGGGGAGTTCTGATACTCCCCTACAAAAATGGCTATTTATCAACTGTTTGTTGTGACATAGCCATAATTTTTTACTTTTGTTTTTTTGAAAAAGAACTAGATTATTTTAGTTCCATATTTTTATTTTGCTCTCTAGCTTTTTGCATAAGCTCTTTTGTGCTTACTTGTGGTTTGTAATCAAACGACTTAGAGTATCTTGCTTCATAAGCATTTGCACATTCTGTATCAGTTTTCGCAGAATTAGCATTTTTATCGCATTCTTTGATTTTAGCTTCTAATTCTGTAGCATTTTTTGGATCTTCGTAATATTGCACTGTTTTTGGCTCTGAAGAGCAAGCAGAAAAGACACCAGTAATAACTGCACCCAATAAAGCTAGTTTGATTGTATTTTTCATTTTTAATCCTTTTTTTGTATATTTATAGTAATTATAATATACTATTATTAACTAATAATATATAAAAAATATTTTTATATATTATTTATATATTATAATTACAAAGAGTAACTATTATTATCTAGTTATCTCTTTTTCAGGTTGTGTTTTTTCCATAGATTTAAAAGCTTTAAGCTTGTTATGAAAATCAATAAAATTTAATTGTTTTTTGACTTCATCAAGTCCTTTGTTTAAGAAGATATCATTAAAATCACTCACGCCTTGTTCTGCTTCTTGATTGCTGATTTTTGGAATAATAACTTTAATATCTGAAAATTTTTGTTGAATTTCTTTTGCAGTTTCCACTCCGACATTAGAAAGACCTTTCAATTCTCTTTTTTTATCATTATCGGCTATTAAGGTAATAGGAGTGTTTTGAAATTTGTTTTTTAGGGTTTCAACAATTTTCGATAAATTTCCAGCATCAACACCCATTATCACAGGCTTATTAAGTGCCTTGTATATAGTTGCAGCAGTAGCAAAGCCTTCTGTTATAATAAATTCTTTGCAATGTTCCAAGCTTTTTGCACCTATTATATGAAAGCAACCTTGTTTTTTTGCAAGATATTCTACGCCTTGATCTTTTTCTTCTTGAGTTTTAATGACTCCTATGATCTTATCTCCATTTGGAAATATTCTTTGCACAGACCATAATTTTCCATTCTCATCTTTTAAAGGAATAAGTAAAGAACCTTTGTTGTCTTGTTTAAGATAAAAGTTTTCATCAAAGCCTTTTTTCTTTAAATAAGCGTGATTGGAATTAGCCCATCTTGCATTATTATACTCATTTTCAAGTTTTAAAGCGGTTTTTTCTTGCAAAGTTAAAATCTCTTTTTCTCTAAGCTCTTGATCTTTTTTTATTTGCTCATGTAATTTTTGAGAATTTTTTATATTATTGCTTTGATTTTTTTCTATGGGCATTTTCCAATTTTCTTTAATGCCTGTTTTAAAATTTTGCATAAACCCTGCAGGATAATCGTCTAAAAAACCGTTATAGGCACCGCTTAATTCTCTACCTTTATCATTAGTAGTTTTTACTCTATGAATTTTACCATCCATGATAGGTAAGCCTTCAATAATTAAACCTTGATTTTCTAAAGCAGATTTAAAAGCTGTTAAGACTTCATTTTCATCAAATGAAAATTCTTTATTTTGGTGTGGATAAAGCCATTGTGAGAAAATATTTTTATCTAAGGTTTTTGGAGCAAACCATTTTTTTTCTTTATCATCCCACATTGCCCCTAATGATTTTGCTTTTTCTTTGTCTTTAAATGGAACATAAAGATAAATTCTTTTTTGAGGCATTGTATATCCTTTTAACTTTGTTTAATGTTTTGTCAGTATAATTACAATGAAATTCAAAGGGCTTCCTAGTAGCCCACCTTTTAAATTCGAGGGACTCCTTGTGTCCCATTTTTTAATCTTAACAATATTCCAAAATTTTTTCGTTAAAAGTTTTAATTAAATCACTTAAGAAAAAATCTATTTTTTGCGGATCTACTCCTATATGTGTGTTTTTAATCTTTGTTGTTAATCTTGGGTAATGTTTGCCATTTTTTTCTGTTGTTTTTAAAATATTTTCCCAATGATAACTTCTATTTCTTAGATTTTGTAATAAGCTAAGAACAATATCAACTTTATGCGTATTTCTAAAGCGTAATTTTATGCCATTTTCAAAAAAGAAATTTCTATTGTATTGATTGTAGTTTCTAAAATTGATATTTTTTAAATCCATTATAGAGTTTTGTAATTTATTTTCTTTGATGAGATGAATGATAGTTCCTAAACTTATACGAGAAAGATATTGATGATGAGATAAAATTCTATTTTTTTCCCTATGCTCAATTTCTTCTTTGGATTTTTTAATCTTTTCATCATTAGAGTTTTTTATCCAATCATTATCTTTCTCTGATAATTTATTATCTAATTTATTTCTAAGAATAATTTCTAATGTAGCAAGTTTTGGAGTAATTTTTCCAACACACTTAAGATTATCATAGTGCTTGACAATATCATTATTATAAGAAGATAATCTTATTTGAGAAAATAGTTCATTAAAATTTATTGTATTATTCATTTTTTACCTTGATCGAGAATATGTTTTTTCGTTGCTAATTTCTCTATCTGGTAAAATTTTATTTAGTTTTTTTTTGAAAAATTCATTCATTTTTTCTTTAAAAAATGAACTTTTATTAATTTGCTTTTTTTCAAATTTTTCTCTAGTTTCAGAATAAGAATTTGCAAATTCTAATATCATTACACCAACATCTTTATTGGCTACTTCTGATAAATTTTTTATTGCTTTAAAAGTTCCATCTAACATTTCATCATATATTTTTGGTTTATAAATTCCAAGTCGATTATTAAGATCTTTTTTTATTTCAGGGTTTATATTTTCTTTAATTAATTTGGAACTACCAATATTAATTAAATGTTCAATACCTTTTTGAAAATTTTTATCTCCAAGTCTTATATTTAATGGTATTTTTTCTTTATCAGTAATGATATCAAATTTAATATATTGATTTGAAAAATCTTTTTTTAGTAAGCTTTCTGCAACATCAAAAGTTTTTATTGTATTAAAAAATTTATTTACATCTTCACCTTCATAAGTTCCTTCTTGTATAGCTTCTTTATATTGCTCATTAAGTTCACTTACATCTGTTACTTTTATTTTGTAATCTTTTTCCATTTTTATTCTCCTATGATAAATTTTTGTTTTATTGTTTTTTTGCAGTATCTATTTTATCGTTTCTATGATTAAAATCATATAAGTTATTTATTTTATCTAATATATTTTTAGTGTTTTTACAATCAAACTTTTCTACCAATAAATTAAATTCATTTTTAAAATCTTCATTTATTTCAAAATCTTTAAATAGTGCTGATGAAAATTTTTTATATATACGCTCTTTATTTTCTTTTTCTTTTTGGCGTAATTTTTTTAATTTTTCATCATACTCACGCTTTAATTCTTCTATCAATTTGCTTTCTTTAAACATAACATCTCCTTTATAATATTTATGTAAATGTATTATTACAAAGTAGTCTTAATATTTTATAAAGCTTAATAATGTAGAATAGCGATTAATCGAAATAATTTAATAATTGCAGGATAGCCTTTTATTTCTCAAAAAGTTACCTTTTTAAAAAATAAAAGGCAAAAACTCTGCGAGGCTCATTAAGGAAGTGCAAATGAATAAAAACAATAATTGCGTCATAAAAGTTAGCAAAGATGATAAAATAATTTTAGAATATATAAAATCAGAAACAAATGCATCATATAGTAAAATAATATCTATTTTATTAAAAAAGTTTAATTCTTGTGATACAGATGAGAAGAATAAAATCAATGATGAAATATCTAAAAATAAATTTTATGCAAGTGATGAAAATAAAATAATCAAACTAAAACTTACAGAAAATGAAGTAAATATTTTAAAAGAAATTTCTAAAAATACAGGATTTTCAAGTATTACAAAACAAGCAAAATTTTTGCTATTAAACTCCATAAAAAATGAAAAACTTTTTACTAATATAGAAATAGATGAGTTTATAAAAACAAGAACAGAAATCAATGCAATAGGTAAAAATATATATCAATTATTGAAGATTCTTAGAAGTGGAAATTCTGTCAAAATAAATGAAAATAATTTAAATAAAACTATGGATAATATTAGAGATAAAATTGATATATTATCCGATCAGCTTGGGGCTATAATAGAAAAAAATAATGAAAGAATTTAATGTCGCGTAGTATAAGAATATTTGATGATGAAATAATTGCTAAAAAAGTTTTTACTAAAATAGAAAATGCTTCAAAGCTACCACTAAATTACATCAATAAAAATAGAGATAAATACACCAAAGATATAAAAACAGGTAAGCTTATTAGTAAAAATATGTTTAGAAAAAATACAGAAGTCGTTGTAAAAATTACTTCAGGTTCTAAAAATTCTCAAGCACTTTCAAAACATCTTGATTATATTTCTCGTGATGGAAATGTAGAATTGATTACAAACGATTTTGATAGATATGCGGGAGAAGATGAGATTTTAGAAGTTAAAAGAATTTTTAAAAATGAAGGATCTCCTATTCCATTATATAAGGAAGGTGCTAAAGAAAAAAGACATACCATTAATATGGTTTTTTCCATGAAAGAACATTCTACAACACCAAAAGAAAAATTACAACAAGCTGTAATTACTACTTTAAAAAGAATGTATCCAAATAATTTTTTTGTAGTTGCTTTTCATAATGATACTGATAATCCGCATTGCCATGTTTGCTTGAAAGTTGCGGATAAAAATGGCAAAAGAATTAATCCAAAAAAAGCAGATTTAGCAAATTTAAGAGCAGAATTTGCAAAAGCATTAAATGAGTTAGGAGTTGAAGCAAAGGCTACAAATAAAAAGCAAAGAGAAGTAGAAATAAATCAAGAATTTTCAGTTAAATTAAATGCAAATAATGAGATTAATCAAGCACCAAAAATAAAAATGCACTATTATCAAGTTATGGATTTCGGAGAAGCAAACTATCAATTTAGCACAGATAAAAATGCCAAAAAAAGTTATTATGTGAGTTATAAAACCAAAAAAGGAATAACTACAATTTGGGGACAAGATTTAGAAAGGGTTGTAAGAGAAAATAAAGTTTTAAGGGGTGAATATGCAAGATTTAAAATAGTAGGGCAAGAAGAATATGAGATAAAAAGAAAGGCAAAAATTAATAACAAGTGGCAAGAAGTTGTTAAAACACTTAAAAAACCTATTTGGGAAGTATCAGTAATAGGTAGAGAGAAAGATTTAAAACAGATCAACAAAGCCAAAACAACAAAAAAATATAAAATTATACAAGATAAAGGAGTGAATAATGAGAGAGATTATACAAAACAATATAGACAGAGAATCTTACAAGAGCTCGGTAATAAATCAACTATCCGAAGAGAAACTGCCCAAGAAAGAAACTCTATGCGAATATTGTCCAAACAGCCTGTGGTTCATAACACAAAACGAACTCAAATGCTTTTGCACATCAATGCACTCAATCAGTTACAGCAAGGAGAGCGAGGACGATCCGATAATATCTTGCGATGGACAAGTGCTAGGAATAATGAGATTAAAAGAGATGGATAAAATTATATAGGAGTAAGAAATAATGAGACAGGCATTTTATACAAGTAAATTTTATATCTCTAAAAAAAGCGAAAAAGAAGTTTGTTTTAAATTGAATTTTGAAATAGAGATAAGTGGAGGAGGTGAAAAAATTTATAAAGTTGAAATAAGAGCGTTTGTGGATTATCAATATTTAAAAAATGGAAATAATATTACTCCAAATATTCACAAAAATCAAAATGATTGGTGGTTAAGTTACGAGTGTGATAGGTGGAGTTTTCATTCTTCTATAGCAATTCGCGATGAATATCAATCTTTAGGCATAGGAACATTTTTAATTAATAAAATGCTAGAAATTGCTTTAAAGTATGTGCCAACAGCAAGACTTAGCGGAACATTAAGTGCTGTGGATGAAGAAATCTTGGAAAATCACATAAGAAGAGATAAGTTATATAAAAATTTGGGTTTTATATTTAATGAAGATAATACAGGATTTAGTATAGAGCAAATTGGTGATTTAAAGATAAGGAAAGATTTTGATTATATTCAAGAAGTTCATATTCTTAATATGTGTTATCAGCTAAGCAATTTACAGCACGAAAAAGAAGGCTGTATTCGACAATTAGAATCCCATAAAGACGATATGCGCAAATTAAATAAAGAGAATGCTGCTCTTCGCACAAGAAATAAATTTATACTTTGCTTTTGTATAGCATTAATTTTCTTAATTGTTTGTTTAATAAAATAAAAGCAAAAATTAATTGCCATTTTTATTTTTATTAATAAAAACAGACGAAAGGATGTCAATATGCTCCAACAAACCTTTTTTAATTTGAGTTTCTGGAATTCTCATTGGATCTAATTGAACAATAATTCCTTCTTTTCTGGCGTGCTTAACAGCAGGGATAAAATCACTATCTGCTGTGATTAAAATTATTTTTTCGGCGTGATGTTTATTTGCTAAAGTTGCAATATCAAGCCCTATTTTCATATCGACACCCTTTTGTTTAATGTCTAAAACGAAATCTTCGCTTGTAAGCTCACAAATGTCTATTTCTTTGCGTAGAATTTTTCTAAATTTATCATAATCTCTAAATTTCCATTGAAACGAATTTTCATCGATTTCACCTAATCTTACAGCAAAATAAGGTTGCTTTCTTAGGTGATTTAAAAGTTCGCTTCTAAATTTGTATGTTGTAGTTTTGCTTAAGTTCTTAGATTTATCAGTTTTTTCTATGGGAGGCATAGGAACATTTTTATCTAATGGTTCGCAATCGTAAATATAAACTCTATGCAAATAATCTTCATTTCTTCTAAGGGTTTCCCATACATAGTCTTTTAATCTCTTAGCCAATTCTTTAGCCTCCATTGTTTTAATACTCTTGTGAGTATTATATCTTTCAAGAAAAAAAGAGAGATCTACAAGAACTGCAGTCTTTTTAGGCTGAATAATTGAAAATTCCATATTTGGATTGCTTGAATTCATTGTTGCGTAGTCCTAATTTATTAAATTGGAAGCACAAAGAGTCGTCAATTTAAAAATATGATGCTAAAAAGACCCCTCTATGTGCTAATGATGGCGGAATTATATCATAAAAATATTAATGAGAGCTTTAGCTGGTTTAGATAAGCAATTCTCTGTCTTTCAAAATCTTATTGTGCTTATTTAAATCTTCTAAAATCTTTGCAGATTTTGGCACAAAATCACTTTTGTAATTTTTTTGCTTACTCATTTTTTCTATTTCATCCATGATAATGCGATTATCTTCTCTTAATGCCTCTAAATAGTCCTTTCTTTTGTATTTTGGAGTGTTATCCCCTGTAATGCTTTTTAGCTCCACAATTTCTTTTTCAAGATTTTCTATCTTATTTTTATTGAGTTGAGTAAATTTTTCTAAGTCATTATAAAAATTGTTTAATCTCTTTACAAAACCACCAAAATTTACATAACTTTCCAATTTAAAAAAAGTTTTTTCATCTCTTTTATAAATCAAATTTTCAGGCTCGATTATTGTTTTACCATCAGTAGTACTCACATAAAAATTAAGAGTGTTTAAATCTGTTCTTTCTCCGCTTATAAGCAGTCCTTTAAACTCTAAAACCTTATATTCTTTTTGATAGTCATCAGCTATTGTTTTAACAATCTTTTCAAAATTTCTTTCAAGTTCTGCTTGTCTGCTTTTGTTTAGATCACTCGTATCATTTTTAAAGACAATGAAATCTTTTTCATCATCATTAATGTAATACTTTCCTTGAAAATGCTCACTATTATTTTCTTTAATGATTGAATTTAAAATTTCCATTTTAGCTATATCTTTTTTTAGTAGTTCAATCTTTGAAAGATTAGTTATAAGACTTTCTTCATTATTGTGTATTTGTCTTTTATAACCACTATAAAGCATTTCTTCTTGTCTTAGATCACTATTTAATTGCACCTGTAGTAAAATGAGTGGATTGCCTGTTGCTTCTGCTTTCATTTCTGCAGCATCAGCTGCACCACTTGTAACATCTTCTAAGGTTCTTACATCAGCACCAGCTTTTCTAAATTGTTCTATGGATCTTGCTTTGCTTTCAATGACTTGCCACATTCTAGCATCATAGGTTCTTTCAGTTGCATATCTAAACTCTTTTACTCTAAAGTTTTGTGGATCTCTCATAAAGAGTTCATTGCCTTGTCTTATTACCCTACCACTTCTTTGCTCTAAATCACTAGGACGCCAAGGACAATCTAAATGGTGCAAGGCTACAATTCTTTTTTGCACATTTGTTCCAGCACCCATTTTTTGCGTTGATCCAATTAAAATTCTAGCCTTTCCTGAGTTCATATCTGCAAAAAGCTGTCCTTTTTGTAAGTCTGTTTTTGCATCGTGAATGAAACGAATTTCATTTTGTGGAATACCTTTTGCGACAAGTTTTTTTAAGATATCAGTATATACATCAAATTTTGCTTGTTCTGCTAAGAGTTCATCAAGGCTTTTGCTATTCTCTTCTTCTGTTTGTTCTATTGTTTCATTAATATTGACAAATTCTTCTTTATTTAAATTTGGTGTAGCAATATTGCCATTTAGAGCAACTTTTTGTGAGTGTTGTTTTGGAGTGGATAAATCACAAAATATTAATTGTGTGCCTTTATCATCATTCCAAGCATTATACTCATTAAAAACATTTTCAATAAGCTTATTAATTTTAGAATTTGCATAATCATCACAATGTGGATTAATAAGTCTAAAATCAAGTCCAGCTTTTCTAGCATCTGTGGTACAAGCAAGTAAGTTATTTCTAGTAATATCATCTTGTTGATGCTCCATTCTCCACACAATAGAGCCTTCATTCCATCTTCCATTTTCATCTTGAATGCCTATAAATTCTGCTATTTCTTCACTTCTAGGAGCAACGATATTAATAGGTTTGTCATTGTAAAGCTTTGGCACGAAATCTTTTTGATATTTCATAATATCATTATTTGTTACAATATCAGCCACACTTTTATACATGGTAGAAAGTTCAGGAACATTTTTGAATTTGTTAAATCTTGCAACGATTTTATAATTTATTCCAGAACTATCAAGCTCCCAAGCGTTTGTAACTTCTCCAAAAGTAGAAGCCCAAGAATCAAAAGCTTGTATCCCTTTTTCTTTTAAGATATTTGGTTGTATGTATCTTTGCAAAGTATAAAGCTCTGTAATTGAATTGCTTATAGGCGTTCCTGTTAAAAAATAGAGTTTTTTATTTTGCTCGTGAATATATTGTGTTTTAGAATAAAGATCATAGGCTTTTTGTGAGCCTTTTAAATTGCCAAGACCACTTATATCACCCATTGAAGTTGTAATGAGTAAATTTTTAAACTCGTGTGCTTCATCAATAATTAATGCATCAATTCCTAATTCTGAAAAATCTATTGCTTTAGATTTTTTATGTGTAGTTTGCAAATCACTCAATTTCACCTTAAAATTTTCAATGCGTTTTTCTAAGTCTTTTACAGAATATCGCATAACATTATCATCGTTTTGTTTTTTTTCTAATGTTTGTTCTAAGATATTAATATCTTCTTCATATTGTTTTTTGATAACTTCATAAGGTGCGGGGATTAATTTAAATTGCGAGTGTGTCATAATGATGGCATCAAAATTATTTGTTGTAATTTTGGAAAAAAACTTTTCTCTATTATCTTTTTTTAAATCATCATTTGTAGCAACTAAAATGTTTGCATTTGTATAGGCGTGATAAAACTCATCATTCCATTGTCTTGCTAAATGATTAGGGACTACAATTAAGGGTTTATTTAAAAGCCCCATTCTTTTTTGCTCCATCACAGAGCAAATTGCCACTAAAGTTTTTCCAGCACCTACTTGATGATCAAAAATAATACTATTTTCTTGAATAGCCCTATATATAGCATTTTTTTGGTGTTTTTTGAGTTTGATATTAGCATTGAAATTTGGAAGTTCTAAATGCTCTCCATTGTATAGTGGTTCTATATTTGTATTAAACCTTTCATTATAGATATTTTCCAAATCTGTGCGTCTATCATAGTCTTTATAAATCCATTCTATAAATTCATTTTTTAAATTTTCTAATTTAGAATTAGCGATTGCAGTTTCTTTAGGATTTAATTCTCTGATTTCTTTTCCTGATGGATCTAGTTTTTTATCATAAATGCGAATAGGCTTTCTTAATAATCCATGCTCAAATAAATCAAAACAACCTATTTTCTCGGTAGCATATTGTGATCTGATGTAAGGACTTAAAGAATGACCAAAACCTTTAAGACTCCATTCGCCTGTTTTTTCCATTAAAAATAAATCATAATCTTTAGGAGTAATTTGTAAGGTTTCTTCTATAAATTGTTTGTAATATTTTATAGGTATCCATGTTGTCCCTAAGCTTATTGAAATATCAACCGCTTTTAAATCTTTAGGCAAGACTTGTTCTAAGCTTTCTAAATTATTAACAAATTCATTAAAGCCATCTTCTACTAATTTTTTTACTTCTTTATGCTTTGCTTTAACATTGCCAGAAAGATATTTTTCAGCCAAAACATAATTTGCAGGATTTTTGTGATCTTTAAAGATTAATTTATCTTGCTCTAAAGATTTAAGGGTTTCTTCTAAAGGCTGATTTAAATTCGTTTCTAAAAATTTTAAATCAATTCTCCCATATTCATTGATACTAGCAATTAATGCTTCTTTTGGAGTCGAGATTTTAATTTCTTTTTGTGCATTTATAGTTCTTTTGAAAAAAATATCTGCTTTTGTTGCACTTGGTGCAATAGGATCTATACCTTCTTTTAAAGCTACACTTTTTGAAATACCACTGCTATAATTTTTTTCTAGTGCTAAAATTTTGTTTGCTTCTACATCTTCTCTAAAGGCTTTTTTATTTGCATCTCTATTTAAATATCCTTCTTTGGCTACAAATTCATCATAAAGCTTGTTTAGATATTTTCTTTGATTTTCTACTAAAAGATCGCTAGATTCATTTTTTTCATATTCAATAAGAGTATTAAATTGATCTCTAAGAGCAATGAGTTTTTTAATCCTTCTTGTATCGTGTTCATTTAAAACAGGTTTTGAAAAGACTAACTCATCATCGCTTCTGATTTTCATGTAGATTTCATTATTGTATTCAAAATAATTTCCATCTTTTAACTTACTTAGAGTTTTGCTATATTTTTCGTATTCAGGCGATTCTCTATCAATCCTGTAATAAGATAGCTTGATTTTTGTTTCTTGATATTTATAAATGTTTTTAGGTAAGGTTTTTGTAAAATTTTCTAAAGCGATTTTTAAATCTCTTCCATCATCCAAGCATTCTAAACTATAACCATATTGAGAGCTTTTAATATTCATTTTTCCTAAGATATTTTGTGGATTATTTTTAAAATACTCATTTATTCTAAAGTCATTAAAAACATCAGGGTGCATACCTCTTTTTTCAGCTTCATCAAAACGATCGTCATAGTATTCTACGCTTTCTAGCCAAGATTTATCTATATTTAAATCTTTACCTTTTTTAAAAAAGATAATATCGGTAGTAACTTCTGTATTAGCTCGTTTTTTAAAAGCATTATTTGGCAATCTTACAGCACCTAAAAATGTTGCTTGTTCGGCTATAAAATTTCTTATTGTGCTATTTTTAGAATCTAAAAAATAACTTGATACTACAAAAGCAGCAATTCCATCTTCTTTTAAATTTTTAATTGCATTACCAATAAAATAATTATGCACACTCGTTTTATTAAGTGTAGTATCATTTAAATCTAAAATCTTTTTTTGACCAAAAGGCGGATTACCTATAAAAGCATCGTATGGCTTATCAAATAAATGGTGCTGAAATGCTTTATTATAAATTGTTTGATTTGGGTGCAAATGCTTTAATATATTTGCACTTATAGTATCAAGCTCTACGCAAGTAAAATGATATTTATCGCTATAATTTTTTGCATAAGACAAAAAAGAGCCTATACCTGCACTTGGCTCAAATATTTCTTTGGTGTGATCATCATTATTAAATCCTAGCTGATTAAGCCCTTGATAAATTGTATCGATAATAATTTTTGGAGTGTAAAAAGCATCTAAAGTTGAAGTTTTTGCCTTTTCATATTCTGCATAATCAAGTGTGCTAATAAGTTCTTTAAATTCTTTTTCCCATTCTTTATTCTGATGATCAAAAGCTTGAGGAATACCGCCCCATCCTGAAAATTTATTTAGAATTTCTTGTTCTTGTTTGGTAGCGTAGCGATTTTCTTGTTCAATAGTTTTTGAAAGTTTAATGGCTTGGAGGTTTTTTTGAAATCTATCTTTTAAAGAACCTAGATAGATTTCATCATCGCTTACAAAATCTAATTTTTGTCCAGATTTGAGGCTTCTTCTTTCATATCCATCATTTCTTGTTGCAGTTTCCAATACTGATTGTTGATTGTTTCTTCTTGTATCTGTTCCTTGTCTTTCATCATCATTTCTTGAAATAAAGGAGAATAAATTTGGGGTTCTATTGCTATGTATTGATTGAGATTTATTTGCTCTTCTGCTAGTATCTCCATATCTGTTAGCCCCTGTTCTCTCTTCTTGTCTGCTTCTTTGCTCTCCAAGACTGCTAATTCCATTTGTGTTTGTGGCAATGCTAGTGTCATTAGATCTGACATTCCTAGATTCTTGATTGTGTTCGGATAAAACTCTGCCCATCTCTCTAGTATTATCAAGCTGTATTGCGGAATTTTCTTGTCTATCCACGCTTGGTGTATTTGATGAAATGCTAGTTCGTTCAATATTATCTGTAACTTCTCTATGTTCGGATAATTCTCTATTTTGTTGCTCATTTTCTTCTCCTTGTGAAAATTCTAATTCGATTAGATCAAATAAACTTCGACCACCATAATCTTTTTCATCTTCAATTTGTCTTTTTGTTTTTTTACGCATTTATATCCTTGTAATTTTTGTTTTTTGCAAGGATATTTTAACATTTTTAACTATTAATATTTAAAGATCGTGCCTCTTTTAAGATTAATTTTCTTATATAAGTGCCATATTCACTTACTAAATCTAAATCCATTAATTTTTTCAAAATTTCCATTTCTTGTTCATTAAGTCTGCAAACTACTAAATTGTCTCTTCTTAGTTTTTGATCTATAGTTTTTCTCCCAGCTGATTTTTTATCAGCTTTACTATATGTTTTTTGAGAGCTTGTTTCAGAGTTTAAAGCTTCTGCTATTGTAAATGGTTTTTTTTCCATTATTATTTATCCTTTTCTAATAAAATCTAAAAGTCTTTGATATTCATTGAAAAAGTTTGTATAACTTAATCTTGAAAGATTGTTTTCATTGTAAAGTTCAGTAAAAGAAGCTCCACTACTCATAGAATTTTCAATTATCTTTGAAAATTTAAAGAAAAAGAGATTTAAATCTGTAAAATTGCTTTCAAGAGTTTCACAAATTTGCCTTTTCTCTTTCTCATCTCTATAATCTGTAACCAAGATACAAACTCTATCATCATTACCTATTTCATTTAAAGTTTCCAATGTTCTAAGTAAAGAATTGTAATTACTCGTGCAAGGAATAATAATCTTATTACTTTCTTTAATAATATCTAATACCCCTTTTTCTACAAATCCACCAAAATCATAAACGCAATTATCTATTTTTTTTGGAGTTGGTAAAATTTTTGCTTTTTCAGGATAAATCTTTTCTATAATAGAATTGTCATTGCTTTGTAAAAAATATTCCAAATCTTTAGCAATTGAAAAAGCAAAAGGAGTCTTTCCAACACCACCTTTTTTATTTATAACAGATATTATCATTAAAAAAACCTTTTTTATATTTTTGTATAATATTATATACTAATATTTATTAATAAGAACTAAAAATAAATATTAGTTATTTTCGATTTAATATTTTCATAAACATCTTTTTCAATTTCTCTATCTTCTTTATGATTAATCGCAACTTTATACCATTTTTGGTAGCATTTTTCGCAATAGCAACTAAATAAAACACAGATCATAAATCCATCATTGCTTAAAGCTTTATTACAACTGTCGCAAATGCCATAACCTCCAATTTTTAAAATTTCTTGTTTGTTTAGTCTTAAGATTTTAAATTCTTTATTATTATCTATCTCTAGCATTTTATTACTCTCCTATCTTTTTCAAGATTAGCTCTTCTCTTTCTCTTTCTCTTTCAGTTTTTCTTTTAATTCTTTTGCTATTTTTATTCTCGTTAGAATCATTCAAAATTCTTTTTATATTAATAACACCAAAATAAATAAGTGCAATTCCAAGAATAAAAGATAAAATGCCAAAATGCTCTTTAATAGCACTAAATAAAAACCATAAGCCTGATAAAAAACATATTGCGTATGCTACTATTGTAATTTTTTTCATCTTTGATTTGCACTCCATAAAAGACCATTAATAATGATTAAAAATATAAAATAAGAGCTATAAAGGTTTTTTAAACTTATATCAATATTAAAAATATAAAAAACTGCGACAAATATAGGCATTATAAATAATGAGAGAGATAAAACATTAGATAATCCCCAAACAGCACAAATAGCTATAGTAAATACTATTAAAAGAGTTGTAACTGGAAAAAATATTATATTATCTTCGCTTACAAAATTTGCAAAATTACCACATATGAAATCTAAATTAGAAAAAATAAATTTTACAAATTCCCAAATTTCATTTTTAAAAATGCAAATTAAAGCGATAATTGCTATAAAAATTGTATAAGAAAATATTTCTTTTTTAATTAATTTTTCTTCGGTCATTTTTGTATCTCCTTTAACCATTCTTTATCTATTTTTCCACACACAAGATAAAACATACAATCTTTAATTGAGAAACCATAAGCTAATTGAGCATAAGCAAAAAATATAGATATAGCTGTCATTAAATCAACTAGAAATAAAACTGTTCCCATATAAGATAAATCCGCATTAAATGCCAATAATACCAATATTAAAAAAAGTAGAGTTCTTAAATTAATGAAAATCGCGTGAATTTTTATGTAACTTAATAGTTTGTATATTCTATTTTTGGCATTAAACAAAAATCCACACATTAGTTTGTTTAGTCCAAAAAGAAAAAATAAAAGCGTTACTGAAATCATTTTTTACTCCTTTACTTTGCAAAAATACTCATATTCTTCTTCACAAAACAAGCCAAAAAACAAAAAGCATAAATAGTTTAATTCTTTAATCTTGTTTTGTTTTAAAAGTTCAAAAAATTTCTCTTTGCTTAATTCTTCTTCTTTTTCGCCACCTTGCGTAAAATAAGGAATGATTTCTATATCGTGGTTGAGAAAAAAATCAGGCATTACAAATTCTCTTTTTTCAAAATCAATCTTAATGCTTTGCTCTATTAATTCTTTAAATAATGGTGTTTTTTTAAATAAGTCCATTGTTTTAAAAATATCGATGTTTTTGTATTCTTGAAAATACTTCTTTGGCAAAAAAACCCTAAGGCTTATCATTTCAATTTCATCTTTTTGATTGATATCGCACCCAAACAAAAACCTAATTCCGACATTATATTTTTTAAAATATTCTTCTTTACTCATTGTTTGAAATTTTTCATAATCAAGCATTATTGTTCTCACCCTATTTTTTATGCAATTTTCATTGTTTTTATTTTTTTATTATTTTTATCAATTTTTCTATTAATTTAACCAACCCGATACAAATAAGAGGACTGATCGTAGTTCCTAAAGCTAAAATAATAAAAAGTGAGTAAAAATCACTATCAATGCTCGCACTTAGTATTAAAGCAACGAAACAAGAACCTATACAAATAAATAATACATAAGACAGATATTTCTCCGTATAAGACAGAAATTCCCTAACTTTTCTTTTGTTATTCATAATTTTCTCCTTTTATTCTGATTAAACTCGGACAACCTTGTTTTGGCTTCTTCACCATAAACAAAAAAATCACTTCACGAAAAACGCTATGAATGCTAAAACAAAACCAACAATCATTAACATACTAACCACCTTTCTAATTTATTTGAATTATTATAAAATATTATTTATTAAAATTAACTTAAATTAATTAAAATAAATTAATATTTATTAATGTTATACATTTATTATTTTAG
>NZ_JAAMWY010000016.1:0-862 GCF_011068165.1 Campylobacter sp. CFSAN093233
GTTAAAGAATCAGTTCAAACCGTATCAGTTGTAGAAGGTGGTAATTTAACAGCAAGAATCACTGCTAATCCAAGAAACCCACAACTTATTGAACTTAAAAATGTTCTAAATAGACTTCTTGATGCTTTACAGGCTAGAGTAGGTTCTGATATGAATGAAATTCAAAGAGTATTTAATAGTTATAAATCTCTTGACTTTACTACTGAAGTAAAAGATGCCAATGGAGCTGTAGAGGTAACTACTAATGCACTAGGACAAGAAATCATTAAAATGCTAAAACAAAGTTCAGACTTTGCTAATGCTTTAGCTAATGAAAGTGGAAAATTACAAACTGCTGTTCAAAGCTTAACCACTTCTTCAAATTCTCAAGCTCAATCTTTAGAAGAAACTGCAGCAGCTTTAGAAGAGATCACTTCTTCTATGCAAAATGTTTCAGTTAAAACTAGTGATGTTATCACTCAATCTGAAGAGATTAAAAATGTTACAGGTATTATAGGTGATATTGCAGATCAAATCAATCTTTTAGCTTTAAATGCAGCTATTGAAGCAGCTCGTGCTGGAGAACATGGTAGAGGCTTTGCTGTTGTGGCTGATGAAGTTAGAAAGTTAGCTGAAAGAACTCAAAAGTCTTTATCAGAAATTGAAGCTAATACTAATTTACTTGTTCAATCTATCAATGATATGGCAGAAAGTATTAAAGAACAAACTGCAGGTATCACTCAAATCAATGATAGCGTAGCTCAAATTGATCAAACTACTAAAGATAATGTTGAAATTGCTAATGAATCAGCTATTATTTCTAGTACAGTAAGTGATATAGCTAATAATATCTTAGAAGATGTTAAGAAGAAAAGGTTTTAAT
>NZ_JAAMWY010000017.1:0-7418 GCF_011068165.1 Campylobacter sp. CFSAN093233
CTAAAATAATAAATGTATAATATTAATAAATATTAATTTATTTTAATTAATATTAATAAATAATATTTTTCAAATATAAAGAATTTTATGATTATGTAAAAATATTTTTTGAGAGGAGGTAAATTATGGAAGAAAAAAATAAATATAATCAATGCTTGTTGCTTAATGGCTATGAGTTTTTAGATTTTGAAAATACTAAAAATACAACCTTAAAAGAATGGTTAAAAGATGAAAATTTTTTGCTTTTTATTAAAAGCATTCCAAAAGATTATATTTTTATTATAAAAAAATATGGCATAGCTAATGGAATATTTTTGACACATAAAAAAACTTTTGAATTCGCTCAAAAAATACTAGAAAAAGTCAAAGATATAAATTTTGACTTTTCTTATAGTGAATTTGAATTTAATCAAAATATTTTTTACGCATTAAATTTTGAAAATAAAGAAATTTCATTTACGGAACTTGTTTTTAGTTTTAAAATAAATTCATTGGATAGAGAAAGTTTTGATATTAGTAACATTTATAATAAAAAACATTTCATCATACAAAAAGATAATAGCTTAATTACCTTTAAATATAGAAAAATTCAAAGCAAGGGTTTTAATCTTGTTTTTTTATTAGAAAATAATATTTTAAAAAATTATTATTTTAACTATTTAGAAAAAATAAATCCTTATATTGCCAAAGATTTTAAAAATATCAAAGAAAATCATTCTTTTGAAATATATAAGCTTTTAAGAATAGATTTTAATGTTTTAATCAATTGTCATAGCGTTCAAGAAGTTATAGAAAAATCATTAAATACTAAAATTAATTTCAATCTAAATAAATTTGATATCCACTTGGCTTTATCTTTTGCAATTTCTTTAAATTTTATTGCAAAAAACGAACAGAATAAATTGTATAAATTTGTTTTGGAGAATAACAAATTAATATATGATTATATTGATTTTATTAATAATAATTTTGCCAACGAGCATTTTATTGAAATAAAATACAAAAGAAAAAAATACAAAATTATTAATATTGCCTCATTTTTATTGTATCACAAATTAAAACCACAGAAAGAAAGCTATCAAAATGAATTTCTTGAAATTTATATACTAATAAATGATTATATTAAATTAAGCTATGAAACAAATAATTTAATTAACCTTAACATTAATTCTATAAATAGAATAACAAACGAACATAATGTTTTAACGATAGAATTAGAAAAAAAACAAATTCCAAAAAATAAAAAACTTAAAATTAAAGAAGATTTTATCAATTTAAAACTTCCAGAAGAATTTAAACTAATAAAAACCCATAAAGAACTTTACTTGCACGGAATGGAGCAAAAAAATTGCGTTTATACAAGAAGAAGAGAAATTGAAGACGGCTTAAGTGCCATTTATAGTTTAAATTACGAAGGAGGAGTTTATACATTGGAAATTTTCAAAAGAAAAAATAAATTTGCAATTAAGGAAATCAAAGCAAAATATAATGAATTTGCAAATAAAGAAGTTATAAATTTTGTTGAAAAAAGCCTGAAAGCTGTTTAAAAAATACAAGGAGTTAAAATGAATACAAACAAAATTACAGATTTACACATACAAATTTCAAAGGAAGACTTGAAAATTTTAGATTTACTACTTAAAGCCAATGAGTATTCTAATATTGTTTTTTATTGCGAAAACGATGAAGAACATTTTATTTTTACAGAAGTAAAACTTGGAAATTATTTTTGCATAAACAGATGATTAGTGGCAGGGGGAAATCCTGCCGCTTTTTCTGCTTTAGTTTGTCAGCTTGACAAATAAAGGGTTAAGGAATATAATTAGATTCAGTTTTATACAAGGAGTTAATAAATATGCGGCAAGGTATTCTTAAATAAACTGTCAATTTGATAGTGGGAACAAAAAGTAGCAGTCCCGTTTCACTTTTAATATGGGGCTTAGTTTTTTGTACCCAGTTTAAGAATACTTTTATCATGTAATTTTATATGCCCGAAAACATATAAGTGTTTTGGGGCTATTGGAGTTATTTACCCAGTGATAGGAGTATTTATCACTGGGTATTTTTATGCCCTTTTTTGGGTGTTGATAGGAGGAAAATTACATGAAAATAATTAACTTAGGCATTCTGGCTCACGTTGACGCAGGAAAGACAACATTAACGGAAAGTTTATTATATACCAGTGGTGCAATTGCAGAACTAGGGAGCGTAGATGAAGGCACAACAAGGACAGATACAATGAATTTGGAGCGTCAAAGGGGAATCACTATCCAGACAGCAGTGACATCTTTTCAGTGGGAGGATGTAAAAGTCAACATTATAGATACGCCAGGCCATATGGATTTTTTGGCGGAAGTATACCGTTCTTTATCCGTTTTAGACGGAGCAGTATTATTAGTTTCTGCAAAGGATGGCATACAGGCACAGACCCGTATACTGTTTCATGCACTACAGACAATGAAGATTCCGACAATTTTTTTCATCAATAAAATTGACCAAGAGGGGATTGATTTGCCAATGGTATATCGGGAAATGAAAGCAAAGCTTTCTTCGGAAATTATAGTGAAGCAAAAGGTTGGGCAGCATCCCCATATAAATGTAACGGACAATGACGATATGGAACAGTGGGATGCGGTAATTATGGGAAACGATGAACTATTAGAGAAATATATGTCAGGGAAACCGTTTAAAATGTCAGAACTGGAACAGGAAGAAAACAGGAGATTCCAAAACGGAACGTTATTTCCCGTTTATCACGGAAGCGCTAAAAACAATCTGGGGATTCGGCAGCTTATAGAAGTGATTGCCAGTAAATTTTATTCATCAACGCCTGAAGGTCAATCTGAATTATGCGGGCAGGTTTTTAAGATTGAATATTCAGAGAAAAGGCGGCGTTTTGTTTATGTGCGTATATATAGCGGAACATTGCATTTGAGGGATGTTATTAGAATATCTGAAAAAGAGAAAATAAAAATCACAGAGATGTGTGTTCCGACAAACGGTGAATTATATCCATCCGATACAGCCTGCTCTGGTGATATTGTAATTTTACCAAATGATGTTTTGCAGCTAAACAGTATTTTGGGGAACGAAATGCTGTTGCCGCAGAGAAAATTTATTGAAAATCCTCTCCCTATGCTCCAAACAACGATTGCAGTAAAGAAACCTGAACAGCGGGAAATATTGCTTGGGGCACTTACAGAAATTTCAGATGGCGACCCTCTTTTAAAATATTATGTGGATACTACAACGCATGAGATTATACTTTCTTTTTTGGGGAATGTGCAGATGGAAGTCATTTGTGCCATCCTTGAGGAAAAATATCATGTGGAGGCAGAAATAAAAGAGCCTACTGTTATATATATGGAAAGACCGCTTAGAAAAGCAGAATATACCATCCACATAGAAGTCCCGCCAAATCCTTTCTGGGCTTCTGTCGGGTTGTCCATAGAGCCGCTCCCTATTGGAAGCGGAGTGCAGTATGAAAGCAGAGTTTCACTTGGATATTTAAATCAATCGTTCCAAAATGCGGTTATGGAGGGGGTTCTTTATGGCTGCGAGCAGGGGCTGTATGGATGGAAAGTGACAGACTGTAAAATCTGTTTTGAATATGGATTGTATTATAGTCCTGTAAGTACCCCCGCAGACTTTCGGCTGCTTTCCCCTATCGTATTGGAGCAGGCTTTAAAAAAAGCAGGGACAGAACTATTAGAGCCATATCTCCACTTTGAAATTTATGCACCGCAGGAATATCTCTCACGGGCGTATCATGATGCTCCAAGGTATTGTGCAGATATTGTAAGTACTCAGATAAAGAATGACGAGGTCATTCTGAAAGGAGAAATCCCTGCTAGATGTATTCAAGAATACAGGAACGATTTAACTTGTTTCACAAATGGGCAGGGAGTCTGCTTGACAGAGTTAAAAGGATACCAGCCAGCTATTGGTAAATTTATTTGCCAACCCCGCCGCCCGAATAGCCGTATAGATAAGGTTCGGCATATGTTCCACAAGTTAGCTTAACAGCTTGCAAAAGTCATATAAAATGAGATTTGAAAGGATTAGAGACTAATTATGATGAAATGCGAATGGATATTGTGTCCTGTTTGTGGGAGCAAAACCCGTAATAAAATTAGGAAGGACACTGTTTTGGAGAATTATCCCCTTTATTGTCCAAAATGCAGACAAGAAAGATTGATTAAAGTTGACAACTTGAAGATAACTGTCATCAAAGAGCCAGACGCTTAAGACGCAGAGCCGATGAAATTGTGGAACAATTCACGAATCATCGGCTCTTTTTGTTTCGTATTTGAAAGAACAAACTCACCAAATAAAAAAAACGATATTCGGGTGGGTTATTTTGTTATACCCTAAATTACCCTCTGAGTAAGCACGACCTTAAAGACTTAAAGGAACGGTGCAACGAGCAGAGCTGGGAACAGGGCTTGCATGTGCCGGAGAAAGGAAAGACATTTGCTGGAGAAGTCCGGGAAGAAACGGTGGCATGGAGCAAAGACACCTACCAGCTTTTGAAACAGGCAGAGCAGGGAAAGGTCAAAAGCTATGTGCAGGATATTGCCCTTGCGGTGCTGGATTGTAAGGAAACAGCGACCAGCCGGGAAACCTTTATCCGGCTGATGAATGAAAGAGGGTACGGGGTGGACTGGCAGGACAGCCACAAGTACATCACATATACCGACTTAGCCAGGGAACAGGAAAGACAACAATTGCGTCGATTGTCGCAAAAGAATCGAACATGGATAAATCTGTGCATATGCACACAGACGACTTTTTCCATTATTTAAGCAAAGGAGCAATACCGCCGCATTTACCAGAGTCCAACGAACAAAATTTAGTTGTTATTGAAGCCTTTTTAGAAGCTGCAAAGCGCTATGCCCGCGGTGGATATGATGTAATTGTAGATGGAATTGTAGGGCCGTGGTTTTTAGAACCATGGAGAGCCCTTGTTCGAGAAGATTATGAAGTACACTATATTGTTTTAAGGGCCAGTAAAGAAGAAACTATGAAGCGAGCTGTGGAGCGCTCAAAATTAGACAGAAAAACAAATGTTGAATTAGTAGAAACCATGTGGGAGCAATTTTGCAATCTGGGAATATATGAATCGAATGTTATAGATACGACCACTTATTCCATTCAAGAAACTGTTTCCGCAGTACAAGAAAAAATCGCAAGTAGGGCAGCGTTGTTGTCTTAGATTTTTTTGCTTTTTTGTGGTATATTATCCTCAGACAGAGCTAAAAGAGAGAGCGGAACATGAAAAGCGATTATTCAAAAGAAAGCATCACAGAGTTTTTAAGCCGAAAGTACGGTGAGGATATAAGGCTTTTTCCGATAAAAGAAGGGCAGGAGTCACAGGCGTATTGGTTTTCGCGTGGCGGCAGAGAATATGTCGTGCGCATAAATTCAAATATGGAAGGCTTCAAAAAAGACAAATACGCCTATGAGCACTTCCGCTCGGATAGAGTTCCTATTCCAGAGGTTGTTGAAACAGGCAACTTTGACGGCACGCACTACTTCTGCATCAGCGTAAAAGCGGACGGGATTACATATGAGGACTCCGATGAAGAAACGGTTGTGCGACTGCTCGGCGATATTACGGATGTAACCGAAGCAATATCGCGAACCGATATATCAGGCACTTCCGGCTGCGGCGTGTTTGACAGCGATACGGGAAACGCTCCGTTTTACAGCTGGAGAGAATATCTTGCGGAGGTATTCGAGATAGACTGGACGGCGGTAAGCAGGAGCTATGTTAACCTCTCACTCATCGACGAGCTTCTCGCGGCATATCGTGAGCTTATATCTTATTGCCCGGAAGAAAGAGCGCTGTTCCACGGGGATTTCGGCTCGAATAATGTTATCGTAGGCAAAAAATCGAGGATAAGTGGCGTTATAGACTGGGACTGCGCGGCTTACGGGGACTTTCTTTACGACATCGCGACCGCGTATTTTTGGCGGACATGGCTCATGTGCATGGAAAAAACTGCGGCGTATTGGGAGACATCCCGGAAAATAGATTTTTGATACCTGTTTCTGCATTGAGAGATGAGGGAACATCTTACCATTATCTTCCTCCCTCCCGAGAAGTAGAGATTTCAAAGGCTGGTATAAATGCGATTGAATCTGCTTTAAGCCAAAAGAATATACCATATTGGGAAGTTAAAACATGGACAACAGACGGTTTTTATCGAGAAACAGTAGAAATGGTTCAGTATCGGAAAGAAGAGGGATGTCAAGTAGTAGAAATGGAATGTTCCGCATTGGCGGCGTGTGCAAAATTTAGAAAAGTTACATGGGCTATGCTGCTTTTTTCAGCCGATACTCTTGCAGACCCTCATAAATACCAAGAAAGAGAATGGGGAAAAACAAGTATATCCATAGCCTTAGAATTAGCCTTAGACGCTGTTTTATCAGTTGTTGAGGAGTAAAAATAAATACATATAGGAGTTACAATGAATATAAATGAATTTCCACAACAAGTAAATCAAGTTATTTCAATAGCAGAAACCATATTACAAGGTCAAATATTGGGGATATATTTATATGGTTCAGCAACAATGAATGGGCTGCGTCCAGATAGTGATATAGATATACTGATAATTACTAAACAAGAATTGAGTAATTCAATCAGAGCAGATCTAACAAAGCAATTATTGAAAATTTCTGGCTCCGTAGGCTGTATTGAAAAAAGACCTTTAGAGGTAACTATTATCAATCAATCTGATATTGTTCCGTTGCAATTTCCGCCAAAATGTCAGTATATGTATGGTGAATGGCTAAGGGGAGAGATGGAAGCAGGAGAATATCCGCAAGCCTGCAATGACCCAGATATAATGATTTTATTATGGCAAGCAAGAAAAAATAGCATAACTTTGAAGGGGGCGGAAAGCAAAGAGCTTATTCCCGCTATCCCATTTCACGAAATTAAAAAAGCAATTCGGTTTTCTTTACCTGGTTTGATTTCCAGCTTTAAGGGTGATGAAAGAAATGTGTTATTAACCTTATCACGAATGTGGTTTACTTTAGTAACAGAAGAAATCACGACAAAAGATGTTGCCGCAAAATGGGTAATTTTAAAATTGCCGGAGAGATTTCCCCCCCTGCTAACAACGGCAAAGGAAGCTTATTTGGGAAATTTGTCTGATGAATGGGAGACAGTAGAAAAGGAAGCGATGGCACTTGTAGAATATATGAAAAAACAAATTGAGGAATTACTTAGAACAGAGTAGCAAAGTTAGCGGGGCCAATCAACGGTCAAGATGAACGGCGCATAAATGCGCCGCCGTTGACAGTCCCGCCCGTCTTTGCTGATGGGCAATCAAGGCGGGAAAGCCCTAAAATGGCTTCCCGCCCATTTCAATCTTGAGAGAAGAAACGCTCCAAAATCACTTATTACT
>NZ_JAAMWY010000018.1:0-5000 GCF_011068165.1 Campylobacter sp. CFSAN093233
TTAACAAGTCCGCAATGAGCTACTTTCCCCCTGCCAGTAAGGCGTAGTATCATCACCCACGATGTGCTTAGCTTCTTGGTTCGGGATGGAGCAAGGCGTTTCCACATCTGTATAATCACGGACATTGTTATTTAAATATTCTTTGAAAGATTGAATTTAAGAATAAAACTTAATCTTTTATTTCTTTACTTTTTTCTTTATTCTCTTTCTTCTTTTCTTATCTTTTATCTTTGATAAGTTTTTATATAGAATACTTAAAAAACAATGTTAAGAGCAAGTTCTAATACAAACTCTACTTGAAAGATTTCTATTAAACTCTAAATATTATCTATATTTAAAGTATTCTTAAAAACCTTAACAAGGAAGTGATGCTTTATTAAAGATAAGCCAAACGCTCTATTAGTACTGGTCAGCTAAAGGACTTTCATCCATTACACACCCAGCCTATCAAACTAGTAGTCTTCTAGAGAGCTTAGAGAAGATTCATCTTAGAGTTGGCTTCACGCTTAGATGCTTTCAGCGTTTATCCTTTCCAAACTTAGCTACGCTGCGATGCTCTTGGCAGAACAACAGCTACACCAGTGGTTTGTTCAACCCGGTCCTCTCGTACTAGGGTCAAATCTCTTCAATCTTCTTACGCCCACGGCAGATAGGGACCGAACTGTCTCACGACGTTCTGAACCCAGCTCGCGTACCGCTTTAAATGGCGAACAGCCATACCCTTGGGACCTGCTCCAGCCCCAGGATGCGATGAGCCGACATCGAGGTGCCAAACCTCCCCGTCGATGTGAGCTCTTGGGGGAGATCAGCCTGTTATCCCCGGGGTACCTTTTATCCTTTGAGCGATGGCCCTTCCACACAGAACCACCGGATCACTAAGACCGACTTTCGTCTCTGCTTGACTTGTATGTCTTGCAGTTAAGCTGGCTTATACCTTTATACTCTACGAACGATTTCCAACCGTTCTGAGCCAACCTTTGTAAGCCTCCGTTATTATTTGGGAGGCGACCGCCCCAGTCAAACTACCCACCAGACATTGTCCCACTTGAGGATAACTCAAGCTGGTTAGCTACCCAAATAAGAAAGAGTGGTATCTCAACAATGGCTCATATACAACTGGCGTCATATACTCAAAGCCTCCCACCTATCCTGCACATTCTTATCCAAGTAGCAGTGTCAAGCTGTAGTAAAGGTCCACGGGGTCTTTCCGTCTTGCCGCGGGTAGGAGGAATTTTCACCTCCACTACAATTTCACTGGATCCCTCTTTGAGACAGCTCCCATCTCGTTACGCCATTCATGCAGGTCGGTATTTAACCGACAAGGAATTTCGCTACCTTAGGACCGTTATAGTTACGGCCGCCGTTTACTCGGGCTTCGATCAAGAGCTTCGCTAATGCTAACCCCATCAATTAACCTTCGAGCACCGGGCAGGCGTCACACCCTATACATCCTCTTACGAGTTAGCAGAGTGCTGTGTTTTTGGTAAACAGTCGGGAGGGACTCTTTGTTGTAAGTTTCTTCGCTTTCGGAGTAAATCCTAGTACGAAGCTAACCACACCTTATACCGAAGATACGGTGCTATTTTGCAGAGTTCCTTAAAGAGAGTTCTTCCACGCGCCTTAGAATACTCATCCCACCCACCTGTGTCGGTTTACGGTACGGGCAACATTAGCTAAACTTAGAAACTTTTCTTGGCTCGACGGCATCAGGGGTTCTTCTATCCATCCGAAGACTTCAAAAAGCCTTTCAGTTCTCGGAGTATTGTTATACGGATTTGCCTGTACAACCTCCTACGACCTTAGACTAGCACTTCCATCCGCTAGCCCCCTTAGCCCTAAGCGTCCTTCCATCGCACACTAATGTTGGTATTGGAATATTAACCAATTTGCCATCGTCTACCCCTTTCGGACTCGACTTAGGACCCGACTAACCCTACGATGACGAGCATCGCGTAGGAAACCTTGGGTTTACGGCGTTAATGATTCTCACATTAATTATCGCTACTCATGCCTGCATGCTCACTTCTATTCGCTCCAGCACTCCTTACCGGTATACCTTCGACGCAAATAGAACGCTCTCCTACCACTTAGTAAACTAAGTCTACAGCTTCGGTACTTACTTTAGCCCCGTTATATTTTCCGCGCAAAATCACTAGACCAGTGAGCTATTACGCTTTCTTTAAAGGATGGCTGCTTCTAAGCCAACCTCCTGGTTGTTTAAGTAACTTCACATCGTTTTCCACTTAAGTAAGATTTAGGGACCTTAGCTGGTAGTCTGGGTTGTTTCCCTCTTGACGACGGATTTTATCACTCGCCGCCTGACTGCTGTGATTACATATAAGGTATTCGGAGTTTGATAGGGTTTGGTACATTGGTGTATGCCCTAGCCCATTCAGTGCTCTACCCCCTTATATTACGACACAACGCTATACCTAAATATATTTCGGAGAGAACCAGCTATCACGAAGTTTGATTGGCCTTTCACCCCTATCCACAAGTCATCCCGGGGCTTTTCAACGCCTATGGGTTCAGTCCTCCACTAGTTCTTACACTAGCTTCAACTTGCTCATGGATAGATCACTTCGTTTCGGGTCTGCAGCATCTGACTAAGCGCCCTATTCAGACTCGCTTTCGCTACGGCTTCGCGTTTGCTTAACCTTGCCAGACACCACAACTCGCAGGCTCATTATGCAAAAGGCAGTCCATCACCCTGTATTCCTACATAGGGCTCTGAATGATTGTAAGCAAATGGTTTCAGGTTCTATTTCACTCTGATCACCTCAGTTCTTTTCACCTTTCCCTCACGGTACTTGTGCACTATCGATCTGGTATTAGTATTTAGGGTTGGATCGTGGTCGACCCGGATTCAGACAGGATTCCTCGTGTCCCGCCCTACTCAGGATACTGCTAGCTAAGGTTTGTTTTTCGCATACGGGACTATCACCCTCTATGGTTATACTTTCCAGAATGTTCTGCTAAACTTACCTCTTGCACATTGCAGTCCTACAACCCCCAGTGCAAGCACTGGGTTTGCCCTCTTGCGCTTTCGCTCGCCGCTACTGACGCAATCTCTATTGATTTCTTTTCCTGAGGGTACTAAGATGTTTCAATTCCCCTCGTTCGCTCCTATATAGGTAATGCATATCTCTATACATTGGGTTGCCCCATTCGGAAATCTACGGATCAAAGCTTCTTGACAGCTCCCCGTAGCTTATCGCAGTCTAGTACGTCCTTCATCGCCTTTACCAGTCAAGGCATCCACCATTCGCTCTTAGTAGCTTACCTTTTTTACCTTTTATTATTGATTCTAAAACGCATCACTTCCTTGTTAAAGTTTTTATGATAAGACTTCTTTATCTTAAGACGGAAAGCATTCAAACACTTAATATAAAACTAAATGATTTAGTCTCAACTAAGCAGTGAGTTTGAAACTTGTCTTTAATTTATAATCCTTAAATCTAATATTCTCTTTATTCATAGAAGAGAAGACAGCTAAAAGTTAAGTTAAACTAAAGAAAAGATAAATAGGTTTTATCCTTTAACAAGTCCTGTAAAATTGTTTTTATTAAAACTTGCTTGTGACTCTTAACAATGATAATTAAAAAGAACATTTAGGTTTAAAACCTAAAGGAAGTATATATATTAACATAATCATTATAAATATAAATGCATAATGTATATGCTACTTATATCTATTAAAGTATATTCTTTTATAGTTAAAGATAAAAATAAATCTAAGTATAGAGTTTATATTTAATCTATTTTATATACTTGCTTTAGATTTTAAAGCTTCTTTATTCAAATCTTTTTTATGGTGGGCCTAACAAGACTTGAACTTGTGACCTCACCCTTATCAGGGGTGCACTCTAACCAGCTGAGCTATAGGCCCTTAATAAATGGTGGAGAATAGCGGGATCGAACCGCTGACCTCCTGCGTGCAAAGCAGGCGCTCTCCCAGCTGAGCTAATTCCCCATAAACAATTAGCTTTATCATCAATCTTTGAAATCTAAACAAGAATCAATTGAGTTTATATATTGAAGTAATAGTTGTGAGACTTATTACTTTGTACTCTAGAAAGGAGGTGATCCAACCGCAGGTTCTCCTACGGTTACCTTGTTACGACTTCACCCCAGTCGCTGATTCCACTGTGGACGGTAACTAGTTTAGTATTCCGGCTTCGAGTGAAATCAACTCCCATGGTGTGACGGGCGGTGAGTACAAGACCCGGGAACGTATTCACCGTAGCATGGCTGATCTACGATTACTAGCGATTCCGGCTTCATGCTCTCGAGTTGCAGAGAACAATCCGAACTGGGACATATTTTATAGATTTGCTCCACCTCGCGGTATTGCGTCTCATTGTATATGCCATTGTAGCACGTGTGTCGCCCTGGGCATAAGGGCCATGATGACTTGACGTCGTCCACACCTTCCTCCTCCTTACGAAGGCAGTCTATTTAGAGTGCTCGGCCGAACCGTTAGCAACTAAATACGTGGGTTGCGCTCGTTGCGGGACTTAACCCAACATCTCACGACACGAGCTGACGACAGCCGTGCAGCACCTGTCTCTAAGTTCTAGCAAGCTAGCACCCTCTTATCTCTAAAAGGTTCTTAGGATATCAAGCCCAGGTAAGGTTCTTCGCGTATCTTCGAATTAAACCACATGCTCCACCGCTTGTGCGGGTCCCCGTCTATTCCTTTGAGTTTTAATCTTGCGACCGTACTCCCCAGGCGGTACACTTAATGCGTTAGCTGCATTACTGAGATGACTAGCACCCCAACAACTAGTGTACATCGTTTAGGGCGTGGACTACCAGGGTATCTAATCCTGTTTGCTCCCCACGCTTTCGCGCCTTAGCGTCAGTTGAGTTCCAGCAGATCGCCTTCGCAATGGGTATTCTTGGTGATATCTACGGATTTTACCCCTACACCACCAATTCCATCTGCCTCTCCCTCACTCTAGACTATCAGTTTCCCAAGCAGTTTAATGGTTAAGCCA
>NZ_JAAMWY010000019.1:0-708 GCF_011068165.1 Campylobacter sp. CFSAN093233
CCCTTAGGCATAGAATTTATATCTGTTTCAGTGAAACTTGTTTTATTGGTATCATTAAAAGTATGATTAACAATTTGATTAAATTGATTATAATATTGTTTTATGGTTTCAGCCATATCGATATTAGTATAATACTCGCTTACACCAAAATATTGTTTCATATCTGCAATATAAGGTTCATTTTCAGCAGCTTTTTTAATCTCATCCAAAGTAGATTTATGTATCTTAAAATCTTCAGGCAATCCTGCGGCTTTGTTAAAATCACTTCCCATATAGCCATCTTTATCTACACTATAACCATAAGCTGTATTAGTAGAAGTATTACTTATATCTGCTTGTTTATATTTTAGAGTATAAATAGAGTTTTTAAATTCACTTGATATATCATAGTTGGGAGAACTTGTTTTACTACTTATACTATTGCTAGTATTTGATATATTAGTAGAATTTAATACTTCACTTCTTACCAGGGTTTGTGAATTTGCACTTTGAATTTCATTTAATTTACTAGCATTTTGTTTTAAAAAAGTATTAGCAAAACTTATTTTAGAATTCTTTATTAGCTTTTGCTTGTGAAAGTATAGAATTATAATTTGAGTTATCATTGATGCTAAAGATACTCATATTAATTCCTTTGATTTAGATTTTTTTGCCTTCAATCTAAATATATTAAAATAATATAAGCAAAATCTGTTTCGTTTTGGGGTG
>NZ_JAAMWY010000002.1:0-42851 GCF_011068165.1 Campylobacter sp. CFSAN093233
CGGACTTGTTAATTCTACTTTATCTTATTCTTATAGATTTAAAATCTTAGTTTTTATATGTCAATCGTTGTTTTTATATTTAATTATTTTTTTATGTTTATAGGTTTAATTAGCTTGGGTTGATTTAATTTGTAGTTTTATATTTAAATTGATTTGTTGTGTTGTCAGCTTAGCTATGGTTGTTGATTGGCTTGGGTTAATTTAATGGTTGTTTGAGTTGTTTAGTTTATATGTTTTTATATCTCAATTATTCTTTTTATTTATTGAATCTTTTGTATCAATAATTAATCTTTATGTTTACTTGTATAGGTTTATTTATTCAATCTATTTTTATGTGTCAATTGTTCTTTATATGTCTAGTTTATATTTTATTATGTAGGTTGGGTTTGTTCAATAATTGGGTTGGATTTTTAATCACTCAAGTTTATTTTATAGTGTTTATTGAGGTTTATGGGTTGGGGGTTGTTTATGATGAAATAAATATTACTGTAAATACATGCAAGGGTTTAGTGTTGTCTAAAAAAAGATTACTTGCTTTAAATTTATCTTTTTTTATTCAATAAAACTCTCACTTCTTAAGTGGGAGATGAATTGCTTACAGTGTTAGTTGTACGGCTCTAGTTAGGTATTTGACATAATCAGTATTTTTATAGAATACCTATGCGGAATAATGCTAGAAACTCTTAAAAAATATGCAGAAAATCAAGGCATAGAAGATAATTACCCTAAGAAAAAATATATAACCAAAAAGAAAAAAAGCCCTAATGGAACAAAGCAATGCAAATAACCAAAGGTTTTAAATATAGAATTCTACCTAAACAAAGAACAACAAAAGCTTATTAATCATCAATGTTTCATCTATATCAAGCCTATAATATTTGTTTAAATTTACAGCAAGAGCAGTGGGATAAAAATAAGAATTTAGATAAAAAAGATAGGAGTTATTTAAAGGCAAGTAAGATAGATAATCAATAAAACTAGCCTTATAAAAGCAAGAGAATTAAGCTATAAAAGTGTTGTAACCCAACAAGCAAGGATTAATCTTCTCGTGCCTTAGAGCAAGCAATTAGAGATAAAAAAAAGGCTTTCCCAAATTTAAAAACTCTAAATTTGCAAAGCAAAGCTTTAATTGGAATAATCAAGCTTACAAAATCAAAGATAGTGATACTACTAAGTTTAAGATATTTAGACTTATGAATACATTTTTTAAAATGCGTTATCACAGAGATTTACCAAATACTTATAAGTTTAATCAAATCACTATTATCAAAAATCACAATAAATACTATTTAGCTTTTAGTATCATTTATGATGAATCAAATGTTTCTTTAATATCTAGCAAAGATTTTGATATTAAAAAAGCAGTTGACATTGATTTAAATATCAATGAGATTACCTTAAGCAGTGGAGAGTTAATAGCTACTAACTTAAAGCTACTTAGTAGAGCTGAATATTAAAAGATTGCAAAGAAAACAAAGCAGGAGAATATTAAAAACAAAAAAGGAGAAAACAAAGTTAAGCCATAATTTCAAAAAAACACAATTAAAATTAAATAAAATCTATGAAAAAAGTTCAAATATCAAAAAGGATAGTTATCACAAGATAACTTCAAAACTCATACAAGAATTTGACTTGCTAGCAGTTGAAGATTTGCAAATTAAGAATATGTGTAAAAGAGCTAAATTAAAGAATATAAAAGCTAAAAGTGGTTTAAATAAATCTATTCTTAATACTTCATTCTATCAATTCTCTCAATATCTAGAGTATAAAGCAAAGCATAATGGCAAATTCTTTATAAAAGTCAATCCACAATATACAAGCAAAACTTGTAGTGTATGTGGAAATATCAAAAAAAATCTTATGTTTAAAGATAGAGTGTATCTTTGTGAAAAATGTGGCAATACTTTACATAGAGATATTAATGCTGCAAATAATATCTTAAAGCGTGGATTAAAGTCGTTTGGGTTAGGAATTAGCCTTGAGGACTATAAACTCAAAGCCTTTCGAATTAGCTAATACTAGTTAGCTTTAGCTAGGAAGCTTCTACTTCTAAGCGTTAGCAAAGCTGGAGTGATTTGTATTAAAAATAGAGTATATTGTGAAAGATTTAGCTTAATTTATATACCAATGGTATTTTTATATGAAAAGTTTTTTCATATTGTGGAAATTTTTTAGAAGCTATGCGTATAGTTTCTAAAGCACTTTTATTTAGAAAATCATATTTTGAAGGCTTAAGTATTTTTAAATTTTCTAATTTCTTTTCTTTTGTCCAGGTAAATTCTACAAGAACCTCCCCACTCATACGCATTTTTCTAGCTTGTCTAGGGTAGATTAGGGCTTCATCGATTGCTGATTTTATTTCTTTTAAAAGCTCACTATTACTAGTTAAAGATACGCTTTGGTAAGAGCTGGCTTGTGGAGTTTGTTGCTGCATGTTTGTATCTTTTTTGGGTTGACTTATTGCCTTTGCATTTGCTGGAGGGATTATTTTTTTAGGTTTAGCGATAGGTTTTTCTTTTCTCGGTTTTATTTTTTTTATTTCTTGCACAGGTTCTTTGGGTTGCACATTCGAAGGCTCTTGTATAGTTTGTGTAGGTTGTGTCGGTTTCATATCGGAGGAATTTTGTACAAAATGTTTGATTGCCATATTAAATTTATTTTCTTTAATAGTTTCATTGGGTTGTATGTGTAAAAAATCTTTAGAATAAAGAAAAACAAAAAATAAAGGTGTAAAAACAAATAAAGTGATAAAAGAAGATTGGTTTTTATGATTGCTTATAAATGTTTTCATCTTTTACTCCGTTATGATTTTATTTTTTGATTTAAATATCTTTATTTCTTAAACACATTCTATGATAAATTGTTTAAAAAGATAAATTTTGAAACAAATTTCACAGAGAAAAATAACAATCAAATAATCAAGCTTGTATCTAAAAGATATTTAATTTTTGCTATTTACTTCTCTAAAAAAACTTATATTTTTAAGAATTATAGCAAGAAAAAATAAATTTTTAATTAATACTAATTATCACAATTGATACAAAATTTATCTTAAATTAATAATTATTATCATAATATTTTGATTTCTAAATCAATATTTAACAAAAGGAGAAAAATGAAAAAAATATGTCTATCAGTTTGCGCCATTGGTCTCTTAAGCTCCAATGCCATATCGCAAAATGTAGAACTAGATAGCTCAATCGTTAGTGCTTCTGGCTTTACTCAAGATATTAAAGAAGCTCCTGCTACTATCAATGTTATCAGTAAAAAAGAATTACAAAGTAAGCCTTATAGAGATGTTGCAGAGGCTATCGCAGATATCCCAGGCGTTGATTTATATGCTAGCAAGGGAAAAACAGGTTCTTATAATATTACTATGAGAGGTATTACGGGATATACTTTGGTTTTGATTGATGGACGCCGTCAGGGTATTGGTGGGGAAGTTGGTCCTAATGGCTTTAATGAAATTTCAAATTCTTTATTGCCTCCAATTTCTAGCATAGAAAGAATAGAAGTTATAAAAGGTCCTATGAGTACTTTATATGGCTCCGAAGCTTTAGGCGGGGTGGTAAATATCATTACCAAAAAAGTAAGTGATAAATGGGAAACTTCTGTAAGCTTGGACGCTCTTTTAAATGAAAATAAAGATTGGGGCAATACTTATGGAACAAGTATTTATTCTAGTGGTCCTTTGATGAATGACAAATTGGGTCTAACACTTCGATTTAGAGAATTTTACAGACAGCAATCTAATGTTGAATTTACAAATGGAAGTGGACAAAGAGTTCAAGGAGATCAAGCTCAAAGTCCCACAAAAGCAAATAATTTTAATATAGGAACAAGAGTCAGTTATTTGGCTAATAATTATAATACCTTTATATTTGATATAGATTTTTCAAGAAATCATTACGATAACAAACAGGGTCAATTAGGAACCATCACAAGCCCAGGTAGTGCGCCAGGTAGCTTAACGGGTGGTTATGCAGATATTATGGAAGTTGATAAATTTGTGACTTATTTAAGCCATGAGGGTGTTTATGAAAACTTTTCTATCACTTCTGGTTTGCAATACAATAGGGTAAGCAATGATGGCCGTGAAGTCGTAGGGCAAGCTACACAGCCGTTTTTGGGAGAAAATAGAGATATAGTCGCAGAAGATATTATCTTAGATACTAAGTCTGTCATTCCTTTGGGACAAAGTCATATTTTAAGCGCAGGTGGTGAATATAGGCTTGAAAAAATGCAAGATAAAATAGCTAATCCGACCAATTTTGATCAGTATTTATTGGCAATATTTGCAGAGGATGAGTACAGCATAAAAGATAACTTAAGATTGACTTTTGGAGCAAGATACAATCATCATGAAATTTTTGGAAATAATATTTCGCCAAGAGCTTATCTAGTTTATAATCCTACTGATGAACTTACTTTAAAAGGCGGTGTATCTACGGGTTTTAGGACTCCTTATGCAAATCGTTTGATAAATGGAGCTTATAATTATAGTGGTCAAGGTAGATTTCCTATATATGGAAATCCTGATTTAAAAGAAGAGACATCTTTAAATTATGAAATAGCAGCTATTTACAATAATGATTTGTTTTATGTTTCTGCGACAGGTTTTTTAACAAATTTTAAAGATAAAATTTCAACCCAAAAATATAATAAAGACAATATGATTCCAGGAATTGGTATTTGTGGTGTTGATAGATGTTTTAAGGCAATCAACCATGGCAAGGTCAAATATAAAGGCATAGAGCTTGGAGCAGGGATAAGCCCTCTTGATAATTTAAATGTAAATTTTGCTTATACTTATCTTGATAGTGAGGTTAAAGAAGCACAAGATAAAAGTGTGATAGGTAAACCTGAACAGGATAGTTTAAAACACAATATCATGTTAAAAACTGAATACAGCTTCTATAATAAAATTACCCCTTGGATAAAAGGCGAATGGCAAATAGATCGCTATATGGGTGATACTAATATAAATAGGGAATATTATAAGGATATCTTTTTAGCTTCTATGGGTGTGCGTTATGATATCAATAAGCAATGGAGTATCAATGCAGCTATTTATAATCTTTTTAACAAAAGTTTTACAGATGGTTGGGAATCTTATCAAAATAGCGGTGCTCCTACTTGGGTCAATACTTACAATCGTATAGAAGAAGGAAGAAGAATATATATTTCCATTAATGGTAGTTTTTAAGCTTTGATAGAAAAGCCAAAGAGCTTATAAAGGCTTCTTTGGTTTTTTGTTTATAGCATCTTGTGCTTTTAAAAAAGTTAAATTATCGAATCTATTTAAAATTTCTTATCTAATTATCACCCTGTTTACCAATCTTGAAATATATCCTATCCTTATAAAAAAGTAACTAATAAAACTTTAGTTATATAGACTAAATAAAATTAAGTATATTTTTTTATATTTATACTTGACAAAATAACACTCAATGTTGTATAATATATCTAGCAATCAAAAAATAGAGTGCTAGATATAAAGGAAAACATGATGAAAAGTCGAGATAAAAAGGATTTGATTTTAGAGTCTATTATCCAAACTTATCTTTTGGATAATGCACCTATTGGTTCTAATGAATTAAATTCAAACCTTTGTATACCTGCTTCGACTATACGCGTTTATCTTAAAAGACTTAGCGATGAGGGTTTGATCACTCAGCTTCATATAAGTAGTGGTAGAATTCCTACTATTTTAACGATGCAAAATTATTGGCAAAGTTTTTGGGAAAAAGAACAAGATAAAAATATCCATATCAAAAACGAAAGCTTTTTGAAAGAGTTAAGTAAAGAATTTGAAATTTATTGTCTTGTTTATGGAGGTAGAAGTTTAGTACTTAAAGAAGTACTAGATCTTAATACTAAATTTATAGTGCTTGATTTTGAAGATGAAGAGCTGGTTTTAAAATACGAAAAAGAAGCGTGGAATTTTTTACAAAGTCTTATAGGGCTTGATCTTTCTAGTATAGAAAAAATAGCTTTGAGAGTTCATTTTATAGATCTTGTAGAAAAAATAGCTAGCTTAAGACAAAATTTGATTTGCTATAGAAGTAATGAAGAAAGAGCTTATCAAATTTATCAAAATGATGAATTTGTTAAGCTCTTAGATTGTCAAATTCACCGTCATTTTAAAGAAAGTCTTGAATTTGAACCTTTATTTAAAGAAGGTTTTATGGGGCTTAAGGTAGATGCGCAGTTTTTGGGCGAAGATGTAAATATTATCTTAGCAGGTAGTGTTTATACGGATTATAAAAAGATATTACAATACATAAAGGAGGCGGCATGAGCGAACAAAAGCAAGAAATTGAAAATGAAAATGCACAAAATTCTGAAAATTTGCAGGATGATTTGCAAGATAATGAAAAAAACGAAACAAATGAATTACAAAAAGAATTAGAGGAATTAAAAGATAAATATATGCGTGCAAACGCTGAATTTGAAAATATTAAAAAAAGAATAGAAAAAGAAAAGCTAAGTGCTATGGCTTATGCAAATGAAAGCTTTGCAAAGGATTTGCTTGATGTTTTAGATGCTTTAGAAGCAGCTGTTAATGTCGAATGCCAAGATGAAATTAGCTTAAAAATCAAAGAAGGAGTGCAAAATACTTTAGATTTATTTCTTAAGAAACTTGAAAAACATGGGGTGGCTCTTATCAAAGATGAAAAAGAGTTTGATCCTAATTTACACGAAGCAATGTTTCATGTAGATAGTGAAAACCATCAAAGTGGTGAAGTGGTTCAAGTGCTTCAAAAAGGTTATAAAATAGCCGATCGCGTGATCCGCCCAACCAAAGTTAGTGTAGCAAAATAAATTTTAATAAAAGGATAAAAAATGAGTAAAGTTATAGGTATAGATTTAGGAACAACCAATTCTTGTGTTGCTGTGTATGAACGCGGCGAGAGCAAAGTAATCCCAAACAAAGAAGGAAAAAACACAACTCCTTCAGTGGTAGCTTTTACAGATAAAGGCGAAGTTTTAGTAGGCGATAGTGCAAAACGCCAAGCGGTAACCAACCCTGAAAAAACCATTTATTCTATCAAAAGAATTATGGGTTTAATGATCAATGAAGATGCGGCTAAAGAAGCTAAAAATAGACTTCCTTACCACATCACCGAAAGAAATGGTGCGTGCGCAATAGAAATCGCAGGTAAAATTTATACTCCGCAAGAAATTTCAGCGAAAGTTTTAATGAAACTAAAAGAAGATGCTGAAGCTTTTTTGGGCGAGAGTGTTGTAGATGCGGTTATTACTGTGCCTGCGTATTTTAACGATGCACAAAGAAAAGCAACAAAAGAAGCAGGAACTATCGCAGGACTTAATGTATTAAGAATTATCAATGAGCCTACTTCAGCAGCTCTAGCTTACGGACTTGATAAAAAAGATAGTGAAAAAATTGTGGTTTATGATCTAGGTGGGGGAACTTTTGACGTTACTGTGCTTGAAACTGGCGATAATGTAGTAGAAGTTTTAGCAACAGGTGGTAACGCTTTCTTAGGTGGTGATGATTTTGATAATAAACTTATCGATTTTCTAGCAAGTGAATTTAAAGATGAAACAGGCATAGATCTTAAAAATGATGTTATGGCTTTGCAACGCTTGAAAGAAGCAGCAGAAAATGCTAAAAAAGAATTAAGCTCAGCTAATGAAACTGAAATTAATTTACCATTTATCACAGCTGATGCGAGTGGCCCAAAACACTTGGTTAAAAAACTTACTAGAGCTAAATTTGAAGGTATGATTGATTCTTTAGTGGCTGAAACCATCACTAAAATCAATGAAGTAGTAAGCGATGCAGGGCTTAAAAAAGATGAGATCAAAGAAATCGTTATGGTAGGGGGCTCTACTCGTGTTCCTTTAGTGCAAGAAGAAGTGAAAAAAGCCTTTAATAAAGATCTTAATAAGTCTGTAAATCCTGATGAAGTTGTGGCTATCGGTGCGGCGATTCAAGGTGCGGTTATAAAAGGTGATGTAAAAGATGTGCTTTTACTTGATGTTACACCGCTCTCTTTGGGTATAGAAACTCTAGGCGGGGTAATGACTAAGATTATCGAAAAAGGTACAACTATTCCAACTAAAAAAGAGCAAGTTTTCTCAACCGCTGAAGATAATCAAAGTGCTGTAACTATCAATGTTTTACAAGGGGAAAGAGAATTTAGTCGTGATAATAAATCTTTAGGAAATTTTAATCTTGAAGGAATTCCACCAGCACCACGCGGTATGCCACAAATCGAAGTTACTTTTGATATCGATGCAAATGGTATTTTAACTGTTAGTGCAAAAGATAAAGCAACAGGTAAGGCTCAAGAGATCAAAATCACAGGTTCAAGCGGACTTAGCGAGGAAGAGATTAATAACATGGTAAAAGATGCTGAACTTCACAAAGAAGAAGACAAAAAACGCAAAGAAGCTGTAGATGCTAGAAATGCAGCTGATAGCTTGGCGCATCAAGTAGAAAAATCTTTAAGTGAGTTGGGTGAAAAAGTTGCCGCTGCTGATAAAGAAAATATTCAAAAAGCTCTTGATGATTTGCGTGAGACTTTGAAAAATCAAAATGCAAGCAAAGAAGAGATTGAAAGCAAAATGAAAGCTTTAAGTGAAGTTTCTCACAAACTAGCTGAAAATATGTATAAAAAAGATGAGCCAAACACAGCAAATGATAAAAAGAAAAAAGATGACGATGTAATCGACGCTGAAGTTGAGTAATCTTAAAATCTCTATTCAAGCCTTTTTAAAAGGCTTGAAAATTTTTTAAAATTTTAAAAAAATGACAAAATCTGTAAAATATAATTTTTTTATTAGCTTGCTACCTAATTTTTCATTGATTTTTTAACCAATTCTTTTTGAAGTTCTAATTTAAATTAGACAATTCATTTTAGTGTAAGCAAACTAAAAAATTAGCAATAAAATAAAATTAATCTAAAAACTTTTTAGATATAATCTTAATAAACATAAAAGGAAAAATTTGAATTTATCATTTAAAACCTTTGATATTTCCAATACACAACGATCAAAAGCTAAAAAAGTGCAGGGTAAAAAATATGAAATTTTTCTTAATGAAAATGAGCACAGTCTTATAACTCCTAAAGTGTCTTTTAAAGAAATTTTGAGGTATTATTATCTTTATCCAAAAAATGCCATCCCTTCTTTTAAGTTACCTTTTTTCAAGCCTGATTTGAGTGGTTTTAGCACTCCGCATATTACTTGGCTTGGACATTCTTCGCTTTTTATAAGTTTTAAAGAATATAAAATTTTGATCGATCCTGTTTTTAACACTCATGCTTCGCCTATTTCTTTTATTAACAAGGCTTTTAAAAATGCTCCTGTTTATAATGTAAATGATTTTAATGAAATTTTTGCTGTGATTATCACGCATTCACATTTTGATCATTTAGATGCTAAGAGTGTCAAAGCTTTAAAAGAAAAAGCACGATTTTTTATCACACCTTTAAAAGTGGGAAATTATCTAAAAAGCTATGGGGTGAGTGAGAAAAAAATCATAGAGCTTGATTGGTGGAGCGGCATAGAATTTGGTGATTTAAAAATCATTGCAACACCTGCACAACACAGTTCAAGCAGGGGAGATGGTAAAAACAAAACCCTTTGGGCTTCTTTTGTGATGGAATTTTTAAGTGTAGATAAGAGAGTGTTTTTTAGCGCAGATGGAGGGTATTTTACACATTTTAAAAAAATAGGTGAGTATTTTGGAGATTTTGACTTAGCTTGTCTTGAAAGCGGACAATTTAATATCGCCTGGCCATATTCACACTCTTTTCCTGAGCAAATTTTAAAAGAAGCAAAAGATCTTAATGCAAAAGCTGTCATGCCTATACATTGGGGGAGATTTTTAGCAGGAACTCATGCATGGAATGAGGTGGTAAAATTTCTTTATGAAAATTTAGATTTACCCCTTATCACACCAAAAATGGGCGAGGCTTATGAAGTAGGAGCTAAATTTAAACAGGATTTTTGGTGGAAAGAAGAATAAATTAACACAAGTTTATAATTTATATTTTGGCTTTTGCTATAGTTTTATAAAACTAAAAAAGGAGATTTTGTGAAAATCATTCAATGGAATGGAGCGGAATTTAGCCCAAAAGAAGTGAAAATCAATGTTTTAATTGATAATGAAAAAGGTAAAGAAATTCAAATTTTATTAGCTAAAGATAGCGTGATGAAAGAGCATAAAGCTCCTTTTGCTATACATGTTCAAGTTTTAAGCGGTAAAATTTGGTTTGAAGTGGAAAAGGAAAAATTTGAATTAAATGCTTTGGATATGATAAGCCTAGAGGCAAATGTAGCGCATTCTTTAGGTGGATTGGAAAATTCTATAATAAGATTGAGTTTAAATAAATCAGATAGTGTTCAAAGGGTAAATGCTGTGCTTAAAAAGCCTTAGCCATAAGCCTTTTATTTTAAGGTTTATGGGTTTGAAGAACTTAAATGGTTAATTACAGGATCTGCCTTATAAATAGCCAAGATATTAATTCCGGATTGAAAAATTTCATATTCTAAATTTTCTAATATATTGATAATATCTCGAGTGTTTGATTTAATAATTTCAATTTGTAAAATAGGTTTAAAAGTTTTAATATGATTTAAACATCCTAATATAACTTCTTGTTCCATGCCTTCTACATCTATTTTAATAAGATCTAATCTTTTAAAATTTAAATTATCAAGTTTTAAATAAGGAACTTTTTCTTTTTTTTGAGGTATTTGTCCTATAAATTCATTATTGTTTTGAGATTTTAATTCTAAGCTTCCAAAAGAAGCTTTTTGAGTATAATCAGGAGTTAAAATTTCAAGTTCATTTTGATTTTTTTCAGGGTTTCCAATGGCTGCATGTATTGCCTTAGCATTAAAACAATTATTAATTGCTATATTTCCTGCTAAAGCATAAAAAAGTCTTTCTTGTGCTTCAAAGGCTAATATCCCCCCCCCCCAGTTATGCATTTCTATAGCCCACTTAATAGTGTGAGCTCCAATATTTGCACCGCAATCTATGGCAAAGACATTATCTTTGTAGTATTCTCTGCGTAATTTTAAAAGATTAATACAAAGATCAATTTCCTCTGGATCAAAACTGCCGTAATTTAAAAACTGAAAACCAACTCCATAACTTCCTTGAGGCGTATCATGTCTATCAAGATGATTAATAATCATAGATCCATTATTTGTAGCTGCAAGTATAAAAGGTAAAGGTCTTTTCATGGAAACTACTTATAATTTGCAATAAAATGACTTATTCTTTCTAAACCTTTTTCGATGAGTTCATCGCTTGTGGCATAAGAAAGTCTAAAGTATCCATCCGTGCCAAAACCTATGCCTGGAACAACGGCAACTTTTTCTTGTTCAAGTAATTTTTGGCAAAATTTCATAGAATCTTTTTCTATTTTTTGTATATTTACAAAAAGATAAAAAGCACCTTCTGGTTTATAAACACTGATATTTGGGATTTGTTTAAGCATATCTAAAGCTAAGTTACGGCGTTTTTCAAAGGCTTGACGCATTTTTTCTATATCTTTATCACATTTCCCATTTAAAGCAGGAATGGCTGCATGTTGAGTAATGGAGCAAATATTTGAAGTGCTTTGTCCTTGAAGTCTTTTAACGGCTGAAATTAGGGCTTTATTTTTGCTTGCCATATAGCCAAAACGCCATCCTGGCATAGCTCCACATTTGCTAAGTCCGTTAATAGTCACAGTACGTTTTAAAGCGTCTTCGCTTACACTTGCAAAAGCTACAAAATCAAAACCATCATAGCGAAGTTTTTCATACATTTCATCACTTAAAACGGTAATTTGAGTTCCTTCTAAAACTTTAGCAATTTGAGTTAATTCTTCTTTAGAATAAATCGATCCTACAGGATTTGAAGGAGAATTTAACATTAAAACCTTGGTTTTAGCTGTGATAGCTTTTTTTAGTTGTTCAGCGGTAATTTTAAAGCCATTTTCTTCTAAGCCTTCTATAAATACAGGTTTTCCACCTGCAAATTTTACCATTTCAGGATAGCTTACCCAGTAAGGACTAGGGATAATCACTTCATCATCTTTTTCTACTAAGCATTCTATACATTCAAAAAGAGAGTGTTTTGCACCTACATTGGTGATGATTTCATTTGTTTCATAATCAAGATTATTATCTTTTTTAAATTTGGTTTGAATAGCTTTTAATACTTCAGGAATTCCTGCAACAGCAGTGTATTTTCCACATCCTTTTTCAATAGCACTTATAGCGGCATTTTTGATGGTTTGTGGTGTGTCAAAATCAGGTTCACCCGCTGAAAAACTAATGATATCCTCGCCTTTGGCTTTAAGTTCATTGGCAAGTGCAGTGATAGCTAAAGTGATAGATTCTTCTAAAACTTGAGATCTTTTTGTAAGCATTTTTCAATCCTTAATAATTTTTGTTTAATTTTAGCAGAAAATTGCATTTTTACAATAAATTTAATTTAAAAATGAGTTATAAATTTCAATAAATGTGAAAATTTGTATTAATTTTTTAGGAAAAATTAATACGCATAATAATACATATAATTTTATGTATTATAAAAAATTATTATTTTTGTGATTCAGGTTGTTTTAATATAAGATTTTCAAGTTCTAAAATTTTCTTTTCTAACTTTTCTAGTTTGTCATCGCAATTTGCATCTATAGCTCTAATGTTTTTATTTTTACGCTCTTCGATAATATAAGCAGGAATTCCAACGGCAGTTAAATTTGCACCTACATCTTTAACCACTACAGCATTTGAGCCTATTTTGGCATTTTCTCCTATGGTGATATTGCCAAGTACTTTTGCGCCTGAGCCTATGATCACTCCTTTTTTTATGGTTGGATGGCGTTTAGTACCTTTATCAAGGCTTGTTCCACCTAAAGTAACGCCTTGATAAATTAAAACATCATCTTCTATAATTGCTGTTTGACCTATAACCACTCCATTGGCATGATCTATAAAAATACGCCTTCCAAGTTCTGCTCCAGGGTGCAAATCTACCCCAGTTAAGAATTGTGAAATTCCGCTAATCATTCTAGCAATGCGTTTAAAATTTCTTATGTAAAAAAAATGTGCAAAGCGGTAATTTACTACAGCCCATACTCCAGGGTAATTAAAAAAAAGTTCTATACAAGAATTAAAAGCTGGATCTTGTGCCTTTGGCTGAGAAAAATCTTCTTTTATAATACCCCAAAAATTCATCTAAACTCCTATGCTTTTTAAATAACCATTATCATTTAAGAAAAGATAAAGTTCGCCTAAAATATGCTTTTTTTGCTTATCATTTACAAGCTTAGAATTACTTATGCGTTCATTAAGTATATCCATGATAGCGTGTATATCATAGTCTAAATCTTCTAAGGTATCAAGTATGGATTGCGCTTCTATAATCCCCTCGACTTCATAGCCTTTTTCATTGATGCTTATAATAGCTTCAGTAGGATGAGTAAAAAGATTGTGTTTCATTCCAAGTACTTCTTGATAGGCACCTACAAGAAAAAACCCTAGAAAATAATTTTCTTTTTCTACATCTACATCGTGCAAAAATAAAGGTTTATCTTTAGAGTATGAAATTTCTCCATCGCTATCACAGGTTATATCCCAAATACTTGCACTTCGTGTCGGTTCTTCATCTAAGCGATCAAGTGGCATGATGGGGAAATTCTGTTCTAAACCCCAAAAATCAGGCATGCTTTGAAAGAGCGAAAAATTTACCAAATACCTTTCTTGCACTTCATCTTGTATGGCAAGTAAATCCGCAGGATTTTGCTTATCGCCTAAAAGCAAGATGGCTTTTTTTGTAATCAAATGAGTTAAAATTTCAGCATTGGAACGATCTTGTAAATCCACATAGCCCAAATCAAAAAGAGTTAAAATACTCTCTAAATGATCTATGCTATCGTGCAAGTATTCTAAAGCATTGGAAGGTTTTATACTTTTATAAAGATCATAAAGCTCATCGATAAGTTTTGGATTTTGTTTTTTAAGTATGAGTTTGTTTTCTGCGTATTCTTGAGAAAAAAGTTCTAATACAGGAGCGATTAAAACAGCGTGATTAGCTGCTACAAAACGTCCACTTTCTATGAAAATATCAGGCTCTAAATCTTTTTTTTGTTCGGCTATGTTTTTTAGGATAAAAACTACATCGTTAGCGTATTCTCTTAGGGTGTAATTTCTACTTTTTTCATTTTTAAATTGTGAGTATTCCACAGCTAAACCGCCACCAAGATTGATAGCTTTTAGATTTTTAGCTCCCATTTTTCTAAGTTCTGTATAGATATTTCCTGCTTCATTTAAGGCTTTTTTCAAGGGGTGAATTTCGGTAATTTGTGAGCCTAGATGAAAGTGAATCATGGTAAATTGTTCTAAAAGTTTGTTTTCTTTGAGTAAATTTACCGCTTCTATGAGTTCAGTGGATGTAAGTCCAAATTTAGAATTAATCCCACCACTTTTTGCCCAAATTCCAACTCCAGCAGAATGCAAACGCACGCGTAAGCCTATATTTGGTTTAGGTTTAAAGCGTTCTTTAGCTATGTCTATGATAGCTTCAAGTTCATTAAGTCCTTCTATGGTTAAAGTGATATTATGTCCCATTTCAGCTGCGATAAAGCCTATGTTGATAAGTTCTCTATCTTTAAAGCCATTTACGGTAATAGGTGCGCCTTCGTTATTATAAGCCATAGCGAGTAAAAGCTCTGCCTTAGAACCTGCTTCAAGTCCATAGTTATAGTCTTTTCCAAGTTTTACAAGATTTTTTACAAAACCAGGGTATTGATTGACCTTTAAAGGATAAACAGCGTTAAATCCTCCTTTATAGCCAAATTCCTTTCTTGCTTTATTGAAATTTCCGTAAATATTTTCAATTTGTTTTTGGATAAGATGAGGAAATCTTAAAAGTAAAGGCCCCTTGTATCCATCATCTCTTAATTCTTTAACTATATCAATAATAGCAGGTTTTTTCTCGTAATTGATACAAACTTTACCATTTTTGATAATGAAATTTTCATTTCCCCAAATATCAATACCATAATCCATCATAAAACCTTCTTTAAGTCTGAAATTTTAATCATTTTTTCTTCTTTTTTTGCTAAATTTTTATAAAACAAACTTTCATTTTGTGCTTCATTTTCTCCCATGCAAAGAAAAATTTCAGTATTATTTTTATCCGCGTTTTCAAGATGTTTGGCTAGTTTTCTTGCTTCATAGCTTAAAAGTACTTTATATTCTTTTCTTAAATTTGTAGCGATATGCAAAAGTTTTTGGATATAAATTTCATCCATAGCACAAAGATAAATTCCTTCTCTTTGAATCTTTTCTTCTTTTTGTTCTAAAATAGTTATAATTCTTTCTATACCCATGGCAAAACCTATACCATAGCCACTTTTTCCACCTAAATACTCTATAAGTCTATCGTAGCGTCCTCCACCTGCGATAGCAGCCTTTGCTCCTATTTCATCGCTTATAAATTCAAAAGCCGTTTTAGAATAATAATCCAAACCCCTCACAAGTTTTGAATCTAACTCAAATTTAACTCCATTATCCTTTAAAATTTGTTGCAGTGTTTCAAAGTCTTTTTGGCAAGAGGTGCATAAATTATTGATCAAAAGCGGAGCATTTTCAAGCAAATTTTGACAATGCTCATTTTTACAATCTAAGACACGAATAGGATTTAAATTTTTTCTACGCAAACAATCTTCACAAAAACCTTCTTTGGAATCTAAGAATTCAACGAGCCTATCGCGGTATTTTGGCAAGCATTGTGAGCAGCCTAAAGAATTAAGTTGAAGTTTAAAATCAATACCAAGGCGTGAGAAAATTTCTACTAGCATTAAAATAATGCTTGCATCTTCATAAACATTAGGTATGCCAAGGCTTTCAACTCCAAATTGATGAAATTCTCTTAAGCGACCCTTTTGAGGTCTTTCATAACGAAACATAGAACCATGATAAAACCATCTTTTCACACTAGTGTTTTTATCGAGTTTTTTTTCTATATAGGCACGCACCACCCCAGCAGTTCCTTCAGGACGCATGCAAACATGATTTTCACCTTTATCGATAAATTCATACATTTCTTTACCTACTATATCAGAACTTTCTCCTACGCTTCTTTTAAAAAGGGTGCAAAGTTCTAAATGCGGTGTATTGATAAAAGTAAAGCCATAGTTTTTAGCTACTTTTTCGCAGGTTTTAATCACTTTTTCATAATAATATGCATCTTTATCTAATAAATCTTTCATTCCTTTTAAAGCGTTAATCATTGTAAAAATTCCTTTATTTGTTGGTGTAATTTTTCTTTACTTTCTTTTGCGTCAAGTGTTAAAATTTCTACAGAAATTTTTTCTTTTAAAAAATGAAGCACTTTTTCGAGTTTGTCCTGTACACTTAAAAAATACTCAATGCCACGTTTTTCTATACTATCTAGTTCTTTTTGACTGAGGCGTTCTTGGATAAGGTTTGCATCTCCTTTTAAAAAGATAATTTTTTGTGGAAAAAAATTTTCTAAAGCAAAACTATTTAAAGCAAAAAGAAAATCGTTTTCAAAATCTTTGGCATAAGCCATGCCTGAAATAAAACTTCTATCGCTAATAATGAGTTTGTTTTGATTGGTTTTTAAGATTTCTTCAAAATGTTGAGCACGATCAGCTAAAAAAAGCAAGAGTTCAGCTCTTTTGTTAATAGGATGAGTTTTATTAAGTAAAATTTCTCTTAAATGTTTTCCAAGTTCTGTTCCGCCAGGTTCGAGTGTGAAAATGGCATCTTTGTAAATTTCTTTTAAAAGTGAAATTTGCGTACTTTTTCCTACGCAGTCAATACCTTCAAAAACTACATACAAGATTGATCCTTTAAAAAAGGTAGAATTTCTTTTGGAACAAGAGAACTTACATCACCCCCATGTGCTACTATAGAACGCACAATAGAACTTGAAATAAAAGCATGTTTTAGACTTGGCATAAGATAAATGGTTTCCATATCTTCCCAAAGTGCGTGATTTGCATAGCCAATTTGCAATTCGTATTCAAAATCACTCACTGCTCTAAGTCCACGGATTATAGTATTAACTTTTAATTCTTTGGCTAAATCTACAAGTAAATTATCAAAAGCAATGATTTTAACATTTTTTAAATTTTGTGTTGCGAGCAGGGCTAGTTCTTTGCGTTTTTCTAAATCATAGCAAGGTTTTTTATGTTCACTTTTTGCTATGGCAACGATGACTTCATCAAAAATTTTTAAAGCCCGTTTTATAACATCTAAATGCCCGTTGGTAATAGGATCAAAAGTCCCAGGATATAAACAAGTCATTTTTGCTCCAATTTTTTTTAAAAATATAACAAATTTAAACTAAAAATTTTGCCATTTTTCATATAAATTGTGTTTTATTTCTAAAAGATCTAACCATTTACCTGCGATAAAATTTTCCATTTGCTCTAGATTGTTTGCTTTAGAATAGCTTGCGATAATAGGAGGGGCGATAATAACTCCCATTTGGCTAAGTTTTAACATATGTTCTAAATTTAAAGTAGAAAAAGGCATTTCGCGTACGCCTAAGATAAGTTTTTTTCTTTCTTTTAAGGCCACTGCTGCAGCACGCATTAAAAGAGTGTCTGCAAAACCAGCGTGAATTTTTGCTAAACTTGAAATTGAACAAGGAGCAATGATGGTTTTTTCTATTCCAAAAGATCCACTTGCTACACTTAGACTTAAATTTTTATCATCTAAAAAATAAGTGTATTTAAAATTTTCTTGACAAATTTCTTCTAAATTTGCTTGATTTTCAGTTTTGAAGCTAAGTTTTGCACCTTGGGTTAAAATGCAATAAAGTTCGCATTGGTTTTCTAGATTTTTTAATAATTTTAAGCCTAAATTGACACTGCTTGAACCAGAAATTCCTAATAAAACCTTCATTGTATAATCATCCTATTTTTACCCACTACGATGCCTTGCATAACTTTACCTTCTTTGTTTTTTGCACGAATCCTTTCGCCCATATTTGCACTTTGCAAAGCCACAAGTTCGATTAAAACATCAACATTTGCTTCGCTTAAAATCCCGATTATAGGATCATTTCGGCGTATTAAAGCTGTGGTTTTAAACATATTTGCTCTTAAAATGGCGTTTTTGTTAATATTGCTTTTAGCTACAAGATTATCTACATCATCTAAGGTTAAGGCATTTAAAGGAACTTTATCAAAATCAATCAATACGCTTTTATAGTCAAAAGCTCCAAGTTTATCTCCTCTTTTTATAGCGCGTTCGCTTTTTAAAACTTCTAAATTTGCTTGAATGAAATATCTAAAAAATACATTTTTTTGTATATTTTGCGGAGTTTTAAATTCAGCCCTTAAAAAGCCTTGTGCTTGATTAAAACGCCCATTAGCGATTCTTAGAAATTCATATTGATCAAAATCTTTAGGCAATGATGTTATTTTTAAATCAATTTGAGAAATTATAATTTTAGGAAAATTATTTCTAAATTCTTTAGCTAGTGCTGTTTTGATTTCTTCTAAACTAGCTGCTTGGATATAATTTATCACAATAAAAAAAGTTAAAAAAATAATTTTCATTTTTATCCTAAGAATTATAATGCAATAAATAGTATTTTAGCTTTTATAAGTTTAACAAAGCCTTTAGAAGGCTTTGTATAGAGTTAAAAAGTAGGGATAACAGAGCCTTTGTATTTTTCTATGATAAAATTTTTAATTTTATCGCTTGTTAAAATTTCTTTAATAACAAGACTTTTTTGACTTGTTTCTTCACCTTTTCTTGTAGCTAAAACAATAGCATATAAACTATCTTTATCTTCCATAAAAATACCATCTTTTAAAGGGTTTAAGCCTGCTCCAAGAGCATAGTTTGTGGTAATAATAGCCAAATCAGTATCATTTAGGGCTCTTGGAAGTTGTGCGGCTTTAAGCTCTATAAATTTAAGTTTTTTTGGATTTTTACTTATGTCAATAGGGGTTTTAAGGGTGCTTTGACTTTTAAACTCTATTAAATTTGCTTTAGCTAGTAAATCAAGAGCTCTGCTTTCATTGGTAGCATCATTAGGTATAGCGATTTTAGCACCATTAGGAATGTCTTTTATATCTTTTATGGAGTTAGAATATATAGCCATAGGAACTAAAACAATAGCACCTAAAGAACTTAATTTTGTTCCTTTGTGGGTATTAAAATCATCTAAAAAAGGTTTATGCTGATATAAATTTGCATCTAAATCTTTTTCATTTAAAGCGATGTTAGGTATATTATAGTCATTAAATTCCTTAACTATTAACTTCCAACCTTTTTCTTGAAATAAGGGTTTAGAGAAATTTAAAATTTCAGCATAAGGCGTTGGTGTTGCACCTATGATTATGGTTTTATCCGCCCCAAAACTAAGGCTAATTGTAAATAAAACACTTAAAAATATTTTTTTAATATTCATATTATACTCCTAAAAAGCTGGGATTAATATATCTTTATAATGTTCATTAATGATGGCTTTAAATTTATCGCTTCTTAAAATTTCATCAATTACTTTGGTTTTTTCGCTATTTTTATCTTCTGAGTGTACCACAACATAATTTACATAAGGGCTATTTTTATCTTCCCTAAAAATAGTATCTTTACTTGGATTCAGACCGGCTCCAAGTGCGAAATTAGAATTAATTATAGCAATATCAACATCATCTAAAGCTCTTGGAAGTTGTGCGGCTTTAAGTTCTATAAATTTAAGTTTTTTTGGATTTTTGTTTATGTCCAATGGGGTTTTTAGAGTATTTTTGTTAAGCTCTATTAATTTTGCTTTCTCTAAAAGCTCTAAAGCTCTGCTTTCATTGGTCGCATCATTAGGTATAGCAACTCTAGCACCTTCTTTAAGATTTTCTAAATTTTTGATTTTTTTACTATAAACTCCTACTGGAGCTATAAGTACAGGCGTTGTTGCAATTAAATTTGAACCTTTTTTTAGGTTGTATTCTTCTAAAAAAGGTTTGTGTTGATATAAATTTGCATCAAGTTCTTTTTCCTCTAATGCACGATTGGGCAAAATATAGTCTGAAAATTCTACTATTTTAAGCTCATACCCTTTGTTTTTAAAATCATCTTTCATTAGTTCTAGTAAGCTACCAAAAGGATTTGGAGTGGCTCCTATAGTAATGTTTTGTGCAAATAGGCTAGATAAATTTAGAATATAAGCGAGTATAATAATTTTAAATAAATTCATAAAAACTCCTTTGTATTTAAGAAAAAAGTCCCTAGGTAAGGGACAAAATTAAAAAGCAGGTAAAACAGATCCGTTGTATTTTTCTATGATAAATTGTTTGATTTTATCACTTTGTAGAGCTTGGATTAAGGCTTTGATTTTTGGATCGTTTTCATGTCCCACTCTTACAACAAGAATGTTTGCATACGGGCTTTCTTTATCTTCGATAAATACGCTATCTTTTGCAGGATTTAGATTTGCAGAGAGAGCGTAGTTGGAATTAATTACAGCAAAATCAACATCATCCAAAGCTCTTGGAAGTTGTGCGGGCTTTAATTCTACAAATTTAATTTTTTTAGGATTGTCTATAATATCAAGAGGTGTTTTTAAAGCCTTATCTTTAAATTTTACCAAACCTTTTTTTGCAATAATATCTAAAGCTCTACTTTCATTGGTTGGATCATTTGGAATGGCGATTTTAATCCCTTCTTTAATATCATCTAGACTTTTGTATTTTTTGGAGTAAACAGCCATAGGTTCTATGTGTATGGCAGCTACTTTGATAAGTTTGGTGCCTTTGTTTTTATTAAATTCTTCCAAATAAGGAGTATGTTGGAAAAAATTTGCATCGGCTTCTCCGTTATCAACAGCTAGATTAGGTAAAACATAATCCGTAAATTCTTTGATTTCAAGTTTATAGCCTTGTTTTTCTAAATCAGGTTTTACTTGTTCTAGGATTTCAGCATGAGGGACGGGAGTTGCTGCAACTGTGATGGTTTCTAATGCATTTGCATTAAGACTTAATGTTAAAATACTTGCTATAAATAAAGATTTGATTTTCATTTTTTTCCTTTTTAGTCATTTTGTGCTTGCTTTAATCTTAATAAATTCACTCTGACTATCAGGAAGAAGTATATAAAAACTTGTTGATAGTCAGATTAACGCATCTGATACATCATTTTAATTCCTTATAGTTTTTTGTTTAAATTTTACTTAAAAAAACTTATATTTATCTTAAAAGGAGATATAATCTCCTTATTTTTTGAAACCTTTATAAAGCAAACTTCCTAAAAATAAGATAAAAACAATTACTTGCCAAAAGAAATTTTCATCATTGTTTATATTGATAACTATACTAACTCCAAGTAAAATCAATAGAGTGGCAATGATATATGTAGTTTTACTATTTTTAGCCCAAGTATAAAATAAATTACCTAGAATTTGAACTAACTGAACTAATATAAGTAAAATAACTACAGTTTGAATCATAACTTCTTTGTTAAATCTTTCATAACCATAGCGAATAGCGACATCTCCCAAACCTCCACCACCGACAGTTCCAGCAAGAGCAGAAAAACCAATGGTAAAGATCAAAGTTAGGGTAATTCCGCTAATTATAGCAGGAAGGGCCTCACTAAAGATAACCTTGAAGATAATTTGAATATTGCTAGCACCATAACTTTTTGCTGCTTCTATGATTCCTTTGTCTATTTCTTTAAAAGCGCTTTCAAGCATCTTTGCCAAATAAGGAGCTATTCCGATAGCTAAAGGAACTATGGCAGCATTTGTACCTATGCTTGTGCCTACTATGATTTTAGAAAGTGGTAAAAGAACAACTATAAGAATTAAAAATGGAAAGGCGCGTAATATATTGGTAATAAAATCTAAAATACTATAAGCGATTTTATTTTCTTTAATTCCATTTTTATCCCAAATAGCAAGTAAAATTCCAGGAATGATAGCCAATAAAAATCCAAATAGTACAGCCATTAAACTCATATAAATTGTTTCATTAAGTGCAGGTTTTAAAATGTTTTCATAATTTTCATTGAAACTCGTGATAGAACTTAAACTCACTTCTTTAATATCCTGCCAAGAAAATTCATTAAAAAATTGAGAAATTCTACTAAAAAAAGCACTGACAATAGAGATGTTTTCTTCATTCATGATGCCACCTCCCATAATACTCCACTTTTTTCTATGTAATCAAGAACCTTGTCTTTATCCTTTTCATTTATATTTATAACTAAATTTCCCAAGGCTTTTCCATTCAGTTTTTCTATTTTACCCCAAACTATGTTAAAGTCTATATTTAGAGTTCTTGCCATATGAGTGATGACGCTATTTTGGGCAACTTCTTTTGGAAAGTAAAGTTTGATATTAAGTCCGTGCTCAGGCAAGAAGTCGCTTTCTCCTAAAAATTCTTTCATTTTGACATTAGGCCTTAAAAAAAGCTCATCAATTGCTCCACTTCCTATGATTTGTCCATGTTCAAGTAATAAAGCTTTTTGAGCTATGTCTTTTACCACATCCATTTCGTGAGTTACTAAAACAACAGTAATCCCAAATTCAGCATTGATTTTAGATATAAGCTCTAAAATATTTTTTGTAGTGTTTGGATCAAGAGCCGAAGTAGCTTCGTCACTAAGTAAAATTTTTGGGTTTAAAGCTAAGGCTCTAGCAATAGCAACGCGTTGTTTTTGCCCTCCGCTCAGTTCTCTTGGGTAGGATTTGTTTTTATGATCAAGCCCTACGATTTCAAGTAAGGAATTGACTTTTTGGGCAATTTCTTTTTCGCTCATGTATTCTTTATTAAAAAGCTTGGCATGAAATTTACACTGAGTATAGTGTGTTCTTAAAGGCATAGCAACATTTTCAAATACATTTTTGCGCTCCATTAGGGCAAAATTTTGAAAAATCATCCCTATATCTTTTCTAAGCATTCTTAACTCTTTTGATTTTTTTTGACTTAAATCTTTAATTTCTTGATCAAAGACTTTTAAACTTCCTTCTTGATAATTCTCAAGTCCATTAATACATCTTAAAAGAGTGGATTTTCCAGCTCCACTATGACCTACTATGGCGTAAATTTCACCCTTTTTAATCTCCAAAGAAACATCGTTTATCACGAGTTCCTTGCCATAATATTTTTTTAAATTTTTTATTTTTATCAAATTTTTAACCTCTTAGATTTTGAAGTTCAACTGATATTTTTTCAAGTTGAATTTTTAAATTTTCTAGAGCTTCTTTATTTTGCTCCACCACCTCTTTAGGTGCGTTAGCGATGAATTTTTCATTTGAAAGCATGGAGTTAAGCTTGAAACTTTCTTTTTCAAGCTTATTTTTTTGATTTTCAAGTCTTGTTAAAATACCACTTAAATCAACATTTTCAAGCGTAATAAAAATTTCTAAATTCTCGCTAACATCACATATTGCCTTTGGTAATTTTTCTTCACTAAATTCTATTTGCTCGCACTTTGCGAGCATTATGATAAAATTCATATAAGCTTTGATTTCATCTTTGATTTTTTTATCGTTAAATTTGATATAAGCTTTTTCTATTTTAGAATTTCCAAGATCGATTAAACTTTTAGCACGGCGGATACTAACTATGCTTTCTATGAGCAAAGAAAAGATTTTTTCTATATTTTTATCTTGTTCTTTAAATTTTGGATATTTGCTTATCATAATAGAAGGGCTTGTTTTAAGTTCTGTATCGCTTAGTTTGTGGTATAAATACTCGCTGATAAAAGGCATGAAAGGATTTAAAAGTTTTAAAGCTTCTTTGAAAATACTACCAAGTTCTTTAACGCTCGATTTTTCGGCTTTGCTAAGCTCTATACCCCAATCGCAAAAATCATCCCAAAAGAATTTATATAGAGTATTGGCTGCATCATTAAAGCGATAATTGTCTAAATTTTCTCTTACATCCTTAACACAAGTTTGAAATTTGGCATAAATATATTTTGCTAATTCTGAATGAAGTGTGATATTTTCCAAATCTTCAAATTTACTTTCATTTAAAAGCAGATAATTTGTAGCATTATAAATTTTATTTGTAAAATTTCTAACTTGTAAAAGTTTATCATTGCTAAGTTTAATATCGCGTCCTTGTATAGCAAGAAGTGCTAAAGTAAAGCGTAAAATATCAGCACTATATTCTTTAATGCTTTCATTTGGATCGATGACATTTCCAAGGCTTTTACTCATTTTTCTACCTTGCTCATCTTTCACAAGAGCATGTAAATAAATATCTTTAAAAGGAAGTTGATGTAAGGCATTAGTGCTTTGAAACATCATTCTAGCCACCCAGAAAAATAAAATATCAAAACCTGTAATGAGTAAAGAATTAGGGTAAAAATCTTTTAAATCCTTTTCAGACCAAATTTTATCTTTACCCCAATTTTCATTTCCCCAGCCTAGAGTACTCATAGCCCAAAGTCCTGAAGAAAACCAAGTATCAAGTACATCTTCATCTTGTTTGAAATTTTGACTTTGACATTTTGGACAAGTTTTAGGCGTATGTTGGCTTGCCCATTCATGAGAGCATTCGCAATAATACACAGGAATTTGATGCCCCCACCAAAGTTGTCTTGAAATACACCAATCTCTTAAATCTTTCATCCAAGCATTAAAGCTATTTATCCAGTGATTTGGGTAAAATTTGCTTTCTCCAAGCGCAACTTTTTCTATACTTTCTTGGGCGATTTCTTTTTTTACAAACCATTGTTTGGAGATATAAGGTTCAACTATATTGTTGCAACGATAACAATATCCTATTTGATTGTTATGCTCTTCTATTTTTTCTATAAAACCAAGACTTTTAAGTTTGGCTACGATTCTTTCTCTTGCTTCTAAGCGTTCTAAACCTTGAAACTCTAAACAATGCTCGTTTAAAATTCCTTTTTCATCAAAAACACTTATAAAATCTAAATTATGTCTAAGTCCTACTTCATAATCGTTCATGTCATGAGCGGGAGTAACTTTTACAACTCCTGTTCCAAAATCTTTTTCTACATGTTTATCGGCTATGATTTTAATGGCTTTTTTGCTTATAGGCAAAATCACTTCTTTGTCCACAAATTTAGTATAGCGTTCATCATCAGGATGCACCATAACTGCAGTATCGCCAAAAAAAGTTTCAGGACGCGTTGTGGCTACTACTAAAAATTCATCGCTATCTTTTAAAAAGTATTTAATATGATAAAGTTTTCCTTTGTTTTCTTTGTATTCAACTTCTATATCACTTAAAGCGCCATCATGGGTACACCAATTTATCATGTAGTTTCCACGTACAATAAGTCTTTTATTATAAAGTTCTACAAAGGCTTTTTTTACGGCATTAACCAAACCTTCATCCATAGTAAAACGCAAGCGACTCCATGCAGGAGTGATGCCTAGTGTTCTCATTTGGTCTAAAATTTTTCCACCGCTTTGCTCTTTCCACTCCCAGACTTTTTCTATAAATTTCTCTCTACCTAGTTCTTCTTTTTTAATGCCTTGAGCAAGGAGTTGTTTTTCTACAACATTTTGAGTGGCAATACCTGCGTGATCAAGCCCTGGTTGATAAAGAACCTTATAGCCATCCATTCTTTTGTAACGCGTCATAATATCTTGCAGAGTAAAAGTTAAAGCATGTCCTATGTGTAAAACTCCAGTGACATTAGGAGGAGGCATCATAATGCAGAAATTTTTATCTTTTTCTTGTATGGTTTTATTGCCATCGATTTCAAAATATCCGCGTTCTTCGCAAATTTGATAATACTCTTTTTCTAAATTTTTATCATACATTATTTGCCTTTATTGTTTTAGCTTATTTAATAGAGCTAATTTCTATAATTTCACAAAACGGGAAGAAATATTGTGCTGTATTAAGTCCAGTTTTCAAACTTTTGATATGTTTAGAAAAATCACTTCCTTTGCCGTCTTTTTTAATTTGAAGTTTAAGTCTTTCTAAAATTTCTTCACGTGCTACATGTTCATTTAATTCTTTTGGATTGTTTAAATATGGGCTTAATCTATCTAAACTAATATATTTATAAGCTTTTTTCATATCTGAAAAGATAATTTCTTTGTTATAGATAGTTAATTTCATTTCCCCTTTTGGTAGCATTTTAACAAAAATACTTAGATAATAATCTTTTGCATTATCTTGTATAACGCTTAGCATATCTTTTAACAGATTGATTCTGTATTGGCTTAAAAATTTTCCATCTAAAATGTAAACTTTCATATTTTCTGTGCTAAGCTCAGGTTCTAAACGACTGTTTTTTCCTATGCTTAGATACTCTCTAGCGGTATTTAGATATTTATTTTTGTTTGATTTGTTTGATTGAAGTTCTTTTTTTACAGCTCTTTCTCTTTCTAAGATCTTTTGTTGTTTGCTGATTTCTTTTTTAAGAGCTTCTATTTTGGCTTGTTTATTTTCTTGTTTTAATTTTTCTTTATCCGTATCTAAAATTTGCTTATTTTCATTTGTATTAATATTATTACTTGTATTGGTGTTATTATTTAAGCTTTGATTGTTTTCGCTTATTGATGTATTAAATGTATTGTTATTTAAGCTTTGATTTTCATCTAATAGGTTTGTTTCTTGCTTTTGGATGGTATTGTTATTAATATTTATATCTGATGAACTATTGTTGGTTTGGATCGAGGGTGAATAGGAATTATCGTAGTTATTGGTATACGATTTTTGTTCGGTGTAAGTGTTGGTATTTAAGGTGTAATTCTTTGGTTTTGAATATTCAAAAAGATAATAATATGTTCCACCTAATATCACAATAACAGCAATTAATATGCCAACAATAATAGAAAAAATTTTCAAATTCATTTGCTATCCCTTAAAAACAGAAAGTTAAATAATTTTAGCATTGTACTATAATCTAATATAAAGTAATTTTAAATTTTTATATTTTTAAGTAATTTTTTTTTATAATTTTAACTTTTATAAGGAAAATAATGCCACTTTCAAAATTAAATAATGAACAATATCTTGCCGCTACTGCTGATTTTGGACACAATCTTGTTATTGCAAGTGCAGGCACGGGAAAAACTTCTACTATTGTTGCAAGAATTTCTTATCTTTTAAGCAAGGGAGTGGCACCTCAAAAAATCATGCTTTTGACTTTCACAAATAAAGCCAGCAAAGAAATGATAGGGCGTTTAGGGAAATTTTTTGATAAAAATATTACCAGTAAAATACTTGCAGGAACTTTTCATAGTACGGCTTATACCTTACTTAGAAATGCGGATAAAAATATAGCCTTAAAGCAAGCAAGCGAGTTAAAAACTCTACTTAAAAGTGTCTATGAAAAAAGAACTTTTAGGCATTTAAGTGATATAAAACCTTATCAATCAAGTTATTTATACGATCTTTATTCTTTGTTTCAAAACAAAGCACACAATCAAGATTTTTATACTTGGTTTTGTCAAAACTATGAAGATCAAAGTATTTATGCTGAAATTTATGAAGATATTTTAAAAGAATATGATAATGAAAAAAAGCGTTTTAATTATGTGGATTTTAATGACTTGCTTATCAATCTAAAAGATCTTTTAAAAGAAGAAAAATATGAATTTGATGAAATTTTAGTAGATGAATATCAAGACACAAATACTTTGCAAAGTTCTTTAATAGAGGCTTTTCATAGTAAAAGTTTGTTTTGCGTAGGGGATTATGATCAAAGTATTTATGCTTTTAATGGAGCGGATATTAATATCATAGGTGGGTTTAAAGATCGTTTTAAAGATGCAAAAATTTTTTCTTTAAATAAAAACTACCGTTCATCAAGAAGTATTTTAGCTTTGGCTAATAAAGTGATTTTAAATAACGAAAGATTATATCCAAAAGAACTTATTGTTACAAGAAATGATGAGTTTAAAGCCCCATCTTTGCTTACTTTTGAAGAATTATTTGATCAGTATCAAAATATAGCCAAAATGATACTTACAAGCGGAGTAAGTTTGGAAGAAATTGCCGTGATTTTTCGCAACAACTCAAGTGCTGATGGGGTTGAAGTAGCTTTAAGGGAGCAGGGCATTGCAAGTGTGAGAAAGGGAAGTGGAAGTTTTTTTGAAAGTTTGGAAGTTAAAGCTTTTAGCTCCATGCTTGCGCTTGTGGTAAATCCTAAAGATATCATGGCTTTTATTCATTTGGTTCAATATACCAAAGGTGTGGGTGGAGTTTTAGCAAAAGAAATTTTTGACGCACTTTTAAAATTAGGGCATGGAAATTTAATAAAAGGTTTTTTAGATCCTGATAAAAATGTAAATTTGCAAAATCATCAAAAAAGAAATTATCAACTTGGGCTTTTTGCAGATTTAGAAGAATTAGCTAGAGAAACTCGTTTTAAATTTGAGAGTGAATTTGATGCACATCCTATTTTAAGACTTTCAAAAATCAATGATTTGTGCGCTAGAAATTTGGAAAAAATCTATCTTTTTTTAAAAAAAGCTATGGAAATAAAACATTCTTTGACTTTAGTCAATTTAATTTGCGAAAATTCTTTTTATAGAGAAATTTGCGAAGAACTTGCAACCAAAAGAGCGACAAATAAAGCAGGGCAGGTGGATTTATTAAGAAAGAGTGAAAATTTAGAAAAAATAGAAACAAAATTTAATGTCTTAAAAGAGCTTACAAAAAATTATAGCGATATTTATAAATATTATAATTTTCTAACTTTAGGTGCAAGTGAAATGAGTAGTGGCAAAGGAGTTAATTTGCTTAGCGTACATGCAAGTAAGGGCTTGGAATTTGATCTTGTTTTTGTGATTGATCTTGCGCAAGGTCGCTTTCCTAATCAAAAGCTTATGGGAATGGGTGGAAGCTTAGAAGAAGAAAGAAGGCTTTTTTATGTTGCAGTAACTAGGGCAAAAAATATACTTTATTTAAGCTATGCTAAATATGATAAAAACAAAAAAACTTCTTTTGCTCCTTCTCGTTTTCTTATAGAAGCAGGGCTTTGCAAGGGAGAGTTAACTATAGATTGATAAAATTTCCTTTATATTATTATAAAGAAAGGTTTATTTTATGAAAAAAATATTAATTTTAAGTTTAGCAGCAGCAAGTTTTTTAAATGCTGAAATTTTAGTTTATGGTCCAGGTGGTCCTGCTCCTGTGCTAAAAGAGCTTGCTTTAAAATTTGAAGAAAAAACAAAAGAAAAGGTGATTGTAACCGCAGGCCCAACTTCAGCTTGGATAGATAAAGCAAAAGAAAATGCAGATTTGATTTTTTCAGGCAATACTTCAATGATGGATGATTTTGCTAAAAAAATTCCAAGTTTAAGTTTGGAAAATTTAAGCGTTTTAAATGTGCGTCCATCAGGTATTATCGTGCGTCCAAATAATCCAAAAAATATTAAAAATTTTGAAGACATTTTAAAAGATGGTATAAATGTTATGGTGGTTGATGGTGCAGGACAAGTTGGACTTTATGAAGATATGGCTTTAAAAAGTGCAAAAAGAGAAAATTTGGTAAAATTACGTAAAAATATAAAAATTTATGCTAAAAATTCCAAAGCTGCTGTAGATGAGTGGAATAACAATCCAAATATTGATGCTTTAATCATTTGGTCTCATTGGGCAAAGGCTTTAGGCGATGATAAAGCTTTATTTATCAAAGATAAAAATGCAGTGATTTATCGTGCAGCTGAAATTGCTCCTACAAAAAAAGCTTTAGAAAATAAAAAAGCTTTAGAATTTGTAGATTTTATTAAGAGTAAGGAAGCTCAAAAAGTGTGGAAAAAATATACTTGGAAAGAAGTAAAATAATTTTGAGTGAAATTAAAAAATAATTAATATTTATAGGATATAATCACTCCTAAAACATTAATTGCAATAATGTTTAAAATATCAAAAAAGGAAATTAAATGAGTACAGTAAATTTTAAAGGAAATCCTGTAAAACTTAAAGGAAATTCAGTAGAAGTTGGAGCAGATGCTCCTAAGGTAAATCTTAAAGCTAAAGATTTAAGCGTGATTGAAATCGGTGCAGCGGGTAAAACTCAAATCATTTTAAGTGTTCCAAGCTTAGATACACCAGTTTGTGCTACAGAGGCTAGAGAATTTAATAAAAAAGTAGCCAGTTACAATGGTGCTGAAGTGATTGTAGTAAGTATGGACTTACCTTTTGCTATGGGAAGATTTTGCAGTACAGAAGGTATTGAAAATTTAAGTGTTGCAAGTGATTTTGTGGCAAAAGAATTTGGTGAAAAATATGGTGTTTTGATAAATGAAGGTGCTTTAGAAGGGCTTTTAGCTCGTGCCGTATTTGTGATTAAAGAGGGTAAAGTGGCATATAAAGAACTTGTAAATGAAATCACAGAAATGCCAGATATTGCAAAACTTGATGCATTTTTTGGTGGTTCTAGCTGCTGCGGTGGTTGTGGTTGCCATTAATTTTGATTAAGCCCATTCTTAGGGCTTAATTTTTATATCTTCATTTTTTTATTATTTTAAGTTGATTATATTTTAATTGTTAAGTTGATTATTTTTAATATTTATTTTGTGTAAGAATAATATAAAAAGGACAATAAAACTCCTATAAAATAGAGCTTTAAAATTATTATTTTTATTAAAATTTCAAGAGATTTTTATACTTCATTTTTTATAATAAGATGATTTTTTTATTTTGGAGGAATAAGGATGAATAGAAGGGATTTTATTAAAAATACCGCTATTGCAAGTGCTGCTAGTGTTGCAGGGCTTAGTGTTCCAAGCTCTATGCTTGGCGCGCAAGAAGAAGATTGGAAATGGGATAAAGCTGTTTGTAGATTTTGTGGAACTGGCTGTGGAATTATGATAGCTAGAAAAGATGGCAAAATCGTAGCAACAAAAGGTGATCCTGCAGCACCCGTAAATCGCGGACTTAATTGTATCAAAGGTTATTTTAATGCTAAGATCATGTATGGTGAAGATCGTCTTGTTATGCCTTTGCTTCGCATGAATGAAAAAGGCGAATTTGATAAAAAAGGCAAATTTCAACAAGTTTCTTGGCAAAGAGCCTTTGATGAAATGGAAAAACAATTTAAAAAAGCCTACAATGAACTCGGCGTTACAGGTATAGGGATTTTTGGTAGTGGGCAATACACTATCCAAGAAGGTTATGCTGCTTTAAAGCTTGCAAAAGCGGGTTTTAGAACAAATAATATCGATCCAAATGCAAGACATTGTATGGCCTCTGCAGTGGTTGGTTTTATGCAAACTTTTGGTGTAGATGAGCCATCAGGCTGTTATGATGATATAGAGCTTACAGATACTATTATCACTTGGGGAGCTAATATGGCTGAAATGCACCCAATCCTTTGGTCAAGAGTAAGTGATAGAAAACTAAGCAATCTTGATAAGGTTAAAGTTGTTAATCTAAGCACTTTTTCTAACCGTACTTCAAATATTGCTGATATTGAAATTATTTTTAAACCAAATACAGATTTGGCTATTTGGAACTACATAGCAAGAGAGATTGTTTATAATCATCCAGAGGCTATGGATATGAAATTTATCAAAGATCACTGCGTATTTGCAACTGGTTATGCTGATATTGGTTATGGTATGAGAAATAATCCAAATCATCCAAAATTTAAAGAAAGTGAAAAAGATACGGTTGAAAAAGAAAATGTAATCACTTTAGACGATGAAGAGGCTACTTCTTTATCTTATCTTGGCGTTAAAGCGGGTGATAAATTTGAAATGAAACATCAAGGTGTGGCTGATAAAAACTGGGAAATTTCTTTTGACGAATTTAAAAAAGGTTTAGCCCCTTATACTTTAGAATACACTGCAAGAGTAGCCAAAGGTGATGATAATGAGTCTTTGGAAGATTTTAAGAAAAAACTTCAAGAATTAGCTAATCTTTACATAGAGAAAAATCGCAAAGTCGTAAGTTTTTGGACTATGGGCTTTAATCAACACACAAGAGGTTCTTGGGTAAATGAACAAGCTTATATGGTACATTTTTTGCTAGGAAAGCAAGCTAAACCAGGTAGTGGAGCCTTTTCTTTAACAGGACAGCCAAGTGCCTGTGGAACAGCTAGGGAAGTAGGAACTTTCTCACATCGTTTGCCTGCAGATATGGTTGTAGCCAATCCAAAACACAGAGAAATTTCTGAAAAAATTTGGAAAGTTCCTGCAAAGACTATCAACCCAAAACCAGGTTCTCCTTATCTTAATATCATGAGAGATTTAGAAGATGGAAAAATTAAATTTGCATGGGTGCAAGTGAATAATCCATGGCAAAACACTGCAAATGCAAATCACTGGATTGCAGCAGCAAGAGAAATGGATAATTTTATTGTTGTAAGTGATTGTTATCCTGGAATTTCAGCAAAAGTAGCTGATCTTATTTTACCAAGTGCTATGATTTATGAAAAATGGGGTGCTTATGGTAATGCTGAAAGAAGAACTCAACATTGGAAACAACAAGTCTTACCTGTGGGTGCTGCCATGAGTGATACTTGGCAAATTTTAGAATTTGCAAAACGCTTTAAGCTTAAAGAAGTTTGGAAAGAGCAAAAAGTGGATAATAAGCTTACCTTGCCAAGTGTTTTAGAAGAGGCAAAAGCTATGGGTTATAGCGAAGATGATACACTTTTTGATGTACTATTTGCCAATAAAGAAGCAAAAAGCTTTAATCCAAACGATGCCATCGCAAAAGGCTTTGATAATACCGATGTTAAAGGTGATGAGAGAAAAATTCAAGGCAGTGATGGAAAAGAATTTACAGGCTATGGCTTTTTCGTTCAAAAATATCTTTGGGAAGAATATCGTAAATTTGGCTTAGGACACGGACATGATTTAGCGGATTTTGATACCTATCATAAAGTAAGGGGTTTAAGATGGCCTGTGGTTAATGGCAAGGAAACACAGTGGAGATTTAATACTAAATTTGATTATTATGCTAAAAAAGCGGCTCCAAATTCAGATTTTGCTTTTTATGGTGATTTTAACAAAATGCTTACAAATGGGGATTTAATAGCTCCTAAAGATGAAAAAGAGCACAGTATTAAAAATAAGGCTAAAATTTTCTTTAGGCCATTTATGAAAGCACCTGAAAGACCAAGTAAAGAGTATCCGTTCTGGCTTGCAACAGGAAGGGTTTTAGAGCATTGGCATAGTGGAACTATGACTATGCGTGTGCCTGAGCTTTACCGTGCTGTGCCTGAAGCACTTTGCTATATGAGTGAGAAAGATGGAGAGAAATTAGGCTTAAATCAAGGTGATTTGGTTTGGGTGGAATCTCGTCGTGGTAAAGTAAAAGCAAGAGTAGATATGCGTGGAAGAAACAAACCGCCTGTAGGACTTGTGTATGTGCCGTGGTTTGATGAGAATGTATATATCAATAAAGTTACTTTGGATGCGACTTGTCCACTTTCAAAACAAACTGACTTTAAAAAATGCGCTGTAAAAATTTATAAGGCTTAATTTAGGGTTTTGATTAAATGAAAGGTAGAAGAGAATTTTTTGTTAGTGCTTTTAAGGCTGCATGTTTATGTACAGGAGGTGGATTTTTGGCTAATTTGACTTTAAAAGCCGATGATAATTATACCTTGCGTCCTCCTGGGGCTGAAGATGAAGCTAGATTTTTAAGCAAATGTATTCGTTGTGGGCTTTGTGTAAAAGCCTGTCCTTATGATACTTTAAAGCTTGCTAGCTTGTTAGATAGTCCAAAAAATGGCACGCCTTTTTTTAAGGCAAGAGAAATTCCTTGCTATCTTTGTAAGGATATTCCTTGCATTAGAGAATGTCCAACTGATGCTTTAGATAAAAAGCATTTAGAGCAGGGTATAGAATCTTTGAAAATGGGTATTGCTATTGTTGATAGTGCTTCTTGTGTGGCACACTGGGGAATTCAATGTGATGCTTGTTATAGAGCCTGTCCTTTGATAGATAGGGCTTTAAAACTTGAGCTTAAACGCAATGAACGCACCGCCAAACATGCTTTTTTACTACCTAGTGTGGATCATGAAGTGTGTGTAGGTTGTGGGCTTTGTGAACTGGCTTGTATTACTGAAAAACCGGCCATTCGTGTTTTGCCAAGGGAGTATGTATTGGGAAAAGCAGGATCTCATTATGTAAAAGGCTGGGATGAAAAAGATGAAGGTCGTATAAAAAATGCAGATACTTCAAAACATTTTAATGTTAAAAAAGCAACCAATTATTTAAATGATGGAGAACTGTGATGAAGTATTTAATTGCTAGACGCATCGTTCAGCTTGGAATTTTAGCGCTTTTTAGTTTTAAAGCTACAGATTTTATCTTGCAGGGAAATTTAAGTTCTTCTAGACTTTTTAATACCATACCTTTAAGCGATCCTTTTGCAGTTTTGCAAATCATTCTAGCAAGCTGGAGTATAGATTTAATGGCTTTAATAGGAGCTTTGATTATATTTTTTATCTATGGTTTGCTTTTAGGAAGGGTTTTTTGCTCTTGGGTTTGTCCTGTTAATTTAATCACAGATTTTGCTGCTTTTGTGCGAAATAAATTAACCCTTAATAATAAATTTTTAATTTTGCCTAAAAATTTACGCTATTTTGTATTGGTCTTGGTTTTAGTCCTTTCTTTTGTATTTTCATTGCCTGTGTTTGAAAGTTTTTCTTATATAGGAATGATACATAGAGGGATTATTTTTGCTACAAGTTCTTGGATTTTTGTAGCCTTTATACTTTTTTGTATCGATACTTTTTTAAGTCCTAGGGCAATTTGTTCACATTTTTGTCCACTAGGAGCTTTTTATGCTTTTATTTCTCGTTTTGCTTTGCTTAAAATAAAGCATGATAGTGATAAATGCACTAAATGTTATGAATGTATCCGTATTTGTCCTGAAAAACAGGTTTTGTGGATGGTTGGAAAAGAAAGTACTAGCGTGAAATCGGGAGAGTGTATAAGGTGTGCAAGATGTATAGAAGTTTGTAATGATGATGCTTTGAATTTTAATATTTTTGATTTAAGGAATAAATAATGAAGAAGAAATTGGTTTTATTAGGAAGTGCTGCAGTGGTATTTTTTGCCGCTTGTGCAATGAATAGTGGGGTAAGTTCAGAACAAATTGGACTTAGAAAAGCAAGTTTAGAAAATGAAAATAAAGTAAATTTAGTGGAGGCAAATTTCACAACTTTACAGCCTGGGGAATCTACTCGTTTTGAGCGTTCTTATGAAAATGCACCACCGTTAATTCCGCATGCTATTGAAGATTTGTTACCTATAACTAAAGATAACAATATGTGCTTAAGCTGCCATGATAAGGCTATAGCAGCAGATGCTGGTGCAACTCCACTTCCTGCTAGTCATTATTATGATTTTAGACACAATAAAACCACAGGAGATATGATTAGCGATAGTCGTTTTAATTGCACTCAGTGTCATGTTCCACAAAGTGATGCAAAACCTTTAGTGGAAAATAGCTTTAAACCTGAATTTAAAAATGAACAATTAAAAAGTCGTTCAAATTTAATTGATGTGATTAATGAGGGTGTAAAGTAAATAAATGAAAAAATTTCTTTTTATTTTGAGTCTTTTTTGTGTTTTGTCTTATGCTTATGAGCTGAAATTAAATGCTAATATAACAGCTTTAAAGCTTGATAAGCAAAACTTATATATAGGCACTGATAAAGGTGAAATTTTACAATATAACATTAAAGATAAAAGTTTAAAAGAACTTTTATCTTTACCAAAGATTAAAAATTATTATGGTGATGATTTTGCTAAGATTTATAACATTGATGTTTTTAAACATACACTTTTAATACTTAGCGAGGGTGATTTTGGTGCTAAAAATTTAAGTTTTTATAAGGAAAATTTACAAATCAAAAAGCTCGAAGAAAATAGCATAATAAAAGCATTTTTTATCAATGAAAACACTTATCTTTTGATTTCTATTGGTTCTGAAATAGAATTGATTGATAAAAGTTTAAAAAATATAAAAAAATTTAATTTTTCCCATTCTAGTCTTAATGATGCAGTTTTAAATGAAGATAAGAGTAGACTAGTTGCAGGTTTTGAGAGTGGCGAAGTAGAACTTTTTGATTTGAAAAATTGGAAGATGTTAAAAAACTATGATAAAATGCATAAAGATAATATCTATCAAGTAGATTTTAAAAATAATGTTATTTTAAGTTGTGGAACGGATAGGCGTATAGGAGTTGTAAAAAATGAAGAGCAAAATTTTTTGCAAAAAGATTTTTTGATATATACTTGTGCTTTAAGTCCTAGTGGAGAATTCGCTGTTTATAGCGATAATGAAGCTGGAGTTAGTGAAGTTTTTAGCACAAGTGATTTTAAGCCTGTTAAAACTTTTAATAATGAAAATTTGATGAGTGAGTTTATTATTTTTTTAAACAATAAAGATTTTATCGTTTCAGGCTTTGGTGATAGTATAATGTTTAGGAGTATTGATGAATAATCTTTCTAGTGTTTTGATTTTAGCAAAAGAAGAATATATAAATGATTTAAAAAAGGCTATATCTGAAATTCCTTTTTGTTCTGTAGAACTTTGTGAAAATGAAAAGATTATAGTTGTGATTGAAAGTGAAAATTTAGAAGATGAGTTAAACTCTTATAAAATGCTTGAGAAATTGCCAAATATTATCAGTATTAATATGGTTTTTTCTTATCAAGATTTAAATGATGATATCCAAAAAGCAATCAATAGTGGTGCAATAGAAACGATAGAAAAAAATGAAAATGCTGAGAATGTTCGCTACTATGGTAGTGTATTTAATCAATTTTCTTAAAGTGTAAAGATGGTATTTTTAATCCCATTGCTTATTATAATTGGTGTTATTTTTGGAATTGATTATGTGTATTTTAAAAATCAAGATTTAAAAGCGCAAGTTAAAAAAGAACAAAAAGAATTAAATTCTAGTTTAGAGAAAGAAAAAAAAGAATATATAGAAAAACTGTTTAAAACAAAATAGACATTAAAAAACATCTTATTTTCTTAAAGATAAATTAAAAAGCTTTTTGCTAGAATTAAAGAAAAATTTTAGGAAACAGTGATGAAAAATACAGTCACTGAAGCTTCTATCTATGAGGCTCAAGGGTTAAAAGACGAAGCTTTAGAAATTTATAAAAATATCTTAAAAGAAGATCCGGATAATCAAAACGCTATCGATGCGGTTCGTCGTCTTAGTGGTTTTAGATCCAAGCATAAAGACTTAAACACTCAAATGTTGGATTTTTTTATTAATATGAAAAGCGATGAAGAAATTAATGAATTTAAAAGGTGGTTGATAAAAATATGAATTTGGAAGATTTAGCTAAAAAAACCATTAGCGAAGTTAGCTCTATCATGGAAGAGCAAAGAAGACAAAATGAAATTTTAAAAGAACAAGAATTAAATAGAAAAACTGAAATAAAAGATGAATTACCACCTATGGAGTTTGTATGCGAAGAGCTTGATACTCCGCAAGACTTAGAAGATAAAATTTCTATGGCAAAATTTGAAGAAGAGCAAAAAATACAAAATAATATTGAAATTTCTACTCAGGAAAATAAAGAGTTTAAAAAAGAAGAGCCTTTTTTACAAAGTGAAATTTTAAATCCTAGTGTTATGACAGAGGTTCAAACGCTTAATGAGGATATTTTTTTAAAACATCTTAGAGAGAGAATTTTAGTTCTTTTTGAAGGTTTAAATAGCATAAAAAAAGATGATCTTGAAAATAGGTTAAACTTGACCATAAATTTTTTAGAGTTTTTACTTGCAAATATCGAAGATAAGCTTAAAAAATAATCCCGATTTACAGTTTATTGCTGAGTTTTTAAAGCCTTATACCAAACGAGCGTATTTGGTTGGAGGTAGCGTTAGGGATTTGTTTTTAGGCTTAAAAATTTGTGACTATGATATAGAGCTTTATGATATAAAACCTAAAGATTTTGAAAAGATTATGCAAAAATTGGGCGCACAAGGCTTTGGAAAAAGTTTTTTTGTGTATAAGTTTAAAAATTATGATTTAGCTCTTGCTAGAACCGAAAATAAAATAAGCTATGGACATAAAGGTTTTGAAGTTCAAATTTGTAATGATGAAAAACTTGGCGCCAAAAGACGCGATTTTACCATAAATTCTATGATGATTAATCTTTTTAACGATGAGTTTTTAGATTTTTATGGAGGATTAAAAGATCTAGGAGCAGGCTTTTTAAGGCATATTGATAAACAAAGCTTTCAAGAGGATAGTTTAAGAGTATTAAGAGCGGTAGTATTTGCTTCAAGGTTTAACTTTAAGATAACTAGCGAAAGCTTGAAATTGATGCAAAGTATGGATATAACTGATCTTAGCAAAGATAGGATCAATGCGGAGCTTTATAAATTCTTTAAAAGCCCTAGACTTGATGTTGGCTATAGATATTTGCAAGAACTTGACTTAGAAAAACAGATTTTCGGCTTTGAGAGTATTTTTAAGAGTTTGGAATTTCAAAATTTGCTCAGACAAAGTAGAGAATTTGTAAAAAGCGATGCTTTATTCTTGTATTTGTATTTGAATTTTTTTAATTTAGAAAAAGATATATTTTTTAAAAGAACCAAACTTCAAAAAGAATACCTAAAATACGCAAATCAAGCTTTTTATCTTGATGATATAAGTGATTTTGAGCTAGCAAAAATTGCTTTTGAAATGCCTTTGAAGAAATGGCTTGGACTTTGGAGTAAAAAGCGTATTGAGCAAGCTAAAAGATTAGGGCTTTATGAGAATAAGTTTGAAAGTAAAATTTTAGCAAAAGATTTCATAAATGCTGGATTTTGTGGTAAAATTCTTGGCTTAAAGCTTCAAGAAGCAAGAGAGAATGAATTAAAAGAATATATAAAAGGTTTAGCTAAATGATTTCTGTATTAAAAATTTGCACCAAAGATCAAAAAGGTTTAATCTATAGAATTTCTGATGTTATTTTTAAATATCATATCAATATAGTAAAAAACGATGAATTTGTAGGCGAAGGAATGTTTTTTTTTCGTGCTCTTTTAGAAGGTGAGTTTGATAAAGAAGCTTTTATAGGAACGCTTGAGGCTATGCTTGGACAAGAAGCCTTGATAGAGCTTTGCGAGAAGAGAAAAAAAGATATCGTTGTTTTTGCTACTAAAGAAAGTCATTGTTTGGGAGATTTGCTAATAAAGCATTATAGTAACGAACTTGAAGCAAATATCAAAGCTGTGATTTCAAATCACAACTCTTTAAAGGATTTAGTTGAGAAATTTGAAATTCCTTATCATTTTATCAGCGCTGAAAATTTAGATCGTAAAGAGCAAGAAAATCAGATTTTAAAATGTCTTGAACAATATAAATTTGATTATTTGGTTTTAGCAAAATATATGCGAATTTTATCTCCTGATTTTGTTAGGCATTTTGAAGGCAAGATTATAAATATTCACCATTCTTTTTTACCTGCATTTATAGGAGCAAATCCTTATAAACAAGCCTTTGAAAGAGGGGTTAAAATAATTGGAGCTACGGCACATTTTGTAAATAATAATCTTGATGAAGGTCCTATTATCACTCAAGCTGTTTCGCCTGTAAACCATGAATTTACTTGGCAAGATATGCAACAAGCAGGTAGAAATATAGAAAAAGATGTTCTTTCAAAAGCACTTGATTTGGTTTTTGAAGATAGAATTTTTATACATAATAATAAAACTATAATATTTTAATGCGATAATTTTACTATAGTTTTATTTAAAGCATTAAAAAAATAATCAATATCTTCTTTTTCATGCGTATAATGCAAGCTTATTCTTAACCAGCCTGGTTTTGTTTTAAGTTTTTGATTATCTTTTAAGTCTAGCAAATCATGACCATAAGGCCCAGCACAAGCACATCCAGCGCGTGTTTCTATGTGGTATTTTTTACTAAGTTCGTAAGCGATATCAAAAGGAGAAATTCCTTTGATATTGAAAGCAAAAATAGGCAATCGGGTTTTTAAATTCTTTGCGTATAAAATTAAATTAGGTATAGTTTTTAGTTTTTCAAAAAAATAATCTTTTAAAATTTCTTCTTTTTTTTCTATATTTTTAACCCCTATAGAATCTTTGATTTTAAAAGCTAAGCTAGCGCGAATGAGTTGTAAAATTCCAGGTGTTCCTCCTTCCTCTAAAGATTCTTCATTACAAAGGTAGTATTGTGAAGTGCGAGAAACATAGCCCACAGTTCCACCTGCTGCAAAGCTAGGCTTGTTTCCACAAAGATCTTTTTTGATAGCTAAAAGTCCAGAACCGCCAATACCACCGATTAATTTATGAGAACTTATAAACAACGCATCATAGTATTGACAAGATATGTTTTTATAGGGAATGAAACTAGATGCATCAAAAGCAACTATCCCTTTAAATTTACGAACCATTTCAGAAATGCGTTTGTAATCACTTAATATCCCAGTAACATTTGAAGCTAAAGAAAAGCTAGCGATTATTTTTCTTTTTTTGTTTTTTTGTAAAGTTTTTTCTAGAAAATCAAAATCAATTTCCCCATTTTTATCCAAGGGAATTCTAATACATTCGCACAAGCCTTCTCGAAATGAAAGTTCATTAGAATGATGCTCATAAGGCCCTACGATAACTAAAGGTAAGGTATTTTTATCAATTTGCGTAAAATATCTTTCTTTTACAAGAGGGGGAATGTAAATGCCGATCAATTCTTGAAATTTTTTAATAGCACTGCTTGATCCTGTTCCGCAGGCTATAAGGGCAAAATTTTCATCTAATGATAAACTTTTTTTTATATCTTTTCTTGCTTGTTCGTAAATTTGTTGAGTTTTAAAAGAATTTAAAGAGCTATCAGAATGTGTGTTTGCATAGGTTGGGAGAATTTTTGAAATTTCTTTTTCTACACATTTTAGAGCTAAAGCACTTGCTGTGAAGTCAAAATGCAAAATACCTTTTTTTAAGATCAATTCTTTTTTTAAATCTGAAATTTGCAAATACAATCCTTATAAAAATTTGCTAAAATTATACTATAAAAATGCTTTATAAAAGGAAAAATATAAAATTTAAGAACTTTGTAGATTTGCATAAGAATTTGTCTTTAAGTAAGCTTTTTGATTTTTATAGTGTGTTTGAAGGTTTTGAAAAATTAAACATTTTAAATTTTGAAGACGATGTGTTTACAAATATAGAGCGAATTTTGCTTGATGATTATCTAAAAATTAAAAGTTATTTCGCCTTGGATGAAACAAGTTCTTACGCTCTTACTTTACTAGCTAAAAACAATCGCAAGCGTTTTTCTATCAATAGAAAAATTCAGCATTTTAAAGCTTTATCTACACTTAAATATCTTTTAGAAACAGGTATAATAAAACTTGAGTATAGTAAGGAAGCTAAAAAAATAAAAGATAAAAGACAAAAAATCAAAAAAGAACTAAGATCTTATGTTGTCCAAGATAAGATTATATTTAGCAACCAATTTACTCGTTTCTTTTTTTATTTTTTAAAGCCCAATGAAAAGCTTATTTTGCAAAATCGTTATAAAGAAGTTTTAGAATGCATTAAAGAAAAATTTGAACTTTATCAAAGTTTTTGTTTTGAACAGCTTTCTAGAGAATTGCTTGAGAAAAAATTCAATATCAATGGAGTGCAAAGTTACTGGGATAAGAATTTAGAACTTGATCTTTATTATCGAGATGAAAATTTGTGTTTTGTCGGAGAAGTTAAATTTAAAAATAAAAAAATTTGTAAAAATATTTTAAATCTTTTAAAATCAAAAGCAAAGTCTTTAAATTTGGCTCCAAATTATTACATTATAATCTCAAAAAATGGTTTTAGCAAGGAATTTGATAAAATATGCGAACAGAATTTGCTTTTACTTGATTTGAATGATTTTAAGATTTTATTAGAGGAATGATAAATGAATGAAAGTATTTTAAAAAGTTTAGACTCAAATGAAAAAGAAACCCTACAAAAAGGCTTAGAAAGTCTTATAGAACAAACTTATGTAATAGAAAATGAATACAAAACTTTAAATGAAAACTATAACTCCTTACGCGCAATGGTTGATGAGATTATAGAGGTGTTGCCTAGTGCGCTTTGGATTTTAGATAAAGAAAAAAATATTATTTTACAAAATCAAGAAGCCTTGAAAAATCCAAAATTACTTAGTATCATTAGTCTTGATAAAATTCGTGATGAGCTTGAATTTGAAGGTAGGTTTTATGCGGTAAAAATCATAGCACATAATGAAAAAACTATAGTTTCAGCTACAGATATTAGCGATGAAAAACGCAATGAAAGGCTTGCAAGCATGGGTAGTGTAGCGGCTCATTTGGCACATGAGATAAGAAATCCTATTGGATCTATATCTTTGCTTGCTTCAACTCTTTTTGCTCGTAGTGAGCTTAAAAATAAGCATATAGTTCTTGAAATCCAAAAGGCTATTGCTAGAGTAGAGCGTATCGTAAATTCAACTTTACTTTTTACTAAGGGTGTGCACATCAATGCTTTAAATTTTAATCTTTTAGAGTTAAAAGAAGAGTGTGAAAGTGCCATTAACTCTTATAATTTCACTTCTCAAATAGACTTTGAAATATCTTTTTTGGATAAGCAGATTTGTGCTGATAAAGCTCTTCTTGGTTTGGTTTTGCAAAATTTGATTTATAATGCTATTGATGCGATAGAAGAAAGCGAATGTGAAAAGCCTATGATTAAAATTTTAGCAAGTTGTGATAATGAAAAAATATGCATCAGAGTGTATGATAATGGTTGTGAAATAAAAGATGAGAAATTGGTTTTTGAAGCTTTTAAAACAACAAAACTTAAAGGCAATGGGCTTGGCTTGTCTCTTTCTAAAGAAATCATAAACGCCCATAAGGGAGAGTTAAGTTTTCAAAGCGATCCTAAGAATTTTTATTTTACCTTACCTTTGGTGTGATAAATATTTTCTTTTCACCCCAAAACGAAACAGAT
>NZ_JAAMWY010000020.1:0-1701 GCF_011068165.1 Campylobacter sp. CFSAN093233
TAAATGCAATTGTGAGTAACACAGCTCCAAGTGCATACAAAGCAGTGCTTAAATTTTCCATAAAGGTATTAACTTTGTCAATACCACCAGCCGCAAATACGAATATAGGGCTTAATAAAATTAACGACAATAATTTTATTTTCATTTTATATCCTTTATTAAAATAATTGTTCGTTAAATTTTAGTTTTATTATTAGTTAAAAAAATAATTTAATTTTTGTTTTGTAATTAGATTAATATTATTCAAAAGCTTTTATTTAAGTATTAGCTATTTTTTACTAGAATTTGTTAGGTTTTTGATGAAAGGATAAAAAAATGGCATACCCACTTTTAGGTACAAGAATAGTATTAGATGAAGAAAAGATTTTAAAAGAAGGCAAATATAATTTAGAAGATATGTATAAAATGATAGATGAATATGCTAAAGAATCAGGAATGATAAAAATTAATAAAGAAACTTATCATTGTAAAGGGGATAAGTATGATTTAGGTTGTATGACTTTATTTATATATAAATATTTGATTGATTCTGAATGGTTTACAAAAAATGCAAAAGAATGGATTTGGATTAGTGAAAAAGAAGGAAATAGCGATTTGATTTCTGCAAGTAAAGCCGAAGGAGAAGGAATTTGGGAATAAATCGCAAAGCAATTAATTTTGATTTATCTACAAAAAGTCTTGAAAAATATTTTAAAGACACAAGAGAACCCTATTCTTTGATTAAAAAATTTATGCTCGAAAATGGTTTTGAGCATAGACAATATTCAGGTTATACTTCAAAAGAACCAATAGATGAAAGACGAGTTGCTAGAATAGTTACTAAACTTGCTAAAAAATTTACTTGGTTTGGCGAATGTGTTAAAGAATTTGATATTACTGAAATAGGAGAGCAATACAGCTTAAAAGATACTATACAAAATCTATGTATCAAAGAAATTAATAAACAAGCTGGTTACAATAAGGATTTTCATGGCAAATTTAAAGAATTTACTCAAAAAACACCAAAAAATCAAAAGTTAAAAGATTTAGAACGATGAATATAGCATATATTAGAGTATCAACAAATAAACAAGAATTAGATTCTCAAAAGTTAGAAATTATGGAATATTGTCATAAAAACAATATCATTTTAGATGAAATTTTAGAAGTAAAAATAAGCTCTACAAAATCTCAAGAAAAACGAAAAATCAAGGATTTAAAACAAAGATTACAATCAGGCGATTTATTAATAGCGACAGAACTTTCAAGACTTGGTAGAAGTATGCTAGAAATAATTAATTTGGTTCTTGAATTTAATGCAAATAATATTAATTTTCTATTTTTAAGACAAAGAGAACTCAGCAATTTTAACAATCCTTCTTCAAAACTCATTCTGTCAATTTATGCTTACTTGGCGGAAAATGAAAGGGATCTGATCAGCCAAAGAACAAAAGCAGGACTTGAAAATGCTAAGGCTAGTGGTAAAAAACTAGGACGCCCGAAAGGGTCATTAAATAGTATTTATGATAAGGATATAGATAAAATACAAACTTTGCTTGATAAAGATTTATCTATCAGAAGCATTTGGAAATTATTTTATAAAGATAGTGGAAAAACTTACGATGGGCTATTATGGTTTATTAAAAAACGAAAATTAAAACAAAAATAAATTTTTTATTTAAGTGAAATATAAAAAATTTTGTAATAAAATTTAACGAACAA
>NZ_JAAMWY010000021.1:0-2147 GCF_011068165.1 Campylobacter sp. CFSAN093233
TAGCTGCAAGTGGGGAGAGGCTTCTGCTGATTAAAAATCTAATCAAGATTAAAGCTATGATTATAGCTATAATACCGACTATAGCTTGTTTCATTAAAATGGAATTAACAGCGGAAGTATAGTTACTATCTAAAGTTACAGCACAAATACGATATAATCCATTGGAACTTGTATCGCACATTGTTTCATATTTGATACCTTTATCATCAAATACAGGAAAAAGAATATCTCTCTTATTTGGATCTATATATTCAGGGTTTTCTTTTATGGCGTTAGCAATATTAACGCTTAAAGTGTTTTTTGTTAAAATTCTATCAAGCACTTCGTGAAAAATAATTCTTCCTTCAGAGTCATAAACAGCAGCATAAGTAGTTGATGAGTGTCCTAAAGATAATACATCTTTGGAAAATTTATCTAGATTGTAATCGCCTCCAACGAAAGCTATAAGTTGATTATTTTTATAAATAGGGAAAACATAAGTTATACCAATCTCTTGATCTATAGGGGATTTATATGGTTGAGTTATTGTGATGCCTTTGTTATTTTTTGCTTCTTGATACCAAATTTGTTTTGTAATGTCAAAATTTGATTTTTTATCTAAAATTGTTCCATTTGACAAAAGCATTTTGTTGTTTTTATCAAACGCAATAAAAACAATATCAAAATCAAACGCCTTCTTAAAAGAATCTAGAAGCAGTGAAATATTTTCATCTTCTAATTTTTTAGCACTTTCATATGCTAGAACCTCTATAGCTTTTTGCTTGCTTTTGGAATAGTTTTCAAAAGTTACTTTAACATCATCCATAGTTTTTAATTGATTTTCTTTTAGTAATTCATATGTGTGATTTTTGGCATCAAAGTAACTAACGGTACTTGTGATTGCTAAAATTAATACAACTAAAATTCCAACCCACAGCGTAAGTTTGACTGAAACTCCAACGGATTTGCCTGAATTCATTTTTTGCATTATAACTCCTATATTTATATTTTGGAAATAAAATTATTATTATAGCAGAAATATAGAGAAAGAAATGCATAAAAATGAACTTTTTTACATAAATATTCTTAAAAATTTTAGTATTTTTTATACTTTTTGCCATTTATTAACTTTTTACATATATATAATTATAAAACACTATAATTATATATTAAGAATTAATAAATGCAATTTACATTTGAACAAATTTTTATCGCAATGCTATTGACTCTTTTTGCAGGTTTTTCTACGGCTATAGGTTCTATAATAGCCTTTTTTTCTAGAAAAGATGATTTAAGGGTGCTTTCTTTAGGGCTTGGTTTTTCAGCTGGAGTAATGATATACATTTCTTTTATGGAAATTTTACCCACTGCTCTTAAAGATTTTAAAAATTATTATAATTCACATTGGGCCGAACTTTTAGGATTGGCTTGTTTTTTTGGTGGAATTTTAATATCTTTATTGATTGATAAATTAATCCCCGAAGATGTCAATCCTCACGAGCCTAAAGAGGATTTAAGCGAGTTAAAAATTTGTCCCTTGCCCCAAAAAGGACAAAATCCTCCGAAATTTCATCCTGGAGAAAAGTTGCATCAGATCAATACTAAAGCTTTAAAACGTACAGGGATTTTTACAGCTTTGGCTATTGCTATACATAATTTCCCAGAAGGTTTTGCTACTTTTATTTCAAGTCTTGATAATCTTACTTTAGGAATTGCTATAGCTATAGCTGTGGCTATACACAATATCCCAGAAGGTTTGGCTGTGAGTTTGCCAATTTACCATGCTACAGGAGATAAGAAAAAAGCTTTTATTTATTCAGCTCTTTCGGGTTTTGCAGAGCCTTTGGGTGCTTTTGTTGGAGCTTTGATTTTATTGCCTTTTATAGGCGATCTTACTTTAGCTATAAGTTTTGCTGTGATTGCAGGAATTATGGTTTTTATATCTCTTGATGAGCTTTTGCCCGCTGCAAAAACTTATGATAAGGCTCATGATAGTTTATATGGACTTATCGCAGGAATGATGATAATGGCTTTAAGTTTAAATTTACTTGAATATTGAAAATTATTTTTTGTTTTTAAGTGTTTATTTATAAAATATACAAAATCATAGCATAAATTTTTAAAATTCAAGCCCAAAGAAAGGGCTTGAATGATTAATTAAAACCTTT
>NZ_JAAMWY010000003.1:0-88807 GCF_011068165.1 Campylobacter sp. CFSAN093233
GATTTTGTATATTTTATAAAGGAAAATATATGAATTTATGGGATAAAAAGGCCAAAACTTACGCAAGATATCAAAACACTTTAAACACCATACAAAAGCAAACTTTTGAATATTTACAAAATTTAAAGATTTCCTTTCAAGATAAAAGTATTATAGATATAGGATGTGGAACTGGGGTTTGGACTTTACACTTAGCTAAAGAAGCTAAAGAAATTTTAGCCCTAGATAGTGCAAATACTATGCTTGAAATTTTACAAGAAGATGCAAAAACTCATACCATATCAAATTTAAAAACCCTGAATTTAGACTTTGAAAGCTTTTATAAAAATAATAACGCAAAATTTGACTTAGCCTTTTTAAGTATGTCTCCTGCTTTACAAAATGAAAAAGATTATACAAATTTCTTAAATCTAGCCAAAATAAAAATTTATCTTGGTTGGGCTGATTATAGAAAAAGTGATTTTTTAGATCCGATTTTTAAATATTTTAATACTGAATTTAAAGGTTTTTATAAAAAAGATTTAGAAAATTATTTACTAGAAAAAAATATATTTTTTCATAAGATTGTTTTTGATGAAACACGCAAAGTCCAAAGAACAAAAGAAGAGGCTATAGAAAATGCTCTATGGCATTTAAGCATGAACAAAATCACAACTTCTAAAGAAGCTGTAAGTTCTTTTGTTGAAAATGATATTATTGAAACTATAGAATCTAAAATAAAACTTTTAATTATAAATAACTTATAAAAATATTAAGCTGATATTTATTACAATTTCACTCATTATTTCAAAGGAGTTTTTAATGGTTAAAAATTTAATCATCAAATTTGGACGCTTGATTCTTGATGCAATTGCAGCGATAAGTTTTGTTGTAGCTTTGCTTTATTCTCTTTTTATGATGTTTAGCATTGGATTTTTAGCTGGTTTATTATCGCTGATAGTCAGTTTTATTGCTTTATTTTTAAGTTTTTTTGTAATCTATCTTGTTATAGATATCAGAGATGCTCTTGTAAATAAAGCTTAAATTTTCCACCTTTAAGGTGGGAAATCAATGTTTTAATTGAAATTTTAAAATTTCTCCAGCCATATAAGGCACGACTTGATTGTATTTATCTTCATAAACATTTGGCACTTGCCATTCTTTTTCTTCTAAAGTTAAAATTTTATCTTCTTTAAATTTTAAATCATAAATTTTACAAGCATTATCGCTTAAAAATTTTTGCAAATTTTCTTCAGAACTATTTTGCCTAAATAATTCAGCCAACACAGGTAAAATCACTGGGGCGCTAAATACACCTGCGGCACAACCACAACACTCTTTAGTATCTCTTGGGTGAGGCGCACTATCACTTCCAAACATAACTTTTTCATAACCACTAAAAGCAAGTTCGCAAAGGGCTTCTTTATCTTCGTAACGCTTGGCTATAGGCTTACAAAAAAGATGAGGATTCATTTTACCTCCGATAACATCATCTAAAGTGATGATTAAATGATGTAAAGTGATTGTCGCGTATAAATTTTCATAATCTTTTAAAAGTTCACATAAAGTTTTAGTGGTAATATGCTCCATAACAATCTTAAGTCGTGGAAAATGTTTGGCTAATTTTTCATAAATTTTAGCAAAATTACTTTCCCTGTCCATTACAAAATCATTGGTTTCTCCATGCACTAGCAAAGGAATATTTAAATCACTCATAGCCTCTAAAGTAGGTTTTAAATACTCTATATCAAAACTTGAAACTCCGCCATTTGAATTTGTTGTAATTCCTGCTGGATAAAGCTTAATGCCAAAAATTTCATCTTTAGCACTGTAAAGAAATTTCTCATCATAATTTTCAAAAAAAAGTGTCATTAAAGGAGTGAAATTTTCATCTTTACAAGCCTTAATGATACGCATTTTATAAGCTTTTAGATCTTCTAAATTGCAAAGTGGAGGGATTAAATTTGGCATAATCACAGCTGCACAAAAATCTCTTGCACTCAAAGGTGCAATAAGTTCTAACATTTGATTATCTCTTAAATGCAAATGCATATCTAAAGGATTTTTAAGTTTCATTTTATCTCCTATATTTTTAGCTGATAAAATCCATTTTTAAGACGCTTAAAAAGCTTTTTTTCTTCTAAAAATTTAAAAGTAGCGATGATAGTGGGCTTGCTTTGGTTTAATTTTTCTTCAAGCTCACTGATTTTAATCATAATAAAACCATTTTCATCGGCATTTTCGCATAAAAATTTTAACAATTCAAAACGCTTTTTTCCCAAAATTTCTTGTATTAATTTTTCAAATTTCATAAGTAAATGCTATATAAAATAAAACTCCAAACAAAAAGAGCTAAAAGCACACTAAAAAACACTGCCGTACTCGCACAATCTTTAGCAATTTTTGCCTTTTCATGCCATTCATTTGTAATCAAATCAACACAAGCTTCAATAGCCGAATTTAAAGCCTCTATAATTAAAATAAGCATTAAAACACTTACCAATAATAAATGCTCCAAAAAACTAACTTTTAAGAAAAAACTAAAAACTATCGCAGGGATAATAATACAAAGTTCAATTCTAAACGCCATTTCATTTTTAAATAAAGCAAAAATCCCTTCTAAAGCATATCTTGCATTATTTAAAAAATGATATTTAGGCTTCATGGATTTGCCTTAAGTTTAGGATTTAATAAATCATATTCTGGCTCATAAACACTTGTTTTTACATCAAAATATCCTAAAAGAGTACTAAAAAGATTATCTTGAGAAAGTTTTAAACCTTTATGCTCTTTAGCTAAATTCATTAATTTTTCATCATTGCTCCAAAAAATAGCAGGAATACGGGTTTGATAACTTGGCGCTATAGCATAAGGCATACCATGAAGATAAATATCATTTTCACCCAAACTTTCACCATGATCTGAAAGATAAAACAAAGAACTTTCATAGCTTTTTTGCTCTTTTAATAGTTTTATAATCTCACTTAAAAGATAATCTGTATAAAGTAAAGTATTGTCATAAGTATTGATCAAAGCCTCGCTATCACATTTTGAAAGCTCATTAGTATCACAAGTTGGAGTGAATTTTTTAAATTCACTTGGATAGCGTTTATAATAAGTTGGCCCATGAGAACCTTGCAAATGAAGAACTATTATATTTTGATCACTTAAATGATTTAATTTTTCTTTAAAAGGAGCGAGTAAATTTTCATCCAAATCACTAGAAAGCTTTTGCTTATAAGCTAATCTATCACAAACCCCTTTACAACCACCAGAATTATTATCAAACCATGCAGTATCTACACCTGTTTTATAAAGCACATCCATCGCATTTTCTTGAAATTCTGAACTTGAATAATTTTCACGCTTAGAAATAGAAAACATACAAGGTAAACTTACCGCTGTTGCTGTTCCACATGATGAAAAATTATCAAAAAACACTACATTATCTTTTTTGGTATAAAAATTGGTATCATTTTTAGCATATCCACCCAAAGAGTAATTTGCCGCTCTAGCGGTTTCACCCACTACCAAAACTAAAAGTTTTTTAGTGTGATTGTTTTCTCTATAAGCATCATTAGCTATAGTTTTAAATTCTGGCTTAGCTTTTACAAAACGAACATAATAGCGATATACGGCATAAATTTGATAAAAAGGGGTATTATACATTCTTATTTCATTATAGTTTCTAAAAAAAGGCAAGAAAGTTTTACTTAAAGGGATTAAAACCGCACAAACAACAATCAAACCTGATATTATATTGATAATTTTAATTTTTAGATGGGATTTAAAACTACCATAATAATCAATTTTTACTTTAACAACATAAAAAACCAACAATAAAGCCAAAACAACAAATAAGATTAATTTTAAATTTAACAAATCTTTTACTTCTTTGATATCTGTTTGAACAACATTTTGTATCATATCAGAATCTATAAGCACCCCATAAAAACTAATAAAGTAAACACTTAAAAAAGATGATATTATAAATAATATAGAAAAAAATTTAGTAAAAAACTTTATAAAAAGCAAAGAGCAAATCACGTGAACAAGGGCAAAATAGGCCACAATAAAAACAAAAGTTATAAACCAGTTTTGTGTATTTTTTTCATACACAAAATAAAATAAATTAAAATTCAACAATACAATCATCAAAGAATTAAAAAAAGTAAACTGAAGCCAAGTTAATCTAAGCATATAAATCCCACCTCCAAATTTAAGCTTTTAATTTTATTGAATTTTTTTAAATGGATTGTAGTTTTAAATCTTTTTATGTTATGATTTACACTTTTAATGAAAATTTTAAGGAAAATAATGAAACTACTTTCATGGAATGTCAATGGCTTAAGAGCTATTTGTGATAAAAATGCACTTGATTGGATAGCACAAGAACAAATTGATTTTATAGGTTTTCAAGAAATCAAAGCACATGAAGATAAATTTCCTAAAAAAATTTATGAATATCCTTTTAAACACATGTATTTTAATTCTGCTAAAAGAGCGGGGTATTCTGGGGTAATGAGTCTTTGTAATTTTAATAGCGAAGTAAAAAAATGCGAATTTTTTGATGATGAAGAAGGTAGGGTTTTAGAACACCGCTTTAAAAATATTGCACTTTTTAATATCTATTTTCCAAATGGTCAAAAAGATGAAGAGCGTTTAAATTTTAAGATGAAATTTTATGCAGATTTTTTAGTGTATTTGGATAAACTTTTAAAGGATGGATTTGAAATTATCATTTGCGGTGATGTCAATACCGCTCATAAAGAAATCGATCTTACTCATCCAAAAGCCAATGCCAACACTTCAGGTTTTTTACCTATAGAAAGAGCTTGGATTGATGATTTGCTAAAGCTTGGTTTTATAGATACTTTTAGAGAAATTAATGGTGAAATCAAAGAAAAATACTCGTGGTGGAGCTATAGAATGAAAGCAAGAGAAAGAAATGTAGGCTGGAGGATTGATTATTTTTTCATTTCAAAGGGTTTAAAAGATAAACTTAAAAACGCTTTCATAAGAGATGATATTTTTGGCTCTGATCACGCACCTGTAGGTATAGAAATAGATATTTAATATCCCAAAAATGGGATATTATTTTTTAACGAATTTTTTTGCTTTTTCCCAAAGTCTTACACCGAGCTTTTTAGCTTTTTTGGAATTTAAATCTTTGTATTTTTCACTAGCAATTTTTTCTAATTCAAAAATTTCTTGTTTAAAACGATTTAATTTTCTTTGAGTAAGTTTGTTAAAATCATTAATCTTTGGATTTTTCTTAATATCATTTAAAACTAATATTAGTTGCTCTCTGCTTTCACCTGCAAGACGTCTAAATTTAGCAAAAAGATTATCAAGTTCATGTTCTAGCAAATTCTCAACTATACTCTTACAAGGATCATTTTGTAATTGAATCTCTTTTTTTAAAAGAGCAATAAAATCATCTTCTATACCTATTAGTTCTTTGCTTTTTAAACTAACATCTTCTTCAAAATTTGCATAAGTTAATGAAGCTTTAAATTTTTCCATTGCCAAAACAATACCATCCCTTGTGCCTTTAATCACGCCTAAACAAAGATCTTTTGCATAAGCCATAGATTCATTAGCTATTTCAAAAGCGGTATTTAAAATAATACTTGAAATTTTTAAAATTCTTTCTTTTTCAAAATGAGCTTCACAAATGGCATTATATACAAGATTTTTAGCTATTTCACTACTTGTAAGTTCTATATCTTCAGCCTTTTCTAATGTAGTTAAAAAAGCACTTTCAGCGGTTTCTTTTAAAATTCCAAGCATTTCTATATCAAATAAAATAGCATCATTTAAACCGCCACTAAATTCATCACAAAAAGAACATTCTTGTAAAATATTCTCGAATTCAAAAAAATTATCGCTGATTTGATTTTTAATCAAATTCTTTTGATTTTCAATCTGTTTGTTTAATAATTCAGCTTCGCTAATATACCCATAAAGTGAATTTTGAGCATCTACAATACTCGCCTTAACCAAAGCTTTGATAACCTTTGTAACATTTTCATCATCAAAAAAATCAAGTTTTTTCAAAATAGTTAAAAATTCAACCAAAAGAGAATTTAAAACTTTTTTTGTTTCATGAGGATTATGTGAAATTTGCTTATACGCAAGATTAAAACTCAAGTCTTCAAGTAAATCACTTGCTTCATCTTTACCGAGATTTGATAAAGAATTTTCAAAAATAATTAAAGTATTTTTCATTTTTCCTTCTTTCTTAAAGTACAAATTTTGCTTTAGCTTTTAATTTATCAAATATATCCAAACGATCTTTTTTGCTATCAACATAAACATTTAACAAATAACTTTGATATTTTCCACTCGCACTTGAATTCGAATGTTCAAATTTATATTCTCTTTGACCTAAAATTTCTTCAAAAATTTCACTTGCCTTAATATGCACCTCAAAAATCACCTTATAATCCCAAAAAGTAGGATAATTGATCTGAGGTTCTTTTTTAAGATCGCACAAATTTACCACTTTTACCTCCTTCTTTGCTTTCAAGCACTATATCCATAATTCTCATTGATTTATCTATAGCCTTGATCATATCATATATAGTTAAAAGTCCTATACTAACTCCACTTAAAGCTTCCATTTCAACTCCTGTTTTACCTTCACACTTAACTGTTACAATAAGCTTAAATGCACATTCTTTAACAAATTCCACAATATCTGTTTCAATCTTAGAAAGCATCAAAGGATGGCACATAGGAATAATTTCACTTGTTTTTTTAGCCCCCATTATAGCCGCAATAATAGCTGTTTGAAGAACAGGACCTTTTTTTGCGGTATTGTTTTTAATTACATCAAAAGCTTCTTGACTCATATATATCATACCACTAGCTGTGGCTATTCTTGAAGTAATATTTTTATCGCTTACATCTACCATTTTAGGATGATTTTTTTCATCTAAATGACTTAATTTCATAAATTCACCTTTTAAAAAATTATAAAAATTATAGCAAAACCAAACAAATTTAAGATAAAATAAGCTTTGTATTTTTATTTAAGGAGAAAACAATGGCTTATGAAGATGAAGAAGATTTAAATTACGATGATTATGAGAATGAAGATGAAGAATATACACAAAATCACCATAAAAATTATAATTATGATGATGATGATTATGAATACGATGATGATAACAATGATGATGATTTTTATGAGATGGAGATTAAGAATGAACAAAACCCTTAACCAAAAAGATATAAAAGTTTTAGGACTTTCATCATTAGGTGGAACTTTAGAATTTTATGATTTTATTATTTTTGTATTTTTTGCAAATTATATTTCAACAAACTTTTTTCCAAAAGATTTAAGTAGTTTTTGGCAAATGTTTAATACTTATGGAATATTTGCAGCTGGATATTTAGCGCGTCCCTTAGGGGGTGTGATACTGGCACATTTTGGAGATAAATTTGGACGTAAAAGAATGTTTATGATTAGTATTTTGTTAATGGTTATTCCAACTTTTACTCTAGCTTTTATTCCAAATTATGAAAGCATAGGTTTTCTTTGCATTGTATTTTTAGTTTTTATACGCATTTGTCAAGGTATAGCTATAGGCGGGGAACTCCCTGGAGCTTGGGTTTTTGTATACGAACACGCACCACAAGGTCAAAAAAGAACTTATTTGGGAATTTTAACCGCTTCGGTTGTAGGTGGAATTTTATTAGGTAGTTTAGTTTTTTTAATTATGAATAAAATTTATACCCAAGAAGAACTTCATGAATGGGCTTGGAGAATTCCATTCTTTTTAGGTGGAATTTTTGGGATTATTTCTGCTTATTTGAGAAAATTTTTAAGAGAAACTCCTGTTTTTGAACAAATGAAAAAAGACAAGGCTTTAGAAAAATTTCCTTTAAAAGAAGTGTTTAAAAAAGCTAAAATGGGAATTGTTCTTTCTATGATGATTACTTGGGTTTTGACAGGTTGTATTGTTGTAATGATTTTGCTTATGCCTAGTTATATGGCAAAAATACTTCAAATTAATACTTCTATACAAACCTATCTTCAAATAGGTGGAATTTTACTTATTTGCCTAGGGTGTATTATAAGTGGAATTTTAGCGGATAAAATAAGCATTATCAAATCTTGTGTATTTTTTAGTGTTTTTTTTGGAATTGCAAGCTTGCTTTATTTTAATACTTTATATAGACAAAATGCTGATTTTAACCTAGTAGCTTGCTTATATTTACTTGTATGTTTTTTTAGCGGAGTGATGAATTTTTGCCCTTTAATAATGAGTGAAGTATTTGATGCAAAAATTAAATTTTCAGGACTTTCTTTTTCATATAATATTGCTTATGCTATAGCTGGAGGTTTAACTCCGCAACTTGCTTTTTTCTTGCATAGTTTTGCCTTAAATAATTTAAGTAATTTTTGGCGTTTTTCTTTGGGACTTTATGTTTTCTTTTTGGCTATTATAGCTTTGCTATGTGCATTTATTTTTTCTTATCTTAATAATACCCAACGCACATACTCTCAGTGATTTTAATACGCTTTTCAAAAGGAGCTGGGCTAAAAAAATGGCATTTTTCTATATAAATATGCTGATGATAATTTAGCCCTAAAAAATCATAAAATTTTTTTAAATTAACAAATTTAATCCCGCAAATCTCCTTAAGCTCTAAAAGTTTATAAATAGAAGAATTATTTTTTTCCACTAAATGAGAGGGAGCTAATCCAGTAAAAGAACAAAAAGCACTTGCCAATACAAAACCATTTAAACCACTACATTGCCTTAAAGCTTGCTGATGTTTTTCTAAAATGCAATTTCTATGCAAAAATATAATTCTTGTTCCTTGATATCTACCTATTTCTACATTTTTCCAAAATTTATAAGCATTTTTTGAAATTCCAGCAAAACGATGAAATTCAGCGTTTAAAATATAGTGATCTAAAAATTCATTAGGAGGTAAGATTAAACTTTTCATCACTACAATTTAGAGCCTTAAAAAGGCTCTTTAATCTTCTTTGTTTAAATTTTCCTTAGCTTTGTTAGGAAGCTTAGATAAAAGATTGTTTAAATCAAAATTAATTCCTTGAGTTTTTGCCTCTTTAAGTAAAGCAACTGCAGCTTTTGCGTTAAATGGAGAAGAGCCATCATGCGGAGCAAAAAGATGATCTGTTATTGCTAAAGCATAAGCGGATTTTTTCACTTTTTCGCGAGCAGCATGAGGAGTGCGAACAAAACATATACTTTCAATCAAAACATCATCAAAATTCCAACGATGTAACAAAAATCCCAAGAAAGAAATATGATCTACGCCTAAAAATTCATTCTCCGCTAAAGCAAGATTTTCATTTTTATTTAAAAAAGCTAAAAAATCCTTATCCTTATGATTTTGTATAAGAAAATTTGAAAAAATAACAATACCAAGCCTTAAAAGCATTGCACAAGGAACTAAAAGATGAGAAAGTTTTTTATCTTCATCATTAAGCCAATTTACGATAAAAGTTGCCTCTTCATTGCACGTTTTTAAAAAATTTTGAGTATTTAAACCATAAGGTGAAACGTCTATTTTAAAATTATCTCTAATGGAGTCAGCCATAACTATATTGATGATATTACCAACGCCTAATAAAGTAATCACTTGATTTATGGTTGTAATTTCTCTTGTAAAACCATAATAAGGAGAATTTGCTAATTGCAAAAGCTTAGCCATCATCAACGGATCGCTTGAAATGATTTCAGCAACTTTCATAGTTTCTATATTTGAATTAGCCTCGCTCACATATTTTCTTAACTTACTTACAGTATCAGGTAAAGGTGGCAATACTTCAACGCTTTTTAATAAAAGCTCATTCATATCTCCAATCATATTTAATTTATCCTTAATTAATATTATTATAATTTGCAATTATATCTAAATTTTAATTTACTTATTGCATTTTTTACGACTTAAGGTATAATAAAAATTACAAATAAATGCCGAATTTATGGTGTCTTGATTTAGTTAACTAGTAATTAAAAAATAGTTTTAATGGAGTTAAATTGATGTTTTTTTAATTTTAAAAATAAAAGCTCAACAAAAAAAAGAAGAAGTAAAAAAGTTTTAGAAGCTCCATATCTTCAATAAAATGAACTTGAAGAAAAATTAAAAAAAATAAACATCAAGCCAAAATTAATTATAGGCTTTGTGTCAATCAACTTAATCTAGCGATCATAGGAAATAAGATTCAAAATTCTATAAATGAGCAATGTGATATCATCTTAAGCAGTGCTACTGATTTATTATGCAACCTTGATTCTAACTCAAACATTGAAAACAGTCCTTATAAACAAAATGTCCAAGGAATAAGCTTGATACTTTTTAGTGAAGATATGATAGAAAATCTTTGCACAAATAAAATCAAGCTTTTTAGTGATATAAAAGATTATACAGAAAGAAAAAAACTGATAGAAAAAGAAGTTTTATTTATAAATATACCTTTTGAAGCACACTGCATAAATACTTTGCATTATTTAATTTATGATGGTTTAAGTCAAAGCGAAAGTTCTCTTTTAGAACTTTTGTACAAACACAACCCCTATCCTTGTGCTTTAGTAGGGGGTGGGTCTAGCGGAAACATGGACTTTAGCGGAGCATTTATATTTTATAACGGAGAAATATTAAAAATCAAGCTTTAAGCATACATGTTCAATTTAAACCTAAATACCGTTTTAATTTAATGAAGTCTCAAAATTTCAATCCTCAAAGCAACATTACCTTTACCATACTTGATGTAAGCTTATATGATAAAACCGTACGCGAATTTATTAATAAAAAACCTTTCAATCCATCAACGCGGTTGAAGTTTTATGTAATTATTTTAACTGTACTTTTGAAGAACTTAAAAATAAAATGCAAGAATATACTTTTGCTTTAAAAATTGGAGAAGACTATCTTATTTCCCCTATGAAAATCAACCCAAATAAAACATTATTTAGTTATTGTGATATAGAAAGCGCTCAGGAATTAAGCTTGCTTAAAAAAACAAATTTTATTGAAGCTATAAAAAAAGATTATGAAAAATTTTCTCTTAATAAACCAAAACCACTAGGAGCAATTTTTAATGATTGTATCTTAAGAAGACTTCACAACAAAGAACATTTAAATCAAATCCATTTTAATAATTTTCCCATAGTTGGTTTTTCTAGTTTTGGAGAAATTTATGGAGCGGGAATTGCAAAAAGTTTAGTGGCAATATTTTTTATGAAGTTGAAAATTTTAATGATTTCAAACCTAGATATTTAAAAACTTTCATACAAAAATACAGTGATTTTAAATACTATTATCTTAATATAAAAGGTCAAAAACTAGAAATGACAAATGAGATTAATAAAATAATCTTAAATCAACTCAAATGTTATGAAGATGTTCTAGCTAAATTAAATTAATACTAAAAAATTAAGAATTTCAAGAATCAAAAATCTTGAAATTCTTACACTAAAAAATTAAAGTGCTTTTTTTGCAGCCTCTGCAATTTTTGCAAAAGCAGCAGCATCATTCATAGCTAAATCTGCCAGAATTTTTCTATCAAGTTCAATACCTGCTTTTTTAAGACCATTGATAAATCTTGAATAACTTAAATCATTGAGTCTGCAAGCAGCATTGATACGCACAATCCAAAGACGGCGGAAGTCTCTTTTTTTACGGCGTCTATCACGATAAGCATAGACTAGACTTCTTTCTAGTTGTTCTTTTGCTTTTCTAAAATGTTTGCGTCGTCCACTATAAAAACCACGCGCTAATTTTAAAACTTTTTTATGTCTGCGGCGTCTAACAACACCTGTTTTTACTCTTGCCATTTTTATTTCCTTTCATAAAGTGGCGTCCAAATTTGGAGCTTGCCCTTGAAATTTTATCTCAGAGGGGAGTTTGAATGACTTTTAGTCAAAAACTTAAATTCCTAGCATTTTTTCAACAGCTTTTACATTTGTGCTATGCACATATTTAGCTGTGCGAAGATCACGCATTCTTTTTGCAGGTTTTTTAGTCAAAATATGACTTCTAAAAGCTGAGCCTCTTTTGATTTTATTTTTACCTACTTTGAAGCGTTTAACTGCGCTTTTAACGCTTTTCATCTTTGGCATACGCTTTCCTTATTTAGATAAATTTTTATTTTTCAAACTTTAAAAGAAAAGATAAATACTATCAAATTTTTTCTAATTTTTGACTGAATTTAATTTTTAAAAAACTTGGCACGCATTTTGCTTATAAAAAAATCAGCAATATTTTGGAAAGATTTAAAATGACTATAAATTCGGCAAATCCATATCAAAATTTAACCTTATCTAATCCTTTGCAGAATAGCTCTGCTCTAAATTTGATTAAAGATAGCAAAGCCTTAGATCAAAAAGGAAATGAAAATAGCTTAGAACAATTAAGTTATATTTTTAATAATATCACTTATGCTAGTGAATTTGGATTTAGAATCAATGAAGAAGGTTTTTTTGATAAAGATTTAAATAAAATTGCAAATATACCAGAATCTTATGATATCAACATTAAAAGCGTTAGAAGCATAGCGAAAGAACTCGCAAAACAAGATGAAAATTTAAACTACAATAAAATTGATCTACCTTATCTTTTAAATAGCTATCATAGTTCATTAAAATCTATAAATTCAGAATTTTTACAAGATGATAATGCTTATTTAAGTCGCGATCTTATTTCAAAACTATCATCAGGTTTTTCAACAGATAATGGAGAATTTTTAGGCCAAATTTCAAGAATTTACAACAATCAAGAAGAAATTGATTTGGCATTAAGTAATATCACAAATTTAAATACTTTAATGTTAGATAATAAAATAACTAATTTTCACTTTGATAAAGCCATAGAAAACACTTCTTCTAATGAAATTTTAAAACCTTATTTAACTAAAAATGCAGAAGTATCAAAATCTGGTCTTTTAATGAATTTTATCTACCATGATATAAAAACTCAAAACGAAAAAGAATTTAACTTTTTTATGAAACCTGCCACTTTAGAACTAAGCTCTCATCAAAATTTACAAAAAATTCTCAAGGGCGAAACAGATATAGAAGATTACATCAAAAAAGAAAATGAAAAAAAGATGAGTTTTGATCTTTATCTTTATGTGAATGGCGTAGATAAAAAAACAAGTACTCAAGATAAACTATCTGTATTTTTTCAACAATATATTAACTACCAAAAAGATATGGATTTAAGAGAATTTGCAAATTCAAGTTCAATATTTCAAATTTATATCGATCAAAATCGCAATGATTTTGATGCTCTTAAAAAACAATATCAAAACCAAAGTCAAGATACGCAAAGATTAGAAGAAGCAAATCAACTACGTTCTAGCTCTATAGAAAATTTTTTAGATCGTCGTCAAAAACAAGCAAATATAAATAAAATTTTAAACTCTTATATGTCTGTGATGGTTTAAAATAATTTTTTAAAAAATATATAAATTATAAATACTTTAATAATAATAATTTTTATATAATTAATTAATAAAATTTTAAGTATTATAGCATTATAATCCGCTCTCGAAAAATATAAATATAAAAGTACTCAAAACCATGATTTATAATGAAAAAATTATTTCAATGAATAATGATCTTTTAGATCATCAACATAAAGAACTTTTTGAAATTTCTAAAAAACTCTCTTTAATGAACCAATGTCATGTTGGAACAAAAGAATTAAAAATTGTCTTAAGAGAGTTGTTGATAATGATCAATAGACATTTTTCAGATGAAGAAGCCTTTATGAGAAAAATAGAATATCCTTATATCAACCATCATACAAGAATTCATAGAAAAATTATCTTAGAAATTGAAGAAATTATTATCAGTGAAGCTAAATTTGTAAATATAATGACCGAAAAATTAAATCTCGTTGTTCAAGATTTTATCTTTAAACATACAGCCAAAGAAGATTCAAAGATAGTAAAGTATTACGAAGAAAAATTTAAGAAATAGTATTTCTCATTTTTGCTATATAAAATTCACAAAATATTTCACTTTAAAATTTTACTTTAGCATTTTATTTTTGTTATAATTTTTAACCTAATTTTTATAAATTTTTGTTATTATCCGTTTTCAAATAAAGATAAAAAATATCCTAATTAAAATTAAGGATAAATTAAGGATTTTAAAGTGAAAGTATATTTAGATAACAACGCAACGACAATGCTTGATCCTAATGCTTATGAGTTGATGCTACCTTTTTTAAAGGATATGTATGGAAATCCAAATAGCCTTCATCAATATGGTAGCGCAACACATCCTGCCTTAAGAGAAGCTTTGGATAAACTTTATGCAGGACTTGGAGCAAATGACCTAGATGACATAATTGTAACCTCCTGTGCGACAGAAAGCATTAACTGGGTGCTTAAGGGTGTGTATTTTGATTATATTTTAGATAAAGAACGCAATGAAGTGATTATTTCTAGTGTAGAACACCCTGCTGTTACTGCTGCTGCTTATTTTTTAAAAAGTCTTGGAGTAAAAGTCATAGAACTTCCTGTAAATGAAGAAGGAGTTTCTACTGTAGAAGATTTGCGTAAAGTGATTAGCGATAAAACAGCACTTGTAAGTGTTATGTGGGCAAATAATGAAACAGGTATGATTTTTGATATTAAAGCGATGGCAGAACTTGCGCATGAATTTGGTGCTCTTTTTCATACAGATGCTACTCAAGCAGTAGGTAAAATAAAGGTTAATTTAACTCAAGTAGGAGTTGATTTTGCTTCATTTTCGGCACATAAATTTCATGGACCAAAGGGTGTGGGTGGACTTTTTATAAAAAAAGGACTTAAGCTTACTCCACTTTTACACGGTGGAGAACACATGGGTGGTCGTAGAAGCGGGACTTTAAATGTACCTTATATAGTGGCTATGGGCGAGGCTTTGCGTATTGCAAATACTATGCTTGATTTTGAAGATTCTCATATACGCCGTTTAAGAGATAAACTAGAAGATCAAATTTTAGCCTTGCCTGATACAACAGTGGTTGGAAAAAGAGAACACCGTGTGCCTAATACAATCTTAGCAAGTATTAAAGGAGTTGAAGGCGAAGCAATGCTTTGGGATTTAAATAAAAATGGTATAGCTGCAAGTACGGGCTCAGCCTGTGCAAGTGAAGCTTTAGAAAGCAATCCTATTATGGAAGCTATCGGTGCGGAGCATGATTTAGCGCATACAGCTTTAAGGCTTTCTTTGTCACGTTTTAACACTGAAGAAGAAATTGATTATGCAGCAAAACAAATTAAAAATGCAACACAGAGATTAAGAGCAATTTCTTGTACTTATGCTTATAATCCAAATAATTACAAATAAGGATGAAAAATGGGAAAAAATAGTTTAATTGGTGGATCCATTTGGGATGAGTATTCACAAAAAGTTCAAGATAGAATGAATAATCCTCAACATATGGGAGAATTTAGTGAAGAAGATGCTAAAGCACGCAATGCAAAATTGATCGTAGCTGATTTTGGCGCAGAAAGTTGCGGCGATGCGGTAAGACTTTTTTGGCTTGTAGATGAAAAAACTGATAAAATTATCGATGCAAAATTTAAAAGTTTTGGTTGTGGTACAGCTATAGCAAGTAGTGATACTATGGTGGATCTTTGTATAGGAAAAACTGTAGATGAAGCAGTAAAAATCACAAATTTAGATGTGGAATTTGCTATGCGTGATAATCCAGAAACTCCAGCTGTTCCACCTCAAAAAATGCACTGTTCGGTTATGGCTTATGATGTAATCAAACAAGCAGCAGCGCATTATAAAGGCATAAGTCCTGAAGATTTTGAAGATCAAATTATAGTTTGCGAGTGCGCTAGGGTAAGTCTTGGAACTATTAAAGAAGTGATTAAACTTAATGATTTGCATAGCGTAGAAGAAATCACACAATACACTAAAGCGGGTGCTTTTTGTAAATCCTGTATCAAACCAGGCGGACATGAAAAAAGAGATTATTACCTTGTAGATATTTTAGCTGAAACTAGAGCTGAAATAGATAGAGAAAAACTCAAAAATACAATGAAAAGTGATGTAGCTTTTGATGAAATGACCGTAGTGGGACAATTAAAAGCAGTTGAAAGTGTTTTAGATGCTGAAATTCGCCCTATGCTTCATAATGATGGTGGAGATTTGGAAGTGATTGATATACAAAAGGCTGAAGGTGCAGCAATTGATGTTTATATTCGTTATCTTGGTGCTTGTAGTGGTTGTTCTAGTGGAAGTGGTGCAACACTTTATGCTATTGAAACAATTTTACAAGAAGAATTAAGTCCAAATATACGCGTTATGCCGGTTTAAAAAATAGCAAGATAAAATCTTGCTATTTTATAGCTTTTGCTTGCAAATCAAGGGGTGGTAAATTTTCTATATAAATACTACGACTTGGGAAAGCAAAGGTTAAACCATTTTTTTCAATTATACGCATAAACTCAAGCATTAAACTTTGTCTAGCTTCTCTAAAATCTTTTCCACCTATTTCTTTGATATAAAAATAAAGCTCTATATTAATACTACTATCTGCAAATTCACTTAAAGCCACATAACAAGCATTTTTATAGCCTTCTAAATCATTAATAGATACAAGATTTTGACGATATTTTGTTGTATGATCGCCATATTTTAATGCGCTATCCTCATCGTGAGCTACTAAATCACTTGTATGCAAAAATTCTCTTAGATCTTTTACACATTGTTCTAGTTTTTCAGGAGTAGCATCATAACCAACACCCAAATACATTCTAACATGGCGACCCATGCGTCTTTTGCTCCAATTTTTGATATTAGCTCCCATAATAGTTGAATTTGGTAAAAATACAAGACAATTATCAAAAGTTCTAATAGTAGTTTTTCTAAGTCCTGTTTCAACCACGGTTCCTTCTATGCCTGAAACCTCTACCCAATCTCCTTGATTAAAGCTATTATCAAAAAGTAAGAGTATAGAAGCAAAGAAATTTGCAATGATATCTTTCGCCGCTAAAGCAACAGCTAAACCACCAATTCCCAAAGATGCAATAATAGCCGAAATATTAAAACCAAGTTGAGCAAGAATATATAATAAGGCTATAATAATAATGACAAAATATAAAATTTTAATAATTAAATTTACAACTTCTTTTTTTCCACTTTTTTGAGCAAGTTTAGAAACCAATACCACGCCATAACCATCAAGCATTCTTAAAATAAGCCATGCAATTAAAACTGCATAAACTATATGAAAAAAATTACTTAAATTTACACTCAAAGGTGCAGGATAAGTTGCTATAGTAAGACAAAGAGAAATAGCATAGACAATCAACAAGAAGCCTACGGGTTTTTTAATATTCTCAATAAAAATGACTTTAATATCATCTACATCATTTTTATTTCTATAAAAAAACTGAACAAGGAAAAAATATACTATATTTGCAAAAAAACGTCTTAAAGATATAAAAAATACTAAAACCAGAGCAGAAATTACTATTTTTCCGATATTAACAAAACTTACCCCAATTGCCTCATTTATACGATCTATCCAAACTTGAAGCTCGAGTAATGAAAAAATATAATTACTTTCAAGCAAATCTGCATTTGAGCGTAAATACTTAAGAATTTCAGAATAAGAATCTACAGCATTACTGATATATCTTTCTTTTAGGGTAATTTTTTCTAATTCTTCTGAATTTGTAATTTTGCTTTTAAAACTATCTAAATTAACATTAGAAGAATTTTGTAAATTTTCCATTGCCTTATCAACAGTAGCAATCAAATCTTCACTGCTTGCTGTATTTTTAAAAAGTTTTTCCACTTCAAACAAAGAAGAATAAAAACTTTCCACAATATTAAAATAAACTAGATTAAGAGTGGCATCTGTATAAATATAAGGCTTATTAATATTCTTTTTTTGAACATCTAGTAATTTTTCTTTTGCTTTTAAAAATCTAGCCACTGCCTCTTCATTAATCTTTTGTCCTACTATCATATCGGGTATTTTTGCTAAAATAGTCTTTTTGTCTTTTTCAAATTCACTTAAAATACCATTAAAAGTGCTTGAATTTTCATCATTGTTTTTCTTAAATTCTTTAATTTGATTGTTAAGATCAACATATTTTTCAACTAAAGCATAAATTCCTTCATCCTCTTTACTAATATTCGCATCAATAAATTTAAATTCTTGTGCTCCAAGGTATAAAATAAAAAAACATAAACTAAAAATAATTTTCTTCATTGAACTTTCCTATCCTGTATTAAAGTAAAAATTTTTGCTTTAAAATCATACTCATAAATTTCACCTGTCTCTATAATATAATACCAAGCATGTACTTCTATTTTTCCTTCATCTAAAGCTTCTTGCACGCCTGGATAAGTAAGTATATTTTGCAAAGAATTTACTAAATTTAATTTTTCTGTAAGCCATGAACGCATAGCCAAATCGTCTCTTGCAAAAATCATTACATCTTTTTTTATCGGATCTAACATAGTAAGCCATTTTTTCACATTAGGAATTTTATTTAACTCTTCATCAGAATAATAAAGAGCATTGCAACCTCCACAATTACTATGGCCACAAACGACGATATTTTTAATATGCAATGAATTTAAAGCATACTCTATTGCTGAAGTTGTCGCTAAGTAATCTTCCCCAATGCGATAAGGTGGAACTATATTTGCAATATTTCGTATTACAAAAAGCTCACCTGGACCCGTATTGGTGATCAAATTTGGAATTACTCTAGAATCAGAACAACCTATAAAAAGAGTATGGGGATTTTGCTTATTTTTTAGACTTTCAAAAAGTTCTTCATGCTCCTTAAAGTCTTCTTGCATAAACTTAATCGCACCACTAATAAGATTTTCCATAAAACCAACCTGAAACTAAAATCTTAAAATTATAACAAAATTTCAGCAAAGATTTCATTTAATCATAAAGATATTATATAAATTAACTTTTTATTTAGTCTAATATGTTAGATTTCGCTCAAGATTTTAAAAAATCTAACAATTTTGCAAGGAGAATTTTATGAGTCTTTATGATAGAGACTACTCAAGATCAAAAGAATTTGAAAATACACGCTCAAGCGAATTAAGTATTTTTATTAAACAAACTTATCAACTTTTTGCTGCTTCATTATTAGCTGCAACAGTAGGTGCGTATGTAGGAATTTTTGCTTTAGCATCATTTTTTATACAATCACAAGTAACTTTTTGGATCCTTTTTGCTGTTGAAATCGGACTTTTATTTGCTTTGCAATGGAAAAAAAGAGAAGCTCCATTAAATCTTGTTTTACTTTTTGGTTTTACTTTCTGCTCAGGTTTAACACTTACACCTTTGCTTATTTCAGTTTTAGCTCTACCAGCTGGAGGAATTATCATCGCTCAAGCTTTTGCTTTAACAACAGTTGCTTTTGCAGGACTTAGCGTATTTGCTATGAATACAAAAAAAGATTTTACTGTTATAGGCAAAGCTTTATTTATAGTATTAATCGTTATTGTAGCAGCATCTTTACTAAACCTTTTCTTCCAAAGCAGTATAGTTAATCTAGCTATTTCAGCAGTAGCTGCAATATTATTTTCATTTTACATTCTTTATGATACGCAAAATATTATCCGCGGAAATTATGAAACTCCAATCGAAGGTGCAGTAGCACTTTATCTTGATTTTGTTAATCTTTTCGTATCTTTACTTAATATCTTAAGAAGCTTCAATAGCAGATAAGTTTTTGTGGGATTTTTCTCACAAAAACTTTTCAAGTTTCAAAACTTTTCAAGTTTTATTTAGTTAAAATAATCATTTAAAAATTAACTTTTAGGAATTTTCAATGATCACTCTTTTAATCATTTTACAATTTATCATCGTTGTAGTTATTTGTATAGCAGTTTTACTTCAAAAAAGTTCAAGTATAGGACTTGGAGCTTATAGTGGAAGCAATGAAAGTTTATTTGGTGCCAAAGGACCGGCTGGATTTTTGGCAAAATTTACCTTTGTCATGGGAATTTTACTTATTGCAAATACTATTGGTCTTGGTTATTTATACAATAAAGCTAGCAAGGACTCACTAGCAGAGAAAATTAAAGTAGAAAACAACAACACTACTATTCCAAGCGCTCCTATTGTGCCTGCTACCCCAAACACAAATTCTATCGCTCCAAGTGCAGCACAACTTCCAAGCGATGTTAATTCAAGTAAATAATTAAAGGAAATGATAATGCTAAGTGAAATTTTTAACAAACAAAAAACCCAAAGTGAAAAATCTTTAGAAGCCTTAAAAAAAGACTTCACCACTTTAAGAACTGGAAAAGTTAATACCCATATTTTAGATCATATTACAGTGGATTATTACGGAACTCAAACTCCTTTAAATCAAGTAGCAACTGTTTTAGCAAGCGATGCTTCAACTATTAGCATCACTCCTTGGGAAAAACCTTTACTAAAAACCATAGAAAGTGCTATTGCAGCTGCAAATATCGGTGTAAATCCAAACAATGACGGCGAAAGTGTAAAATTATTTTTCCCTCCGATGACTAGAGAGCAAAGAGAAGAAAACGTAAAGCAAGCTAAAGCTATGGGTGAAAAGGCAAAAGTTTCTATAAGAAATATACGCAAAGATGCCAACGATGCAGTTAAAAAACTAGAAAAAGATAAGGCAATAAGCGAAGATGAAGCAAAAAAAGCTTATGATGAAGTGCAAAAACTTACCGACGCCTACACAATAAAAATTGATGAGAGTGTAAAAAGTAAAGAAAGTGAACTTTTAAAGGTTTAACGATGAATTTAGGGCAAATTTATAAAGATTGTGGTGCTTATTTAGAAGACCATTTTTTACTAAGTTCAGGTAAACATTCGCAATTTTATCTTCAAAGTGCAAAAGTTTTAGAGAATCCAAAATTAGCAGCAAAACTTTGTGACGAACTTGCAAAGATTATTGCAAGCTATAAGATAGAATTTGATAGCATTTGTTCTCCTGCTTTAGGTGGAATTTTAGCAGGTTATGAGCTTGCGAGAGCTTGTAGTAAACGTTTTATCTTCACTGAAAGAGTAAATAAAGAAATGACTTTAAGACGTGGTTTTGAGGTGAAAAAGGGTGAAAAATTTATAATTTGTGAAGATATCATTACTACAGGTGGTAGTGCTTTAGAGAGTGCAAAAATCATTGAAAGTTTAGGTGGCATTGTTGTAGGTTTTGCAGCATTGGCAAATCGTGGTTTTTGTGCAGTAGAAAATTTAAAATCTCCAAGAAAAGATAATGCGAAATTACCTGAAAATTTACCACTCTTTACTCTAGGAAATTTTGAATTTGAAATTTATGATGAAACAAATTGTCCACTTTGTAAAAAAGGGAGTAAAGCTATAAAACCAGGAAGCCGTGGAAATTAAATGAAAACTAAAGCAAAAATTAGCTCTAGATGGCTAAGATTTAGAGCTTTGCTTATAGATATTTTTCTTATTTATGTTCCTATTTTGTATTTATTTTATTTTCTATTAGGCTCTAAAGAATCTTTTTTAAACAACCATTTTATCACAACTTTATGTACTTTTTTATTTGGTTTGATTCAAGCTATTTTTTTAACAAAAAAGGCACAAAGCCCAGGTCTTAAAGCATATGATTTATATCTTATTGATATAAAAACGGGAAAGAAACTAAGTTTTCTTAGAATTTTACTAAGATATGTGATATTTATTATAAGTTTTGGCTTACTCTTTGGTTTATTTGTCAGTTTTGTAAGAAAAGATCGTTTAAATTTACACGATATTTTAACTCAAAGTTGTATAGCTACTAAAGCATAAAGAAAGGTTAAAAATGCAAAGAAAAAGAATTTACAATCCAAGTTCAAACGAAACCTTAGGAGATCGTAAAGTTTTTGATGGTAACCCACATGGAATTTTAAATTTTACTAAGGCAAAATATACTTGGGCTTTAAAACTTTGGGATTTAATGGAGGCAAATACTTGGTTTCCAAAAGAAGTGGATACAACTAAAGATGCACTTGATTATCGCTGTAATTTAACTGCAGGTGAAAAAAGAATGTATGATTTGGTTTGGAGTCAGCTTATTTCTATGGATAGTTTTCAAACCAATAATTTAGCAGACAATATCAACCCTTACATCACAGCTCCTGAAATCAATGCAGTTTTAGCACGCCAAGCTTATGAAGAGGCAAACCATTCAAAATCTTACGCTGTTATGGTAGAAGCGATTTGCGATAATACAGATTTGATTTATGAAATGGAAAAGCATGATGAAACTTTGCGTGAAAAAAATGACTTTATTTCAAGCATTTATGAAGAATTAGCAGGCGATGTAGATGATAATAAACTTCTTTTGGCTATGGTGGCAAATCAAATTTTAGAAGGAGTATATTTTTATAGTGGTTTTACTGCCATTTACGCACTTGCACGTGCAGGAAAAATGCTAGGTTCAGCACAAATGATCCGCTTTATCCAAAGAGATGAAATCACACATCTTTTATTATTTCAAAATATGATCAATTCAGTACGCAAAGAAAGACCTGATTTGTTCCATGATGAAAATATCAATAAAATTTATGATATGTTTAAAAAAGCTGGAGATCTTGAGATCAAATGGGGTAAATACATCACTCAAAATCAAATCATGGGCTTTACTGATGATATCATAGAAGAATATATCCATTATCTTGTAGATCAAAGATTAAGCGCGATCAATTTAGATAAGTTATACAATGCAAAACATCCTATTAAATGGGTAGATGATTTTTCAAAATTTAACGATCAAAAGAGCAATTTCTTTGAAAGTAAAGTAACGAATTATTCTAAGGGTAGTATAAGCTTTGATGACTTCTAAAACTTCTTTAGCCTTGCTTTGTGATTTTTATGAATTTACAATGTCTCAAGGCTATTTCAAAAACAATAAAAAAGATCAAATTTGTTATTTTGATATATTTTTTAGAAAAATTCCAGATTCAGGATCTTTTGCTATTTTTGCAGGTCTTGAAGATATTTTAGACTTTGTTGAAAATTTGAGTTTTGATGCAGAAGATATAGAATTTTTAAGAAAACAAGGTATTTTTGATACAGAATTTTTAGATTTTTTAGCTAACTTTAAATTTAAGGGTGAAATTTATGCTATGCGTGAAGGAGAAGTGATTTTTCCAAACGAACCTTTGCTATGTATTAAAGCTACAACCATAGAAGCACAGCTTTTAGAAACTTTTTTACTTTTAAGTTTAAACCACCAAAGCCTTATTGCTACCAAAACCAATCGTATCGTGCGTGCAGCTAAAGACAGTAAAATTTTAGAATTTGGTTCACGCAGAGCACAAGGAAGTGAAGCAGCCTTAAAAGGAGCAAGAGCAGCTTTTATAGGAGGTTGCATAGGAAGTGCTTGTACTTTAGCAGGAAAAATTTATAATATCCCTATCAATGGAACTATGGCACATTCTTGGGTGCAAATGTTTGAAAATGAACTTGAAGCTTTTAAAGCTTATGTGAAAATTTATCCAAAAAATCCTGTTTTTTTGATTGATACTTATGATTGTCTAAATAGCGGACTTAAAAATGCGATTAAAGTTTTTAAAGAATTTGGTATCCAAGAAGGCGGTGTGAGAATAGATTCTGGAAATTTACTTAAGTTGAGTTTGAAAATCAGACAAAAACTTGATCAAGCAGGACTTCAAAAATGTAAAATCATAGTTTCTAACGCCCTTGATGAATGGAGTATTAAAAAACTCAAAGAACAAAATGCACCTATTGATATCTTTGGTGTAGGTGAAAGATTGATCACTGCTTCAAGTGACCCTATTTTTAGTTGCGTTTATAAACTCGCAGCCTTAGAAGATCAAGGCATAAAACCTAAAATCAAAATCAGCGAAAATAACGAAAAATCAACCCTACCTCATTTTAAAAAGCTTTTTAGGGTTTATGATAAAAACACGCAAAAAATCCTTTTTGATGAGCTTTATGTTTTTGACGAAAACCCAAATCAAGATGAAAATTTAGAACGCAAAGAACTTTTAGAATTAGTCTACAAAGAAAAAAGACTTCTTAAAAAGTCATCTTTAAATACTATTCAAGATTATACAAAAGAGCAAATTTCAAAACTCGATGAGAGTTTTTTAGATCTTGATCGTTTTGTGAAATTTGAAGTAAAACTCTCACCTAAACTTCAAAATATCACTGAAGATCTTTTAAAAACTCGTTTTTAAAATCCACATAATTTAAAGCGGATTGTTTTAGAAAGCTTATTTCTTCATCGTTTAATTCACGCACAAATTTTGCAGGATTTCCAAGTATCAAAGAGCGTGGCGGAAATTTTTTACCCTTTGTTACAACGCTTCCAGCACCCACTATGCTATCTTCTTCTATCAAAGCATTGTCCATGATAACAGCATTCATTCCGATTAAAACACGATTTTTTATCACACAAGCATGGATAACGCAATTATGTCCTATGGTTACATCATCTCCTATTATCGTAGGAAAACCAGCGTCTTTTAACTTTCCTTTTTCATCAAATTCCCTATGCCAAACATGCACCGTGCTAAGATCTTGAATATTGGTTCTTTTGCCAATTTTTATAAAATTAACATCGGCTCTTAAAACACAATTAAACCAAATACCACTTTCATCTCCTATTTCTATTTCTCCTATGATTTTAGCGCCCTCTGCAACAAAAACATTTTGACCTAGTTTGGGACTATGATTTTTAAATTTTATAAGCATTTTTTTCCTTTTTATTTAAGTATAGCTAAGTTTAACTCTATTTCAACTTTTTTAGTTACAATTTTTATTTAAATTTATAGGAGAAGTAATGAACGCATTTGAACAAAAAAGATGTCAAAATATGGCTGAAGAAATTGCACAAAAAGTTTTTATCAATGAAGAACTTTTTAATGCTTTTTGTCAAATTCCGCGTGAAATTTTTTCTCCTTTAAAAGCCCATGCTTATCGCCTTGATGCTTTGCCTTTGGCAAATTCTCAATGGATTAGTTCACCTTTAACTGTAGCTAAAATGACTATGGCCTTAGATTTTAAAAATGCTGATAGTATTTTAGAGATAGGTTGTGGAAGTGGCTATCAAGCTGCGATTTTAAGCAAAGTCATAAGGCGTGTTTTTACCATAGAACGCATAGAAAATTTAGCCAAAAAAGCCGCTCAAACTTTCAGAGAATTAGAACTTTTTAATATCAATGTAAAATTTGATGATGGGCAAAATGGCTGGAAAAATTATGCTCCTTATGATAGGATTTTATTTTCTGCTTATGCGACACAAATTCCTGAAATTTTACTCGATCAATTAAGCGATGACGGGATTTTAGTCGCTCCTATTTTACACAATGGCAAACAATTCATCACACGCCTTAGAAAAAATGGCACAAATTTACAAAAAGAAATTTTAGAAGAATGTTTATTTGTGCCTATAGTAGATGGAAAAGAATAAACTTTTTTACAAAATTTATTAAAAACTCTTTAGAGCCTTTCTTAACTTTTCGCTCATTTCATCAATATGTTCTTTTTGCAAAATTAAAGGAGGTAAAAATCTCAAATCATTCTCTCCACAACTTATCAGTAAAAGTGCATTTTCTTGGCATTTTTGAATGACCTTGAATACTTTTACACTTTTATCAAGACTCAGCCCTTGCATAAACCCTAAACCTTTGCGTTTTTTACAAAAATCAAATTCTTTGATCAACTCATCTAAACTTTGCTCTAAATAAGGCGTGAGTTTATTGACATTTTCTAAAATTTTTTCTTCTTTAAAAATTTCAAAAACTGTATTCACTCCTGCACAAACCAAAGGATTTCCCCCATAAGTGCTACCATGATCGCCCGCTTCTAAAGAATTGCTTGCTACCTTTTGATTTATTACAAAAGCACCCACACTAAGCCCACAACCCAAGGCCTTCGCTGAAGTCATGATATCAGGCAAAATTTGTGCGTGCTCATAGGCAAAAAATTTTCCACTTCTACCCATACCACATTGAATTTCATCAGCGATTAATAATATATCTTTTTCATCGCAAAGCTTTCTTAAGGCTTTGTAAAAATCTTTATTTGCAGGATTTATCCCACCTTCTCCTTGCACGCTTTCTAAGATAATGGCACAAGTTTTTTCATTTACCAGTTTTTCAACGCTTGAAATATCATTATATTTTGCAAATTTAACCCCTGAAATTAAAGGCTTAAAAGGCTTTTGATATTTTTCATTAGCAGTAAGCGATAAAGCCCCTAAAGTACGCCCATGAAAAGAATGCTTAAAAGCGATAAATTGTCCACTCTTAATGCCTTTGTTAAAGGCGTATTTTCTAGCTGTTTTCATCGCTCCTTCTATACTTTCTGTACCAGAATTTGTAAAAAAAACACGCTCTAAAGCACTAGCTTTGGCTAAATTTTTAGCTGCAGCAGCTATATTTTCATTATAATATAAATTGCTAGTATGCAAAAGCTTATCCACTTGCGCTTTGATTTTGGCATTAAATTTAGCATGATTATATCCTAAAGCACAAACACCTATGCCACTTGAAAAATCAAGATATTTTTTAGCCTTATCGTCAAAAAGATAAACCCCCTGCCCTTTTTCTAAAACTATATCAAAACGCTTATAGGTAGGGATAATATGACTTTGTTCTTTATAATCCATTTTCATCCTTTAACCCACCAAAGTGCCTATACCTTCATCGGTAAAAAACTCAAGCAACAAAGAATGTTTCACACGCCCATCTAAAATATGTACCTTTTTGACTCCATTTTCACAAGCATCAATGCAAGATTTTAATTTTACATGCATACCACCTTCTATTTTAGGAGCTAAAATTTTAGCCTGTTCAAGGCTGATTTTAGAAATTAAAGAATTTTTATCATTAAAATCCTCATAAAGCCCTGCAGTATCAGTTAAAAAAGCAAGTTTTTCAACCCTTAAAGCCTTAGCGATCGCACAAGCTGCGTCATCAGCGTTGATATTATAAGTATTAAAATTCTCATCCATGCCAATAGGAGCAATGATAGGTAAAAAATCTTTTTCCAAAAGCTCTTCTAAAATTTTCGAATTTACCTTTTGTATCGTGCCAACAAAAGCTAAATTTTCATCTTTTTTCACACATTCTAAAAGCGCGCCATCTTTACCACAAAGCCCTATGGCTTTAACTCCTAAATTTTGCAAACTATGGACTAAATTTTTATTGATATGATTTAAAACCATACTGGCTACTTCAGTAGTGGCTTTATCACTAACCCTAAGACCGTTTTTAAACTCACTCTTTACGCCCAATCTTTCACACATAGCAGAAATATCTTTTCCTCCACCATGTACAATGATAGGATTTAAACCCACAAGTTTTAAAAGAGCTATATCTTGCATCACACAATGCTTTAGCTCCTCATTTTCCATAGCTGATCCACCATATTTTATAAGTATAATCTTGGAATTAAATTTGCGTATATAAGGCAAAGCTTCGATTAAGACATTAGCTTTTTCTAAATATTTTTGCATGATCATTCCTTAAGCATTAAAGCTGGTTTGATTATACTCATTTAAAGAAAGATCGTAATAATTCGCATCCTCTCTTAAAGTAAAACCATAATGTTTCCAAAACTCATTGCCTAAATCATTGTTTTTAAAAGCGATTAAGGCGATTTTATTAATCTTTTGAGCTTTTAAGGCCTCAAGACAAAATTTAGTCATCTCGTGTGCTATACCCTTTTTTCTATGATCTTTATGCACACATACATGATAAAATCCCCCTGTGCGTCCATCATGCCCGCAAAGTATGCTTCCTACAATTTCTTCATCAATCACTGCTACAACGCTAAGATTTGGGTTTCTATCTAAAAAATTTTCTATATTTTCTTTGCTATCATCAATGCTTCTTATCCCAAAGCCTTTTATCTCACACCAAAGCTTATAAACGGCTTCATAATCGCTTTTTTGCATAGCTCGTATTAACATTTTTATCCTTTACAAATTTGCAAAGAATTTAAGTCCTTCATCTTCATCAAAATCAAACATTAAATTCATATTTTGAACAGCTTGTCCTGCTGCACCTTTGATTAAATTATCAATAGCACCAAGCACAATAACACGCTTTGTACGTTGATCTATACTAAAATTTATATCCGCAAAATTGCTTGATTTAACCCACCGAGTCTGCGGAAGCGACTGCGGCGGTAAAAGCCTTATGAATTTATTGTTTTGATAGTATTTTGTATAAATATCGCGTATATCTTGTTCTTGCAAGTCCTCTTTTAAATTTGCATAAGCACTGATTAAAATTCCTCTTTGCATAGGCACAAGATGAGGGGTAAATTGTAGAGTGATTTTCTCTTTGGCCGCATAGCTTAAATGCTCTTCAATTTCAGGAGTATGGCGGTGCGAAGCTAAATTATAAGCTTTGATATTTTCATTAACTTCACAAAAAAGATTTTCCACCTTTGCACTTCTTCCTGCTCCACTTACTCCACTTTTTGCATCAATAATAACTGAGTTAAAATCAATAATCTTTTCTTTAAAAAGCGGATAAAGACTTAAGATAGAACAGGTGGTATAGCAACCTGGATTTGCCACCAAACTTGCTTTTTTTATCTCTTCTTTATAAAGCTCGCAAAGTCCATAAACTGCATTTTGCAAAAGCTCTTGATTAGGATGAGTGAATTTATACCAAAGCTCGTAATCTTTAGGATTTTTAAGACGAAAATCCGCACTTAAATCAATGATTTTCATCTTTTTTAACAAATTCTTATTTAAAAGCTTAGCACTAAATTCATGCGGAGTAGCCAAAAACAAAAGATCAAGCTCAAGTTCATCTAAATTTTTATTTTCAAAACATAAATTTAAAGGGGTATTCGGATAAAGATCTTGATAATTTTGTCCCGTGCTAGAACTCGAACCTAAATAAGAAATTTCAACCTTGGGATGATTAAGCAAAATGCGAACAAGTTCATTTCCCGCATAACCACTCGCTCCTAAAATCCCAACTTTTATTTTCATCTTTATCCTTTAAATGTAAAAGTAAGCATTATAAACAAAAAAGCTTAAAATAAAAATACAATTTTTAAATTATTTTTTATTTAAAAACTATATCTTAAAATTAGCATTTGCACTCCAATCTACATTTAAATCGCCAAAAAATGTCTTTTCAAATTCAAAACTAAAGCGTGTTTTATCGTTAAGCTTATAATCATTTCCTAAATTTATAAACATTCTTTGATCTTTTTTCCTTCATATCTTCTCTGACTTGCTTGATCCTCCAAGATTTGATCTCCTGCTTTAATCGGATCCGCATACAAACCAAGTCCTGTTCTAAAATTTAAATTTTAATTTTGACTTCCTATAAAAAATGCTGTTTTTACGACTAAAGGAATATAAGAAAATCGTTTTAAACTAGCAATATCTCCTTTTAGATCCATAGCTCCTACATAACCACTGATAAATTCCAAACTCGGCTCAAGATAAAATTTATCATAAGCTTTTCTATAACCTAACTCAGCACTTAAGATAATATTATGCGAACCATCATTATCATCTAATCTACCTTGATTTCCTGGAATAAAATTTGCATTTATTTCATTTTGATAATAAATATATCTAAAACAAAATCACTATAAAAACCTTACTCCACTGTAAAGCTCGAAATTCGAATACTCGTTTAATTTATCATGTCCGCTTTGAATTTCAAAGTATTTTCCACTATTATACTCATCACTCGTACCCCATCCAAAAGTTCTTAACCATACACCACTTTCATAAGGATTATTGCGTAATTCCCCCATTCTTTTATGCATATTATCCCACTCCTATCATGGAGCCTAAAATAGCTTGAGCAAGTATAGATTTAGTTTTTACAATAGCTTGAGTATTATCATTAGTAAAAAAATATTCATCTTTAATCTTAGAATCAATTTTTTCTAAATTCCACTCTGGGCAAAATTTTCTTCATTATGAGAAAAAACAACATTTGGGGTATACGTACTAAAACCTTGCTCACATTTGGCATAGTAAAAAATTCCTTTGTTAAATGTTTATTTTCATCTTTTAAATGAGCTAGTAAGATATTTAAACCCGCTTTTTACTAGGATTATTAAGAAAAATTAATACTAAAGTATTATTTACTCCTTGTGTGCTTTCCTTAGAATTAATATAATCTGCTTTAGAATTTTCAAAATCCGCATTGATTTTAAATATTGTATTATTTGCACTTAATTTTTTTGCATCAACTTTCCTATAAATAGCACTTTTTTCTACTTGAAGATTGCTCATTTATATATGAGACTCAAGCAAAGAATCTTTAATCGCAAGATTTTTTTTGCGTATCATTGATACCTTTGATATTACCACTAAAAAATGTGTTTTGCAAAGTAACATCAGAATGATCAAGATTTAAATTTACACTAAAATAAACCTTTTCTATCTTAGCATTTTGGGTATTTTAAAGCTTTTGCTCAAAAGCCATTTCTTTGCCAACTCCTGTTTATACAACATCTCCATAAGAATAATCATCAGTCTTATCAATAATATTTTCCCCATCTTTTTCATCGATCCACAAATTTTTACTTCCAAGCTCTATTTTGGAATTTTTAGCATTAAGGTTTTCTACTTTTAAGCTTACATTACGCCCTAAATAAAACTCGCTTTTTTTCTAAATTAAGCTCTTTTAAAACAAAAACCCTATCTTCCCAATCTTCTTGTGTAAAACTTACAGGCTTAGTTAAAGCACTTAAACCATGTTCTTGAAGTTTTTTAGCTTGTTCTTTGCTTACATAAGCGTGTATTCTAGCATGTCCTTGAAAATTTAACTTGGCATTTTCTGTCCTAAAAACACCTTCTTTATTGTAAATATTACCATCAAAAATCAAAGCTTTATCTGTATTAGCACTAATTGTTATGGCCTCATCTGAAAAATATTGCCATGATAAAGATAATTTTGCTTGTTTTCTAAATTTAAATTTGCCCCTGCTTTAGAGCTTGTGATAAAAACATTATTAGAGTTAGCTTTAATTTGATCAAATTTTAATGTTAAGCCCGATAGATCCAAAGTTCCACCATTCATATAAATTTCGCCAAAACTTCAACCTTCACCCTCAAGACTTACCTTGGTCCTCACCCATTCTAAGTCCTGTATCCACACTTTGACTTTTGACAACAAGCTCTCCTTCACCCATTTTATAAAGAAAATCATCTTTTTTGGTTTTAACATTATATTCTACCTTGAACCCTTATCAGCATAAATTCCGCCATGTATAAGCCATTTATCGCCTGTTATTTGCCAATTTGAATTTTTATCAAATTTAAAACACTAGCGCCTAAATCCACATCGCTATTTAAATTTATACTTCCATTTTGAGAAAAATACAAATCCTTGCTATTTTGCATTTCTTCAATTCTCTTATCACAATTATTTTTATCATCAAAAGAATTTTTATAGCTTACATAACCCACATTAGTCTTAGAAATCAAACTTACATTTTCTATTTTTTTACCATCTTTCACCAAACCATCGCTACTAAGTGTATAAGTTCCAGATCCTATGGCTACTTTATGAGCATTTTAAAATTCATTGATCTTTACTTGATTGATCAAAGCATAATCAACCTGTAAACAAGTATATCCATAGTAAAATGGACATTACAATTACTCGTACTTACCACACCCACTAAATACCATTTTTATCCATCTTATCATAAACACTCCACTTCCAGAATCCCAGGATATTAAAGAACTTGTAAAAGAATTTCTTTTATCATTGGTATAATTAAGAAATTGCAACTTAAAACGCTTATCTTCAGTATTTTTAGGAGTTAAACTGACAAAACCTCCTAAATTGATTTCATTAGAATCAAAAATCTTAATGGGTACTTTATTTGTATCTTCAAAACCTAAAGCTACAATACCACTTCCCTCTCTTGCAAAGTACTCATAACGCGAACTATCAAAAAGCTTGCCTTTACCTTTTGAATAATCACATTTTCCACTTTGACAACTATCCCAAAATGGATCCTTGTATTCATAAATATCTCCACCATCGCCAGAATTTTTTTCAATAAGATTTAAATCTTTACTCAAATTTGCACTTTTATTGAGACTAATCTTACTCATTTTTAAAACAGCAAAATCCACATTTTCTTTTTTATAAGTAAAATTATCACTTGAGCTTACGATTCTATTTGCTACCCCTCCAAAGTGTAAAACACTACCTTGTTTCACATAGCCTTTATTTACTTCCCAGTATTTAAACTTGTACTCATATGAGAAGCGCTGACTATATAAGATTGTCCTATATTGGTAAATTCTCCTTGGAATTTTCCTCCACGATTTGAAGTAGAAAAATCAATCATAGGCACATTAAAAGAGATATTTTGACTAGGATTTTTTGCTAAAATTTAAAAGCCAATTTGACCTACTTGAAATTTGCCTTTATTACTGGCAAAATCAAGATATTCTTGAAAATAACTTTGGATCAATAGCTGAAGCAAAAAGATAGTTAGAAAAACCAAATGCCATTAATGCACAAAAAGATAATTTTAGTTTCATAAATCCCTCCTCATTTTTAAGTGCAATTTTAGCACGAAAAACTAATTTTTAACTAAAATATAAAGTTGCTCATGAAGATGGATGTTGCGATTTTTAAGATTGCGAGAAGCTCTAAAAGTATTATATTTTTGCTCTAAAATCCGGCATTTTCCAAGAGTGCTTAAGCGCTTTAAAAAAATTTCTTTTTTTACAAAACCTTCACAATTATAAGAAAGTAAAATCACTCTTGCTTTTAAATCATTAATAAGTTCAAATAAAGCATCTTGGGCAAATTTTGACTTATTAAAAGTACTGCGGTTCCAATCCTTTGGAATGCCACTGATTTTAGAAATTTCTTCAGGTTTTTTATAATTTGCAATTAAATTTAGCATAAAATAATTAGAACTATAAGGGTGCTGATTATAAGGGGGGTCAAGATACACTACATCAAAAAAATCAAGTTCTTTTGCAAGTATGTTTGCATCCTTTTGCATCACTTCAAATTCACAAGAAAAATTTGAAAAAATAGGCATTTTAAGCTCTATTTCTCCTTTAATGCGTTTAAGTGCATTTTGTCCTTCGCCACCAAATTTTCCGATGCCATCCTTACCCTTATAAAAACCTTTAAAAACTCCGCTAGTATTTGAATGAACACTGGCTTCATAAATCAAAGGAGCTATAAAGAAATGCCTCAATTCTTTTGGAATTTCATTTTCGATTTTTTGCCTTATAGTATCAAGATATAAAGCATTTTTAAAAGTATAAAAAACCCTTTCATTTTTTTTAATATCATCATCATCTTTTGGAGCATAAAGCTCACTGATAAAACCTTTTTGAAAATCTAAATTTTGGATTAAATTTTTATAATACTTTTTTATATTTTGAAGTAAATCTTTGTCTTTATTAGCAAGATAACACTCATTGATGAGTTTTGAATAATCTTCTAAATCATTGGCTAAAATATAATTTGAGTGTGCTTTTGCAAAACGACTTACAACACCTGAGCCACTAAATATATCACAAAAACTAAATTTATCTTTACCAAGTTCTTTTTTAGCTACCTTAAAGCCATTATTTAAAAAACTTAAAAGTGCTCTTTTATTTCCAAGATAAGTTATAATTTGCTCTTTTAAAAAAGAAGGATTTTCTTTCAAAATTTAAAACCTTTAAAAGCCTTATCCACAAAAGTGGATTAAGCTTTTTTTGGAGTTACAAGCATATTTACATAACGACCTTCAAAATTTGGCTCTTTGTCACGATTAGCTTCATTTTCTATCATAGTCCAAATTTTTTCAAGCAAAGCTACACCTGCTTCAGGAGTTGCCATTTCACGTCCTTTTAAGAACACACGAAATCTCACATGCTTACCTTGTTCTAAAAATTCTAAAGCATGTTTTACCTTGTAATTAATATCATTTTGAGCAATTTTTACAGAAAGTTTGATTTCTTTTATATCAATCACTTTTTGTTTTTTCTTTGCTTCTTTTTGTTTTTTCTCTTGTTGATAACGGAATTTACCATAGTCCATGATCTTGCAAACAGGTGGCTTAGCATCTGCAGCTATCATTACAAGATCAAGTCCTAAACGATTTGCAATTTCTAAAGCTTCATCACTACTGATAATACCATAAACTTTGCCATCATCGCCAACACATCTGATTTCATCCGCTCTTATTTCTTCATTGAGCAATACTTCTTTTTCTTTACTCAAAAGTGTACCTCACTCATTTTCTCCTTAACTAATTTAATAAATTCGTCCAAGCTAAGATTTTTTTGTTCTTTAGCTCTTCTATCTCTTAAAGCAACGCTACGCTTTGCCACCTCATCATCGCCTAAAACTAAAATCATAGGTAATTTTTGCTTTTCAGCGATACGAATTTTTTTACTTAAGCTCTCATTTTTTTCATACACCTCGCTATCGATATTAAGCTCTAATAATTCTTTTTGAATTTCTTTTGCGTAAGCAATATGTGCTTCGCCTATTGGCACTATACCCACCGCAGTTGGTGCGATAAAAAACGGAAACTCACCCGCACAATGCTCGGTTAAAATTCCTATAAATCTTTCAAAAGAACCTAAAATCGCACGATGCAACATTACAGGTTGTTTTTTTTCATTATCACTATCAGTGTATTCAAGTTTAAAACGACTTGGCAGGTTAAAATCTACTTGTATGGTTCCACATTGCCACTTTCTTTTTAAAGCATCGGTGATTTTAATATCAATCTTTGGCCCATAAAAAGCCCCGCCACCTTCATCAATACCGTATTTTAAACCTTGTTCATCTAAAGCTTCTTTTAAAGCCTTAGTCGCTATTTCCCAAATTTCATCATCACCTATGGCTTTTTCAGGTTTAGTTGAAATTTCCATTTCATAGCTAAAATCAAATAATTTCATCAAATTATCCACAAAAGCTAAAATTTCTAAAACCTGCTCTTTAATCTGACTTGGCATACAAAAAATATGTGCATCATCTTGAGTGAATTCTCTCACTCTAAAAAGTCCGTGCAAAACCCCACTTTTTTCATGACGATGCACTACGCCGTATTCAAAAAATTTCAAAGGCAAATCACGATAGCTTCTTACATCACTTTGATAAATTTTAATATGTCCCACACAGTTCATAGGCTTAATACCATACTCTTGTTCATCAATTTGTGTAAAATACATATTTTCTTTATAGTTTGCATAATGCCCACTGATTTTCCATGCATCTGCTTTTAAAAGCTCAGGCCCACGCACAGGCTCATAACCACGCAAACGATGAATTTTATAAAGCATATGTTCAAGTTTAGATCTAAGTCTTGCACCATTACTTAACCAGATAGGAAGGCCTCCTCCGATCTCATCATCAAAAGTAAAAAGTTTAAGCTCTGTTCCAAGCTTTCTATGATCGCGTTTTTTAGCTTCTTCAATAATGGTTAAATACTCTTTTAAACTTTCCTTATCTGCAAAAGCAGTCCCATAAATTCGAGTAAGCATTTCTCTTTTTTCATCGCCACCCAAATACGCTCCTGCAACACGAGTGAGTTTAAAAAAGCGTAAAAATTTCGTATTTGGCACATGAGGACCACGACACAAATCTTCAAATTCACCTTGTTTATAAATACTTACAGCTCCATCAGGAATACGCAATAAAACTTCTTGTTTTAAATCATCATTTTGAAATTTAGCCAAAGCTTCGTTTTTTGTGATTTCATATTTTGAAATTTCAATCTTTGCTTCAGCAAGTTCTTTCATCTTTTTTTCAATTTTTACTAAATCTTCTTCGCCAATCTTACTTTCTACACGAAAATCATAATAAAATCCATCTTCTATAACAGGACCAACGAAAAATTTAGCCTCAGGATACAAGCTCTTAATCGCCTGTGCCATCAAATGCGCACAAGAATGGCGTATCACTTCTAAACTTTCTTTAGAATTATCAAAATAAATTTCTTTTAAATTTGTATTTTTCACACTTTGAGAGTCAATTATCGTCTCATTGTCCAAATACGCAATAACTTCTTTTTCCATATTTTTAACCCTTTGTCGCTCACTTACCCTGTGAGTGTTTATAAAGTTCTAATTTTAACTTTCTAAGACTTAATTATTTTTGAAATTCAGCTTATTTTTAAAAAAAATCTTAGAATAAATTTAATATTTATTTATAGCTTAAATTCACTTCCAGCATTTAAAATCCCACTATAATACAAATAAAAGAAAACAAATCCCAAAATAATACGATAAATTCCAAAAGGGATAAAGTCGAATTTAGAAATAAATTTTAAGAAAAATTTTATAACTAAAACTGCAACAATAAAAGCAGTGATAAAACCTATGCCTAAAGGAATTAAAGAATTTGCATTGCTAAGAAGCTCAGGCTCTTTATAAATGCTATAAGCTGTAGCGATAATCATCGTTGGAATGGCAAGCAAAAAACTAAACTCAGCCGCAACTTTTCTATTAAATCCTAGCAAAAGTCCACCAATAATACTTGCTCCACTTCTTGAAGTACCAGGAATCATGGCTAAAGATTGAAAAATACCTATGCAAAAAGCTTGTTTAAAACTTATTTCTTCTAAAGAATTGATACGATATTGTTTATTTTTATGTGCAAGTTCTATAAGAATAAACACAACACCGCCAAAAATGAGCATTCCAACCACAACCCAACCATTAAATAAAGCATTTAAGTATTTTGCCACAAAAAGCCCTATAACTCCGGTAGGAAAAAATCCAACTGCAAGTTTTAACCAAATATCAAGCCCTTGAAACAATTTACGCCAAAATACAAAAATGACCGCCAAAATAGAACCAAGCTGGATGATAATCAAAAAGCTTTTCCAAAACTCATCTATATCGATACCTAAAATAGTCGTACCTAAAATCATATGTCCTGTTGAAGAAACAGGTAAAAACTCAGTCAGACCTTCTATAATTCCAAGTATTAAAGCATATAAATTTTCCATTTTAATCCTTGAATGATAATTGCAAAAGAAAAATTATATCAGAATGGATTAAATGGGGTTTTAACCCCAAAAATTAAGCATCTTTTTTAACAATACGCTTAATGAAATATAATACAACTCCCACAAAAAAGATAAGTGCGAAAAGCTCGCTATCATGAAAATTTGCTAAATTTAAAGCTAAAGGATTTTCACTACCACCCATACTTACTGAAAATACAGTAATTCCTGCGATAATTACCCCAAAAATACTTTCACCCACTATAAGTCCTGAAGCAAAAAGCGTGCCTCTTTGCTCACAACTTGCAAGTTTTTCTTCTTTATGAGAATTTTTTGCATATTTTTTAGTCAAGTGTTGCATTACAATATATTTTAAAATTCCGCCTATAACTAAAGGTATATTTACAGCAGGGGGAAGGTAAATACCTATTCCAACAGCTAAAGGCGGCAAAGACATTTTCTGTGTTCTTCTTAAAATTTTATCTATAATAATCATTAAAATTCCTACAAATACACCAAAAGCCATATAACCCCACTCTATATTGTGATGAAAAATTCCTTGGGCGATAGTGCTCATTAAATTTGCTTGCGGTGCTGCTAAAGCTGATGAAGCATCCATACCTTCTCTTGGCATTGCTCCGACAAAACCATAGGCTTGATAAAGCAAATTTAAAACAGGAACTATAGCCAAAGCACCAAAAACACAGCCTACAAGTAAAGCAACTTGTTGTTTCCAAGGAGTAGCTCCGACTAAATGTCCTGTCTTTAAATCTTGTAAATTATCATTCGAAATAGCAGCTGTAGCTAAAATAACACTAGTAGTAAAAATAGCTAATGCTACTGCAAATTTAGAAAGCATAGGATCTTGAAAAAGTTCCACACCTAAAACCAAAAAAACAATAGAAGAAATAATAACACCAATAAGTCCGATTCCAGAAATAGGACTAGAAGAAGATCCTACAAGTCCTGCCATATATCCGCAAGCTGCTGCAACAAAAAAACCTATTAAAACAGAAACTAAAGTTCCAACAAATGAAAATAGCATTTGATAATAAATACTTAAGTTAGCATCTTCAACAAAACTATAAAAAGTAATAAATAAACCCACAACCATTAAAACAAAAAGTATAAAAATACTTTTTAAAGAAAGGTCTATATTTGTTCTTTCATTTTTTTCTTGATTAGTAATTTTAACATTTTTAACAATTTCTTTAATACCTTTAATAACGGGTTTTAAAAGTTCTATTAAAGTCCAAAGCGCTGCTATAGCAATAGCTCCTGTTCCTATAAGCCTTACTTTAGAACTCCATACGCTAGAAGCTAAATCTACGGCATTTTTTGCACTATCGAATTCAAAATTTGAAAGATAGGGAGTAAAAATACCCCAAGCTAAAAACATACCTACAAAAAGAGCTATAGCACCTGCTAAACCAACTAAGTAACCTGCCCCTAAAAGTGCCAAAGAATATCCCATAGAAAAACCAAAAGCCATTTTATTCCAAATAAAAGCAAAATTACTCTCACTTGCAGCGAGTTTAAAACCATTGCTTAACAAACTAAAAATAGCAGCTATAAAAGAGCCTAATGCTATTTCTTTAATGCCTTGTTTTCCTTTTTTACTACTCTGATCTTTATTGGCTACTTTTAAAATTTCAGCTGCAGCTCTACCTTCAGGATAAGCAAGCTTGCTTTCAACCACCATAGTCCTTCTTAATGGTATAGTAAAAAGCACTCCAAGTCCGCCACCACAAAGACATATCATAAAAGTTTGCCAAAGTGGAAATTCACTCCAATACCCACACATAAAAAGCCCTGGGATAACAAAAATAACTGATGATAAAGTTCCTGCTGCTGAAGCTTGAGTTTGAACCATATTATTTTCTAAAATATTTGAAGTCTTAAAAAGACTCAAAACCGCCATGGAGATGACCACAGCTGGAATTGATGATGAAAAAGTAAGTCCCACTTTTAACCCCAAATATACATTTGAAGCTGTAAAAATAATAGTTAAAATACTTCCCAAAATCAAACCCCTTAAGGTAAGTTCTGGTAAATTTTGTTTTTTGTACATCATTTCTCCGTTTTAAAATTTACCTTCAACTTAAAAAATATTCTTATAAGTTTAAATTTATAATTTTTCTCTAAAGTAAAATAAAATAATACAAAAAAACGCTTATATTTTTATAAATTTTTGACTCAAAAATATCATAAAACAATGAGCTAATCATTGAAAAATCAAAAGTTCTTTTATTTTAATTATATTATCCCAGCTACCTCAGCAAAAATCAAGCAAATAATACTTATACCCCATATATAAAAAAAGCTTCTTTTGATATGATCTCTAATATTAACCTCTGCTAAACCACAACCTAGCAAAGTTGCAGGCACAACAGGAGAAATAAATGTCGCACAATTTCTTGCTATCACCATGATAATAGCTATAGTCAAAGGTTCAGCACCAAAAGCCTTAGTTACACTCAAAACTATAGGCATCACTCCATAAAAATAAGAATCCGTACAAAAAATAATTGCCATTGGAACAGCCAATATCCCTACCATTAAAGGAATATAAGTACCTAAATAATCTGGAACGAAATTTAAAATCAAAACACCCATTTTCTCCATAATACCACTTTTATCAAATACGCCTATTAATATCCCAGCACCAATTAAAGTAATATACATAAGCATTGCACCAGCACTTGCACGATCTAAAACTTTTTTAGCTATTTTTAAATTAGGATAATTAAGCGGTAAAATTATTACAAGCCCTATCATAAAGCAAATATAACTAGGAATAATACCACTAATTAAAAGCCCAATAACCCCAATAGTTACAAGCAAATTTAACCAAAACCATTTTTCATTATGGTGCTCGCTTTTTTCTATATTTAATTTTATTCCCGACAAGTTACCTGCGCCTGCGCCTCTTTTTATTTCTATCTTAGCAATCCAAATTGCCAAAAGAAGGGATAATACTAAACCTACAATCTGAATAGGTATAATATGGTGCCAAAGCAAATTTGCATCCATTCCTATATTAGTAGCCGCTCTTAAAGTAGGACCACCCCAAGGAATAACATTCATAACCCCCATAGCTGAAGTAATAATCAATAACATTGAAGTCTTTCTTATACTTAAACGCTCATAAATAGGTAATAATGCAGGTATTACAATAAGAAAAGTAGAAGCACCCGAACCATCTAAATGTACAGCAGCAGCAATAAAAACAGTAAGAATGCAAACTTGATATATATTAGCTTTCATTTTTGATAAAAATGCATTTAAAATTTTAGTAAAAAAACCACTTGCATTTAAAACACTAAAAAAGAGTATAGAAAAAACAAACAAAGCTGCCGTATCCGTTACGCTTTTGACTCCATCTTTAATAAAAACAACCAATGTTTTAATATCAAAAACACCTCCTTTAACCCCTAAAGCTACACCCACGCCAAAACCAAGCCGTTCAAGAATAAGTAAAATACAAGCTACACTAATACTTACACTTATAAAAGCTAGTGCTGGAGTAGTATAATCTTTTAGCAAAAGCCAAACTATCAATCCTAACGAGAAAAAACCCAATAAAGCTAAAAAAATTTCCATATCCTATCCTTTTGTATCATTTTTATTCGATAATAAAATAGGATATTTTAACTCCAACTTATATGTGTTTAAATTTATAGCTTTTTTAAAAAAATATATTTTCTAATGTAACCATTATAAACAAGAATAAAAAAATAATTTTGAATTATTTTGCTATAATTATGAATATTTTAATTTATACTATCAAAAGAAAAAAATGAAATTTTTTAAACTTTCTTTCTTGGCTTTAGTTGCCTTTTTTTAGTGGCTTGCGGTTCTTCAAATCCTGAAGATTTAGCTAAAAATTTTACAAAAGATCTTTACAGTGGTAATACTAAATCTGTTATGAGTTACATTGATCTTAGCGAAGCTAAAAGCGATGAAGAAAAAACATTTGTTAGTGATAAAATCACTCAAGTTGTTGCTGAAAATGCAGCCAAAGCAAAAAGAATGGGTGGTGTTAAAAATATTCAAATTGAAGAAAAAACAATCAATAAAGATTCTGCTAAAATCAGAGTTTTAGTGTTATTTAACAATGATAATAATCAAAGCAGCAATGTTTTTCTTGCTAAAAAAGATAGAAAATAGCTTGTTTTACTTAAATAAAATTTTATATTTTTTCTTAATTTTATTTTTATTGATTGGAATTTTGGGTTTCTTTATAAATTCCAATCCTTCAAATCAAATCATCAAAAAACCCTATCTACCTTTTCTTGAAATAGGTGATCTTGTCTTTCGTGCAGGAATAGGAAGTGAAAGTTTTTTAATAGAAAATTTAAGTCAAAGCCCTTATTCTCATATCGCTATGGTAGTTAAAACTTCTCCAACTATACTCATACATGCTACAACAGATGATGACAAAAATGCTAAAAACCAAGTTATCTTAAGCTCTATGGATGATTTTTTAAAACTGAGTCATAAAATTGCTATTAAAAGATTAAAATTTGATGAAAAAACCAAACAAAAAATAGTTGCTAAAGCTTTGGAACATTTAGGCAGAAAATTTATCATAAGTACAGATAAAGATGCTTTTTACTGCACTACTTTTTTAGAACAATCTATTAACTCCATTACCCCATTTCATCTTCAATATACTCTAATCAAAGCTCCTTTTAATGAAGGTTTATATCTTTTTCCACAAGCTTTTTTTGAAAATAATTAAAGCGTATTAATTTTATGAAAGTCAAAAATTTTTAATTTCACATTCACTTCACTTAAAAATTTTATAATGTCATCACTTTACATTAAGGAGAAATAATTATGAAAAAAAGTATTTTATTCGCATCAGCACTTTTAGCTAGCTCAATGCTTTTTGCAGATAGTCTAAAACTTGAAGGTACTATTGCACAAATTTATGATAACAATAAAACCTTGCTTATTGACTCTATTTATGGCGGACAAATGGCTATAAAAGTTCTACCAAATACCGAAATAGAAATGGATGATTGTGGTATTTTTGGAACAGATAAAGATGGAACTTTTAAAGATTTACAGGTTGGAAATTTTTTAGAAAGTAAAATTTCTTATGGAATACCTGCTACACCAAATACTCAGGCTATTCCAGTAGCTAGAAAAATTGAAATTCAATGTTATAAAAAAGCTTATTAATATAAATCCCTTAACAAGGGATTTATAAAAATCATTCTTCGGCAAACTACTTCATTACTCTTAAATAAAAATTTAAACTCTTTTTTAACAAGCAATTTATAAAATAACACTTATATTTTCATCTAAGGCAAATAATGAAAAAATGGATTTTTATTGTTTTTTGTTTTATATTAGGTTTTATTATTCATATATTTTATATAGGATACACTAACGAACTTTTATTTAATAAATTTATTAAAAACAGCAATCCTGATTATACAATTACAGATATTTACTTCAAAAAAGGTTTTTTAACCTCTAAAGGAAGTTTTACTTTAAATCACTCTCATACACAGCTTTCAACCAAAATCAACCTTAAATTTAATAATTATTTTTTCTTAAATAAAATTATAAAAGGAAATTTTACAAATCCTTTTGATTTTTTAGATAAAGTGTTAAAAAACAATAAATTAGGAACTTTTACTCTCAAATTACACGATAACAACTCTAAAATATTTCTAAATATTAAAGATATAAATTTAAGCAATGAAGGTGGAGATACCATCATAAACGGCGGATATATTGAAGCTTTAATGAATAAAAATTTAGAAATTAAAAACATTAAAATACATTTTGATATGATTAATTTTTCTCAATTTTATACTAAATTTGTGTTGCAAAATTTAAATTACGAACAATTTTTTAACAATCCTGTACAATTTTATGAATTAAATTTATTTAGCAAAAGCCAACAACAAATCAACTTTGATTATCTTGTGTTAGATAACAATAAAATCAATTCTTTTTATAGCAAAAATCTAGTAAATTTTAATGAAGAAAATTCAACAATAAACTTAAACATACAAGGAAAATCCAATGAAATTGATATTGATCTTAAATCTTTATTGGGTCAGAATTTAAATTTTGACAAAACAAAATTTAATATAACCATAAATAAATTTCTTAACTCAAATTTCAATATCTCTCATTTTATTCAAAAAAATCTTGATCTAGAAATACAAAATTTAATTCTTGAAAAAAATAAACAAAATATCAGTCTACAAGGCAATTTAAATATTAACAACTCTTATCAAGCAAAATTACAAGTTATCAGTTCAGATGAGCCTGATGAAATTTTTCCTTGGACAAAAGATTATGGAGGTTTAAATCAATATTTTTTAAAAGAAAATAATAACTTTTTTCTAAATTTATCTTATGATAGCTTAGCCAATCCTCAACTAAAAATTAATGGTAGTGAATTTTCAAATATGGATTTAAATTAATGAGCCTAGCTTTGACCTTTCGCCCTGAAAATTTTGATGATATTTTAGGACAATATGAGCTTATAGAAATTTTCAAAAAATTTACTGCTTTACAAAAACTTCCTCATAGTATTTTTTTTGGAACGGCAGGTTCTGGAAAAACAACTTTTGCTAGAGTTGTAGCCAAAGAATTTGGCTTAGATTTTTATGAATTTGATGGAGGAAATTTTAAACTCGAAGAACTAAGAAAAATTTTAGATAATTATAAAAATAGTCTTTATAAGCCTTTAATTTTTATTGATGAAATTCACCGCCTTAGCAAAACCCAACAAGAAATGCTTTTAATTCCTATGGAAAATTACCGTTTAATTTTAATCGGCGCAAGCACTGAAAATCCCTATTTTGTTCTAAGTTCTGGTATAAGAAGTCGTTCCATGCTTTTTGAATTTAAATCTTTAGGGGTAAAGGAACTTGAAACTTTACTCTTGCGTGTACAAGAAAAAATGAAATTTAGTATTGATAAAGAAGCTAAAGATTTTCTACTGAAAAGTGCTGATGCAAGAGCTATGCTAAATTTGCTTGAATTTGTCTTGGTTTTAAATGAAAAACATATCAGTCTTGAAAATCTTAAAAAACTTCGCAACACCATAAATAGTGAAGGTGTTAGCTCAAAAGATACACATTATATTTTAGCAAGTGCAATGATAAAAAGTTTACGCGGAAGTGACGTTGATGCAGCTATTTATTATCTTGCAAGACTTATTGATGCAGGAGAAAGTGCGGATTTTATCGCTAGGCGTTTGGTGATTTTTTCAAGTGAAGATATCGGAAATGCCGATCCAAATGCTTTAAATTTAGCGGTTTCGACTCTAGAGGCTGTTAAAAATATAGGTTATCCTGAAGCAAGAATTATCCTAGCCCAATGCGTAGTTTATTTAGCAAGCACAATCAAATCTAATGCAAGCTACAAAGCTATCAATGAAGCTTTAAACTATGTAAAAAATAATGAAGCTTTAGAAATACCTAATTATCTTAACAACAATCATCAAGAAAAACAAAACTATCTTTATCCACATGATTTTGGTGGCTGGGTAGAACAAAAATATCTTAGTAAAAATTTAAAATTTTATCATAGCAAGGGCTTAGGAGAAGAAGCAAAATTGTTAGATAATTTATATAAATTAAAAAACCATAAAGCTTAATTTTATTATTTAAAATTTACAAAATAAATGCTAAAATCAATATTTTATTTTCAAGGAAAAAGATGATTAAAATAGGAATTTATGGCGCTAAAGGACGAATGGGAAAACAGATTGAAGAATGTTTAAAAAGCGAAACACAAGCACAAATTTCGATACTTTATGATAAGGGTGGAAATTTAGGAGAGCTTTTTGAAAAAAGCGATGTGATTATTGATTTTTCTTCCCCAAGTGGAACTCATGAGCTTTTAAATTATGCAAGAACTATACCTAAACCTTTGGTAATAGGTACAACAGGGCTTGATGAGAAAATTTTACATTTGATGCAAAGTGCTAGTGAAGTGATGCCGATTTTTTATGCGACCAATATGTCTTTAGGTGTTGCGGTTTTAAACTATCTTGCTAGTAAAGCCAGTCAAATGCTAAGAAATTTTGATATAGAAATTTTAGAAATGCATCATCGCCATAAAAAAGATGCACCAAGTGGTACAGCTATGACTTTAGCTCAAAGTGTAGCAAAAGCTAGAAATTTAGAACTTGAAAAAGTAAGAGTAAGTGGAAGAGATGGCATTATAGGTGAAAGAAGCAAAGATGAGATTGCCGTGATGAGTTTAAGGGGTGGCGATATAGTAGGACGTCATACAGTAGGTTTTTATGAAGATGGAGAATTTTTAGAACTTAATCATACCGCTACTTCAAGGGCGACTTTTGCTAAAGGTGCGATTAAAATCGCTATTTGGCTTAGTAAGCAAGAAGCAAAAATGTATTCAATCAATGATTTTTTAGGAATTTAAAATGTGTGCAGTTGTAGGAGTTATTAATTCAAAAAATGCTAGTACTTATGCGTATTATGCGCTTTTTGCTATGCAACACCGTGGGCAAGAGGCAAGTGGTATTAGTGTGAGTAATGGTAAAAATATTAAGACTATTAAAGCTAAAGGTGAAGTGAGTCAAATTTTTAATCCCGATAATTTAAAAACTTTAGAAGGTGAAATCGCCATAGGGCATAATCGCTATTCTACAGCAGGAAATTCAAGTTTAAACGATGCCCAACCCATAGCAGCCACTTCGGTTTTAGGTGATATTGCTTTAGCGCATAATGGAAATTTAGTCAATAAAGAAGAAGTAAGATCAAGACTTATTCAAGATGGGGCTATTTTTCAAACCAATATGGACACAGAAAATGTTGTTCATCTTATCGCAAGAAGTAAGCAAGAAAGTCTAAAAGATAGATTTATTGAGAGTTTAAAAGAATGTATAGGAGCTTATTGTTTTGTTTTAGCAAGCAAAGATAAGCTTTATATTGTAAGAGATCCTCATGGGGTGCGTCCTTTGTCTTTAGGGCGTTTAAAAGATGGAGGCTATATAGTTGCTAGTGAAACTTGTGCTTTTGATCTTATAGAGGCTGAATTTATTCGTGATGTTAAACCAGGGGAAATGCTTATTTTTACTCAGGGAAATGATAAATTTGAAAGCATAGAACTTTTTTCTCAAACTCCTAGAATTTGCGCTTTTGAATACATTTATTTTGCTAGACCTGATAGCATAGTAGAAGGTAAAAGCGTGTATGAAGTGCGTAAAAAAATGGGCGAAGCTTTAGCTAAAAAATTTGCTTATAAAGCAGACTTTGTCGTGCCTGTGCCAGATAGTGGAGTAAGTGCAGCTATAGGTTTTGCTCAATATTTACAAATCCCTCTTGAAATGGCAATAGTAAGAAATCATTATGTAGGAAGAACTTTTATAGAGCCAACTCAAGAGCTTAGAAATTTAAAAGTAAAATTAAAGCTTAATCCTATGCGTAAAGTTTTAGAAGGCAAAGAAATTGTAGTCATTGATGATAGCTTGGTGCGTGGCACTACTTCTAAAAAAATAATTTCCTTACTTCGTGCTGCAGGAGCGAGTAAAATCCATCTTGCCATAGCTTGTCCTGAGATCAAATTTCCTGATACTTATGGTATAGATACTCCAACTTTTGAAGAACTTATCAGCGCAAATAAAAATGCTGAAGAAGTGCGTGAATATGTAGAAGCTGATACGCTAAGTTTTTTAAGCATAGAAGAGCTAACTCAAAGCATAGGCGATGAAAGAAAATATTCTTTAATCAGTTTTGATGGAGATTATTTTATTAAATAATTTTATTTTAAATTAGGATTAGGCAAGGTTGCACTTGCACTTCCTACATTTATATTTTGAGTTGGTAGCAAAGGAGTATTTGGTGCATCAATTTGACTTAAAAGCTCTAAAGTTTGATTAAATTCGAAGCTTTCTTCAGGATTTTGTCCTAAGAATTTTTGCATAAATTCTTTTTTAGAAATAGCTTCATCAAGTTCTTTATCACTTCCTTTCTGATAAGCACCGATGCGAAGCAATACTTCATTTTCTTTTAAAAGCGAGTTTAAACGCTTAAATTTTCTTGCCCAAAGTTTATGTTCAGGACTTATAATGTCACTCATCACCCTTGAAGCAGAGTTTTGTATATTAATAGGAGGATAAATTCCAAAGTCTGTTAATTCACGACTTAAAACAATGTGTCCATCTAAGATAGAACGACTTTGATCGGCGATTGGATCGCTCATATCATCACCATCCACTAAAACGGTAAAAAAGGCTGTTATAGTGCCTTTACCTTCTTCTTTACCGGTTCTTTCCATGAGTTGAGGCAAAAGACTTAAAACACTTGGCGGATAACCTTTGGTTGTAGGAGGCTCTCCAAGAGCTAGTCCAATTTCTCTTTGTGCCATAGCAAAACGCGTTACACTATCCATGATAAAAAGTACATCTTTGCCCTGTTCTTTAAAGTATTCTGCCACACTCATTGCGCAAAAAGCACCGTATTTACGCATCAAAGCACTATCATCACTTGTAGCAACAATAATCACTGTATCATCGAGCTTTCCGCCTAAATTTTTTTGTATAAATTCAGGAATTTCACGCCCCCTTTCTCCTATGAGTGCCACTACTTTTATAGGAGCTTTGGAATTTTTAACTATCATTCCCATAAGAGTGGATTTTCCTACCCCACTTCCTGCAAAAATACCAAGTTTTTGTCCTACACCACAAGTTAAAAGCGCGTCTATGGTTTTAACACCCACGGGAAAAACTTCTTCTATAAGCCCTCTTTTCATGGCATCAATAGGTGCACGCATTATAGGCATATATTTGGTTACTTCTATAGCTCCTTTACCATCTTTTGGGCGCATAAAAGGATCTACTACTCTGCCTAAAAGTTCATCGCTAACGCCTATTTGCATACCTGCATCACTTATGAAAGCACGATCGCCTATTTTGAAACCTTCTATAAAAGAAAAAGGGCTTAAATAGCTAAATTGTTCCTTGATTTCTACGACCATAGCTAGAGTGTTTAAATTTTCATTTTCATTGGAAACTAGCTTCACTATATCTCCAACCCCTGTTTTAAGCCCACGAATTTCTATACTCGTAGCAGAAATTTTTGTAATCTCTCCAAAGATAGCACTTAAATTTTCTTTACCAAGTTTGGAGCGTAGTTTTTCAAGATTCATTAAAATCTTACCTGTTTAGCAGAGTTTATGAGAGAAAAAAATTCCTCTCTGGTTTTTTCATTTTTTAAGAAAATTCCACGTAAAGCTGAAGTTGTAGTGGTGGAATTAGCTTTTTGTATTCCACGCATTTCAACACACATATGTCTTGCTTCTATGACTACACCCACACCTTTTGCATCAACATTTTCCATTAAAGCTTGTGCGATTTGTTCAGTAAGTTGTTCTTGAATTTGAAGTCTTCTTGCAAATACTTCTACAAGGCGTGGAATTTTGCTTAAACCTACTACTTTTTTATTAGGGATATAGGCTACATGAGCACGCCCAAAAAAAGGTAAAAGATGATGTTCGCAAAGACTATAAAATTCTATATCACGCACCAAAACCATTTCATTATTAGAGCTTTCAAATAAAGCATCATTTAAAATGTCTTTGACATTTTGCGTATAACCACTAGTAAGAAATTCATAAGCTTTAAAAACACGATTTGGTGTTTTAATAAGCCCTTCACGATTTGGATTTTCTCCTATAATTCCAAGTATGGTTTTAACACAATCTTCAAATTTTTTTTGCAAATTTTTCTCCAAAAATATTTTTTATATTTTAATAATTAATGTAATATTGCAATTTTATCATAAATTACTTTAAAATTTTATGCAAGTAATAAGGAAAAATTTGCTATCATTGAAGGCAAATTTTATTTTATAAGGAAAAAACTATGGAAGTAAAGGCAAAGCAACTAGATTCTGTTAATGCGACTGCTAGTGTAAAAATTCCTTCAGGAATGATCAAAAGTGAAGTAGAAAATTTAGCAAAAAAAGCTTCTAAAAGTGTAAAAATGGATGGGTTTAGACCAGGAAAAGTTCCTGTAAGTGCCGTACTTAAAAGATATGAAAGAGAGCTCACTCAAGATGCAGAACAAAATCTTTTTAAATCCGCTGTAAATAGCGCTTTACAAGAACTTAAAAAAGAAAATAAAGAGCTTGTAGGTGAGCCATATTTTGAAAAATTTGATCGTAAAGATGGAGAAATTATTGCTGAATTAATACTTTCTTTTAAACCTGAAATCAAACTTGAGGGTTATGAAAAACTCATCCCTGAATATCAAACTCCAAAAGTAAGTAAAAAAGAAATTGATGAGAAAAAAGATGAACTTTTAAAGCGTTTTGCTACTCCTGAAGCTATAAAAACAAAAAGAGCTTTAAAAGAAGGTGATTTTGCAAAATTTGATTTTGAAGGTTTTGTAGATGATAAAGCTTTTGAAGGTGGTAAAGCTGAAAATTATGTTTTAGAAATTGGTTCTAAGCAATTTATTCCAGGTTTTGAAGATGGTATGGTGGGAATGAAAATAGGTGAAGAAAAAGATATCAAAGTAACTTTCCCTAAAGAATACGGCGCAGCGCATTTAGCGGGTAAAGATGCAGTATTTAAAGTAAAACTACATGAAATTCAAGAGCTTAAAATTCCAGAACTTGATGATGAAATGCTTAAAAAACTTTTACCAGGAGAAGAAAAAGCTAGTGTTGAAGTTTTAGATGAAAAATTAAAAGAGCAAATCAAAAATGAAAAACTTTTCAAACTTGTAAATGATGAATTAAAAGGCAAATTTGCAGATGCTTTGATTGAAAAATATAATTTTGATTTACCTAAAGGCATAGTAGAACAAGAAACTGATATGCAGATGCGTGCGGCTTTTAATACTTTTAGCGAAAAAGAAATTGAAGAGCTTAAAGCAAGTAAAGAAAAATATCAAGAAAAACGTGATTCTTTTAAAGAAGAAGCACAAAAAAGTGTAAAACTTACTTTTATCATTGATGAACTTGCAAAATTGCGTAAGATTGAAGTAAATGATCAAGAATTGATTCAAGCGATTTATTTTGAAGCATATCGCTATGGTATGAATCCAAAAGAGCATTTAGAAAACTATAAAAAACAAGGAGCTTTGCCTGCTGTGAAAATGGCTTTAATTGAAGAAAAACTTTTTAATGATATTTTTATACCAAAAACAGAAAAATCGGAAAAAGTGAGCAAAAAAGAGAAAGAAGATAAATAATGTTTATTCCTTATGTTATTGAAAAATCTAGTCGTGGTGAAAGAAGTTATGACATTTATTCACGCCTTTTAAAAGATAGAATTATTATGCTAAGTGGTGAAATTCATGATGAACTTGCCGCTTCTATCGTAGCACAACTTCTTTTTTTAGAAGCTGAAGATCCTACAAAAGATATTTATCTTTATATCAATTCTCCAGGTGGTGTAATTACAAGTGGTTTTAGTATTTATGATACTATGAACTATATCAAACCTGATGTTTGTACGATTTGTATAGGACAAGCTGCTTCTATGGGAGCATTTTTGCTTAGTTGTGGCGCAGAAGGAAAACGTTTTGCTTTGCCTAATTCACGTATTATGATTCATCAACCTTTAGGTGGAGCTAGAGGTCAAGCCACAGATATTGAAATTCAAGCCAAAGAAATTTTAAGACTCAAAACTATACTTAATGATATTTTGGCAAAAAATACTAAGCAAAAAGTTGCAAAAATAGCAAAAGATACAGAAAGAGATTTTTTCATGTCAGCACAAGAAGCTAAAGAATATGGGCTGATTGATAAGGTTTTGGAAAAAAGTTTTAAATGATTTCTTTGGAGATCATTTAAAACAAAGGTTTTTTAATGGTTAGAAAAATTATCACCTATCCCAATCCTAGACTTTTTTTAAACTCTGAAATTGTAAATAAATTTGATACAGAACTTCACACCTTGCTTGATGATATGTATGAAACTATGATAGCAAGTAATGGAGTAGGTTTAGCAGCTATTCAAGTGGATATTCCTTTGCGTGTTTTACTTGTAAATATTTTTGATGAAAACGATGAACAAAAAAAAGAAGATTTGCTAGAGATTATCAATCCTGAAATTATTCCTTTAGATGAAGAAATGATCACTTGCACAGAAGGGTGTTTGAGTGTGCCAGATTTTTTTGAAGAAGTGAAACGCTATAATCATATCTTGCTTAAATATCAAGATCGCTTTGGAGAATTTAAAGAACTTGAAGCAAAAGGTTTTTTAGCTGTGGCTATTCAACACGAAAATGATCATTTAAATGGACATTTATTTATAGAAAAAATTTCCTTTACTAAGCGTCAAAAATTCGATAAAGAATTTAAGAAAAAAAAGAAAAATCATAAAAAAGAGAAATGAAAAAACTAAAGTGCATAAGCTTTCATGAAGGCTTAGACATTATAGAGGTAGAATCCACTTTTACAAGAGGTTTGCCAAATTTAAGCATAGTAGGGCTTGCAAGTACAGCGATTAAGGAAAGTGTCGAACGCATCAAAGCCACACTTTTAAGTTGTGATTTTGCTTTTCCTGCTAAAAAAATCACTATCAATCTTAGTCCTTCAGGCATCCCAAAAAAGGGATCGCATTTTGATTTGGCTATCGCTTTATTAATCCTTTTGCAAAATGAAGAATTAGATGACTTTTTTGTAGTAGGAGAATTAGGACTTGATGGAAGTATTAAAAGCACAAATGAGCTTTTTTCTTTGCTTTTGTTTCTCTCTGCTAAAATTAAAAAAGCTAAGATCATTGTTCCAAAAAGTATAGCACAAAAAGCTTCCATGATACCAAATTTAGAGGTTTATGGACTTGAAAATTTAAATGAAGCAATAGAGTTTTTTAAAGAAAAAAATTATGAAAATTTTCGTTTTTCTCACAATCATCCTTTATTTGCAAACCCTTTACAAATAGAAAATGAAATTTTTTTACAAAATATGGATTTTAAACTTGATTTTAAAGACATCAAAGGGCAGGAAAAAGCCAAAAGAGCTTGTATGATAGCTGCTTTAGGTATGCATAATATCTTATTTGAAGGAAGTCCAGGAAGTGGTAAAAGTATGTGTGCTAAACGCCTTGTTTATATCATGCCTCCTCAAAGTTTAAATGAAATTTTAATGCAAAATGCTTATATGTCTTTAGATTCAAAAGATTGTGAATTTACTAAAATTCGTGCTTTTCGTCATCCTCATCATACTTCTACAAGAGCAAGTATTTTTGGCGGAGGAACAAAAAATGCTAGAATTGGAGAAGTCGCACTTGCAAATGGTGGAGTATTGTTTTTTGATGAATTTCCACATTTTAACAAGCAAATCATAGAGAGTTTAAGAGAACCTTTAGAGGATCATAAAATTCATATTTCAAGAGTAAATTCTAAAATCACTTATGAAACAAAATTTAGCTTTATAGCTGCCCAAAATCCTTGTCCTTGTGGAAATTTATTCTCCAAAAATCTTTCTTGTGTTTGTAGTGAAAATGAGATTAAAAAATACAAAAATCACATTTCAGCTCCTATTATGGATAGGATTGATCTTTATGTAGCTATGGATGAGATCAGCAAGGATGATAAAACGAGTATAAGTTCTAAAGAAATGAGTGAAAAAATTTTACAAGCTTTTATTTTTAGTAAAAAACGGGGGCAAAAAGAATTTAATGGGAAATTAAAAGATGAAGATTTAAGTCGTTTTTGTGTATTGGAAAAAGATGCCAAAGATACGCTAGATTTAGCAATTTCACGTTATAATCTTTCTTTGCGATCGCTTAATAAAATTTTAAAAGTTTCAAGAAGTATAGCGGATTTAGAACAAAGTCTTAATATTAGCAAAACCCATATTTTAGAAGCTTTAAGCTTTAGAGCAAGGAATTAAAATGGAAAATAAAAGTATAGCTATCTTTATAGATGCAGAAAATATCCCTGCAAAATACGCTAAAAGTATTTTTGATATCGCTTCAGATTACGGAGAGGTTATCATTAAACGCATTTATGGGGATTGGACCCAAAAAAATATACAAGGTTGGAGAGAGCAAATTGCTGAATATTCTTTAATCGCTATGCAACAATTTAATTTTGCAGCCAACAAAAACTCAAGCGATATGTATTTAATCACTGAAATTATGTCCATATTTTATGAAAAAAATATAGATATTTTTGTTATTGTTTCAAGCGATAGTGATTATACTTCACTCATTCAAAAATTAAGAGAAAATAAAAAACAAGTTATAGGAATGGGGCTTGAAAAGTCTATAAAATCTTATGTAAATGCCTTTAGTGAATTTTTTTATTTAGATAAAGATGAGAGTAAAAAAGAAGATATTTTAAGTAAGGATTATTTAAGAGCTTTAATCAATATCACCGAACAACTTATCGATGAAAAAGGGCGTGCCGAATACGCACAAATCCGTACTAATATGAACCGCAAATACTCGGATTTTCATCCGCAAAATTATGGTTTTAAGAATTTTCGTGCTTTGATCCAGAAATTTTTACCCAAAATGAAAAAATTTGAAGAAGAAAGAGAAAAAAATATATATTTTTTGGTGAAAAAAGATTATGAAAGCTATTATTGATAATATAAAAATTTTAGAACAAAATGCTATAAATAAAGGCTTAGATGAGCTTATTTTAATGGAAAATGCGGGATTAAATTTAGCCAAGCTAATTAAAAAAGAAGCTAAAAAAATTCGCATTCAACGCAAGATTAGAAAAGTAAAAATACTTTTTTTATTAGGCGGGGGTAACAACGCTTCAGATGGCTTGGTGGCTTTAAGAAATTTAAAACACGCTAAAGCTTATAAAATAGGCTTTAAAGAAAATACGCTTTTTAAAAAACAAGAGCAAATTTTACAAAATTATGCTTTTAAATTTTGTCAAAAGGAGCCTAATTTTAAAAAATTTCATATTATCATTGATTGTATTTTAGGTACAGGTTCAAATCGTTGTTTAGATGAAAAAACAAGTTTAATTATTCAAAAAGTTAATCAAAGTAAGGCTTTAAAAATAGCTTGTGATATACCTACAAATTTGGGATTTTATCCTTGTTTTAAAGCTGATATTACACTTTGTATGGGAGTTTTAAAGGAAATTTTATTTGAAGATTTTGCTAAGGAATTTGTAGGAAGGATTAAAATAGCCAATTTAGGCATTAGCTCTAAGAAATTTTACTCTAATTCTCAAGCTTTTTTGCTTGAAAAAAAAGATTTAAAAACTATAGATAGAAAAATCAACGCCAATAAAGGAAATTTTGGCCATATTTATATAGTTGCCAATGCAAGCGCTGGAACTTTAGCAGGACTTGGAGCCTTAAATTTTGGAGCAGGTCTTGTTTCTTTAGTAGCGCAAAAAAGCTTCTCGCCTCTTTTGATGTTAAAAGAAAAAATTGAAAATAATGCAAGTGCTATTGCTTTAGGTATGGGGCTTGAAAATTTGGATTTTCTAAAAGATGAAATTTTGCAAAACACTCCTTTGATCTTGGATGCAAACTGCTTTTTAAGTGAAGCTTTGCTTTGGTATTTAAACAGAAAAGATGTTGTTATAACCCCTCATCCAAAAGAATTTATAAAACTTTATAAAATGTGCTTTGATGAGGATTTAGATATAGAAACATTGCAAAAAAATCGCTTTTTCTATGCTAGAAAATTTTCGCAAAATTATGATTGTGTTCTTGTTTTAAAAGGAGCAAATCCTATTATTGTGCAAAAAGAAAAATTATTTGTTGTAAATTTAGGAAATCAAGCCTTAGCTAAAGGTGGGAGTGGAGATGTTTTAAGTGGAATGATTGCTGCACATTTAGGTTTTGGTTTTAGCGCTTTAGAAGCAGCAAAAAATGCTACTTTAGCTCATGGACTTGTTGCAAAAAAATATAAATTTAATAAAAATAGCTTTGACGCTTTAAAACTTATCAAAGGATTAAAATGCTTGTAAAATTAGCTGTACTTTTTAGTGGAAATGGAAGTAATTTAGAAAATATTTTAGAAAAACTTCATAAAAAAACCATAGGGGAAAATACCTATGAAGTAGTACTTTGCCTTTGCAATAAAAAAGATGCTTTTGGTATACAAAGGGCAAAAAAATTTGGTCTTGATACTGTAATTGTTGATCATAAGGCTTATAATACTCGTGAAAAATTTGATACGATTTTGGTACAAAAAATCAAAGAAAGTGGAGCAAATCTTACTGTATTAGCAGGTTTTATGAGAATTTTAAGTCCTGTTTTTACAAAAAATATTAAGGCAATTAACCTTCATCCTTCTTTATTACCCCTTTTTAAAGGAGCACATGCGATTAAAGAAAGTTATGAAAGTGATATGAAAGTGGCTGGAGTCAGTGTGCATTGGGTCAGTGAAGAACTTGATGGTGGAATGATTATAGCTCAAAAAGCTTTTGAAAAAAGAAATTTGAGTTTTGAAGAATTTGAAGAAAAAATTCATAGTCTAGAACATGAAATTTTACCCTTAAGTGTGATTGAAATTTTTTCTTAAAGAATTAAAGGTATTTGCTTTAAAACTATAAAATATCGCTTTAAAAAATTTTAAAATTTTCAAGGAAATTTATGTTTGAATGGATATTTAGTATTGATGCTTGGATTACTTTAGCTACTTTAAGTGCTCTTGAAATTGTACTAGGGATAGATAATATCATTTTTTTAGCTATTTTAGTAAGCAAACTACCCCCTGAACATCGTGATAAAGGACGTATCTTAGGTTTAGCTTTTGCAATGATTACAAGAATTTTACTTCTTTTATCTCTTTTTTGGGTGATGAAACTTGTAACACCTTTGTTTAGTGTATTGGGCAATGAAATTTCAGGAAGAGATCTAGTTCTTTTACTAGGTGGGCTTTTCTTGATTGTAAAGTCTATTAAAGAAATTAAAGAGCAAATTTCTCATCAAGAAGAAAGTCAAAGTCATTTTAAAGCAAGCAATAAACTTTGGATAGTTGTAGCTGAAATTGCTGTGATTGACATAGTGTTTTCGCTTGATAGTGTTATTACCGCAGTAGGAATTGCTCAAGATGTAACCATCATGATTATCGCTGTTATTATCGCAGTAGCTGTGATGCTTTTTGCTTCTAAACCTATAGCAGATTTTGTTGAAAAATATCCAAGCATTAAAATTTTAGCCTTAGCTTTTTTGGTGCTAATAGGCGTAGTTTTAGTTGCTGAAAGTTTTGATATTCATATTGATAAGGCATATATTTATACCGCTATGGCTTTTGCTTTAGTGGTGCAAATTTTAAATATTTTAGATCAAAGAAAGGAAAAAAATGGCTAAAGACGCTAATGGAATAGAACTTAACACAGGTGATAGCGTGAGTGTAATAAAAGATCTTAAGGTTAAAGGTGCAAGTACAACTTTAAAACGTGGAACTACTATAAAAAATATTAAGCTCACTTCTAAAGAAGGTGAAATTGAGGCTAGAGTAGATAAATTTGGCGTTATTGTTTTAAAAACTGAATTTTTAAAGAAAATCTAGGCAAAGAATGTGCGAATCTTACTTGTTTTAAGAGGGAATTATTACGCAGGACAAGAAGAATTTATCAAAAATAATAAACTTCAAAATTATACACTTGATTTAAATGCTTTGCGTCTTTTATCAGGAAGCGTTAAAAATATAGTCAGTGAATATAAAATTTTAAATGTTAAAAATGATGAAGATTTGAGTAAAATTTTACTCAAACTTCTAGAAATGCGTATGCAAAAAGGTGAGTTTAGCATCATAAACGCTTACAACGAAACATTAAAAATTTATAAAGACTTAGCTAAACAATATCGCTATAAAATATATGTTATTGTTTTTGATAGCTCTTTAAAACAATGTCAAGAAAAAAATCTTTTAGAAGCTAAAAAAAATGGATATATCATTCCTTATGCTCTTTTGGAAAAAACTCAAGATTTGCTCAAAAAAAATCCAAAAAAATACCCAATTTTAGACTCAAGAGACTGGAAAAAATGTCTTTACCAAATGCCAAATTTAAGCAAATACAAAAAAATTCATCATATAGGAGATTTACAAGGTTGCTATAGTGTTTTAAAAGAATACATTAAAACAATCAAAGAAGATGAATTTTATATATTTTTGGGAGATTATATCAACAGAGGTATAGAAAATGGCAAAGTAATAAAATTTCTTTTAAAAATTTGCGAAAAAGAAAACGTATGCTTATTAGAAGGAAATCACGAAAGACATCTTATAAAATGGGCTAATGGAGAATTGTCAAATTCCAAAGAATTTAATGAAAATACTTTAAAGGATTTTAGAAAAGAAAAACTTACTCCAAGAGATGCTAGAAAACTCTATCCTCATCTAAAAGAATGTTTATACTACAAATTCCAAAATAAATTCATATTTTGTTCACATGGAGGAGTAAATTTTATACCCTCCAAACCTGAAAAAATAAGTTTTATACCAAGCCATGACTTTATTTATGGTGTAGGTGGATATGAAGACAGTCAAAAAGTAGCAAATCAATTTTGTAATTTCACCTCGGACAATCTTTATCAAATCTTTGGACACAGAAATAAAGAAAAACTTCCTATGAAAATAGCCAAAAGAGTATTTTTATGCGAGGGTAAAATAGATGATGATGGATATTTACGCGTAGTTACACTAGATGAAAAAGGTTTTGAGTGTATAGAAATTAAAAACCAAATTTACAAAAAGAAATAAAGCCTAAAGAGGCTTATTCTTCATCTTTATTTGTTTTTTTAACCACCTTAACACGCTCTATAGAATTCCCATCCATTTTTTTAACTTCATAGTAACAAAGTTCATCTTCAATGCGATCTCCTACCATAGGCAAGCGTCCTAAAAGATTAAATACATAACCACCTATAGTAACTTGTTCTAAATCCTCATCATAGTTTATTACAAGCATTTCTTCAACAGTTTCTATATCGCATCGTCCTTGAAATTCATAGATATTTTCAGCAAGTTTTTTATAGCTGTCTTCTTCATGCTCGCTTTTAATTTCGCCAATAATTTCTTCCATAATATCTTCCATGGTTAAAATTCCAGCAGTTCCACCATACTCATCAACTACTAATGCAGTATGAGAGCGTTCTTTATTCATCATTACAAGTACTTTTGAAATGCTGATATTTTCAGGAACCAAAATCAAAGGTTTAACAAAAGTATCTAAATTTTGACTTTTATGGTTTAATTCATTTTGTATTATATCTCGTATGTGTATCATACCTAAAATAGTATCTTTAGAACCATCAATATAAGGAAAGCGAGTATGTTTATGCTCACAAATGATTTGCATATTTTCTTCGTAACTTTTTTGTTTATTTAGACAAATCATATCTTTTCTAGGAGTCATAATCTCTTTAGCAACAGTATCTGAAAAATCAACAGCATTGCGTATGATCTCTGTTTCAAATTCATCTAAAACTCCACCTTTTTGACTCTCACTTGCTATGATTTTAATTTCTTCTTCGCTATGAGTTAGCTCGCTTTCTTTAGCAGGTTTTATTCCAAAAAGTTTCAAACTTATAGCTGCTAAAAAATCGAAAATTTTAATACAAGGCAAAAAGAGCATCCAAAACCAATGAAGCGGTCTAGCTATAAATAAAACCGCTTTATCTGCAACTGCAATAGCTATACTTTTTGGCACAAGTTCTCCTAAAACCACATGTAAAAGAGTAATAATGCTAAAAGCAATAATGAAAGCTATAGTATGGATAATAACAGTGCTAAAACCAAGATTAATAAGCGGAATTTCTAGCATTTTTGCAATAGCAGGCTCACCTATCCAACCAAGAGCTAGAGAACTTAAAGTAATTCCTAATTGACAAGCACTAAGATACGTATCAAGCCTTGAAGTAACCTCCAAAGCTTTCTTGGCACCAGCTTTTTTTTCTTTTACCATCTCTTCAAGCTTGGAACGACGTACTTTAACAATACTAAATTCAGACAAAACAAAAAAACCATTTAAAAACACTAGAGCAAGTGCAACAACAACCATAAGCATAGAATATCCTGCATCAAAAGATGCTGTAGAAGTTTGGTTTAAATCCAAAACCTGACTGGGGTCCAATGAAGCTCCTTAAGAAATAAAATATTATTAAACCTTATTATACACAATTAAAAGTAAATTTAATATTTGAATTTTTTCTTGCATTTTATAAGAAAAAACTAAGACTTATAAGAAATATTTTTCTCAAATTCTTTTAAACGCTTATATATACTTCTAAGTTGAGTGATAGTTGTCCAGTTTGTGATAAAAACACTAAAAGAGCTTCGCACTTGATCAAATGCATTATTAATCTGCATTACAATACCAAGTCCTATAGCTCCAGCAAAAAGCCCTGGTGCCATGATTAAAAATGGCACTATAACTATCATTTGCTCAAATAAAATGAGCCAAATATTAAAATATCCATAATGTAAAAAAAGTCTTTTATAGTTAAATTTAAGCCCTGTAAAAAGCTCTATCATAGTCTCATTTTTAGCGTATTCTTTGCGATTATCCTCAGCATAAACAAGCTCTTTTCTAAAAGCTGCTTCAGCTTTTTGATTGTTATATTCAAGTCCAGGAAGCTTAATACCTACAAACCATGACACAACCAAGCCTCCTAAAGAAATCAAAAGTGCAATATAAACAAGCAAACCATCAATGTTTTTTAAAAAATAAAAAAAAGAATTTTCGCTTAAATTTGCAAATAAAGCTTTACTCACAACATCACTTAAACTCCATAAAATCGGAATAAATGCTACAAGGGTCATCAAAGCTTTTATAAAACTAAGTCCTAAACTCTCTACGATTTTAGAAAAATTATAAGTATCTTCTTGAATTCTTTGCGAACTTCCTTCTATATTATCATCTTTATTTTTCCAAAATTTTAAATAAGAAAAAGTCATAGCCTCACGCCACTTAAAAGCATAGACGCTAGCAAAATAGATATTAATTGTAGCGATTAAAACATAAGGAATAGCAATAGCCAAAAAAACTAAAATCAAAGCATAAAAATCACTTGCTGAATAATTTGGCTTTTCAATCATAGCCCTAGAGTTGAAAAAATATTCTAATAAATTTTGATAATAATACAATGCGCCTTTATTGATAAAATTAGCTTTTTGGAAATTTTGCTCAGCTCTTTGATTAGCCTCTTGGATTAAAGTGGCATTATTTTCAAGATTTTCTTCTATTTTTTGCGTAGAATTAGAATCCAAAAGTTCTATTTTTGGCTTTTGTAAAACATTGTAAAAATCACTATACCATGAATTGATCGCAACATTTAAGCTTGTTTGTATATATAAGAAAAATAACAGTAAAAAAAGTCCCAAATAAGCCCATAAAGCCCATTTTTTACTTTTAAAAAACGAAGAGAACATAATCATCACCTTTAAAATAAAAATTCTAATAAACTTTTTTTAATGAAAAGTTTATTTTTTACCTAAATAGTCTTTAATATTGTAATCAATAGGCATAACAAAACTGATTTTATCACCATTTTTTAACATTTCTTTAGGCGGTTTTGGCAATGGAGAAGCTCTTTTAAATAAACTTAAAGCTTCATCATTAAGCGCTGCATAAGGGCAAGATTTTTTAAGCTCTTTGCTTAAGACATTTCCGCTTTCATCAATGCTTACGCGAATTCTTACAACGCCTTCTTGTTTTTGCATTATCGCTTCTTGAGGATATTTTTTAAATTTAGTCAAATGAGCCATAAGCAAAGCTTGATAGCTTTTAACTTGTTCTTTGGCATTGCCACTTACTATAGTTTGTGTTTTATCTTCATTACTTTGTAGCGGAGCACTGAGCGATTCATTTTTAAATTTTGAATTTTCACTTGCATTAGCTATTTCTTTTTGAGCTTGGTTTTCATCTTGCTTTTCAATCTTTTTTTGAACTTTTAATACAGCATTTTTATCTTGAGAATTAAGACTTATTCTTTCGTCTTGTTTTTTGTTTTTATCTTGAGAATTACTCTTTTTTTGATCAATCGAAACTTCTTTTAATTCCCCGATAGGAGGCTCTGATACCATCATAATGGAAGTAAATTCCGCTCCTTGTTTAAAATCAACACCACTTGATTTTTCTTGAATATAAAAAGAAAAAAGGGAAAACATTAATACTAAAGTATGCAATATCAAACTTAACACAAACCCAAAAATCACACTAGACTTCATACTAATCCATCTTTTTACTTGAAAGAGCTATTTTTCCATAGCCATTCTCTTTTAATTTTTGCATTACTTGCATAATATCTTCATACTTTACACTTTTATCGATATGAAAATAAATAATTTCTTCTTTATTGCCTTTGGTTTTTATATCTAAAGCACTTGAAAGATTTTCTAGGCTTAATTTATCATCATTAATAGCCAAAGTATTATCAGTATTTAAATAAAGTATGATGGGATTTTTAAGCTTATCCTCTGCTTGCTGCGAACTCTTGGGTAATTCTATTTTGATAGAACTTGTGATAAGAGGAGTAACAGCCATAAAAACAATCAATAATACAAGCATAATATCTATAAAAGGAGTTATATTGATCTCACTTAACTCCTCTTCTTTGTGAGCCATTTCAGTTTTTATCATTAAAATAACTCCTATGAAAAAGTATATAGACAAAATTTGCAAGCTCATCTAAATGGTGCATAAGTTTTAAATTTTTTCTTGTAAGATAATTATAAAAAAGCACCGCAGGGATAGCAGCTATCAAGCCAAAAGCTGTAGCAAACAAGGCTTCAGCTATACCAGGCGCAACGACTGCCAAAGAAGCATTGCCAAGATTTGCTATACCTATAAAAGCATTCATAATTCCCCAAACTGTTCCAAAAAGCCCTATAAAAGGTGCGCTAGCACCTATACTCGCAAGCAAGCTCAAGCCATTTTTACTTGCTGTGATTTGCTTTGAGATGGTATTTTGCAAACGCAATTCTATGCGCTCTTTTATATGATCATTTTTATATTCACTTTTTTCAAGCTCATCTTGAATTTCTAAAGATAAAACACCTGCAAAATCCTTTGTCTGATCTAATTCATTGAGATTTTTTAATTCTTTTATCTTTTGTATAGACAAGTCTAGATTTTTCTTCATAAAATAAAATTGCATAAGCTTAGAAATAAAAACTGTCCATGCTAAAATGGAAAATAAAACCAATATATAAATAACACCTTTTACCACCTCATCAGCATTTTGATAAAGACTAGAAAGAGAAAACTCTATTTTAGGTGCTTCGGTTTCTATCTTGGGAGAATCAAAAGATAAATTTGTATCTGTTGCATTTACTTCTGCATTTAAATTTAACAATAAAAAACAAAATAAAAACATTTTTTTTAACATTTGTATATTCCTTAATATTTATATTCAAAACTTACTATAAAAGTACGACCGCGAGCAGAATTGCTAAAAAGATAGATAGGATCACCTGCTCCATTATATTGAAGCTGATTATCTAAGGAATTATAAGCATTTAAGGCATCCATGTAGTTTTTATCAAATAAATTTTGCACCTCTGCTCTCATTGTGAGGTTTTTAAACCATTCTATATTCCAATATAAATCTACTATAATAGGAATTTTTGGTAAGTCTTGTGTGGTTGGTTTAGGATAATAAGGATTGTTTGGATCCTTATTCCAATCATCTGTATTTGGATTTACCCTTTTTGCTTTGCCTGTGTATTTTGCTATACCACCAAAGCTTATTTTGTCATTTAGTCTAAAGCCAAGCTCTACATTTGCATAATCTTTTGGAAGCTCCATGATTTTACTTGCCGAAAAAGAGCCAAGAAGAGGTCCTGAAGTTTGAGAAATAGTCGAACTTGTATCTTGTCTTGAATACATAGCTTTAGCATAAGCAAAACCCAAGTCATAGCTTAATTCTAACTCCACACCCTTAAATATAGTATCATCAGCTGAATTTAAGTGCATATAAAATTGCGAGCTTGGAGGAATTTTACTTGGATCTTCAAGATAAAATTGTTCATTATAAATATAATCTTTTATTTTTGTATGATAATACACGGCTTTAAAACCAAAGCGATCATCATCTTTTAAAAGTCCATGTTTAAAAGAATTAAAACCTATTTGCCAAGTATTGGCTTGTTCTGGTTTTAAGAAAGGATTGATACCATTGCCTTCGTTATTTGAGAAAAACATTTCTTGCACATTAGGGGCTCTATTTGTTCTCGCAAAACTTACAAAGGGTGTAAAAAGCTCGTGTATGGCAGCTGAAAGCATGACAGAAGCATTCAGGCGAAGTCCATTTTTATCTATATCTGTCGCCGCTTTTGGAAAACACATAAAATTTACTTCATCGCAAGCAGGTCTGTGTCCTTTGATATTCCAATCTAAAAGATTCACATTAGTATCAAGTGTAAAGATACCATAATTTAGACTATTATCAAGATAATAAGTAAAAAGATTTTGTTTTCCACGAGGCTGAAAAGGTATAGAATTTACTCCTTGAATTGATGTATTTAAGGTATTTTTATAATCATTAAGCAAAATATTTGCTCCAAAGCGTGTGTTTAGATTAAATCCATGCCATTCACCCTCTAAAGTATCACTTATATCAAAAGTAGTGGCAGTATTTTTTGCCTTTGTGTTAGCTATGGCATCGTTTGCCGCAAAAGTAGATTTTGATCCATAGGTTTGTATGCCTTGATTGTAGGCAATAAGCGTATTTACATTAAGCCACTCATTAGGGTTGTGCCAAAAATCAAGTTGATAATTGTCATTGTGTATTTTTCTACCGGCAAGTTCGTTTTGATATCTACGATAAGAAAATATAGTGTTTGTAAAAGAATTTGGGACATATTCGAGTTTAAAAAGTTGAGAGTTTGGTTTTTGGGTTAAAAAATCTGGATCAAAAGGAGCGATATTGGTATCAGCTATACCATCTCCATCAGTATCAACCATACTACTACCTATCTTGCCACCCCCGCCTACAGTGTAATTTTGAGTAATTCTCTTTGCGCTATAACCAAAAAGCGCGCCCACATATCCATTATTTTCAAGTTCAGTCTTTCCAGCCACTGCACTCATATAACTTGGTCCGATTCCATTGCTTCCATAAGAAAATCGTCCTAAAAATCCAAAGATATTGCCATCATGTACAATATCATTTATACCTATGGTCTTAAAATTTGCTGATCCCATCAAGGCATTTGCTCCACCTACTCCTTCAAAAGTTCCCCTTGTAACATCAACTCCGATTAAGAAATTTGTATCAATAACAGCTCCAAAAGCTGAAGTTCCCGTTTGTGAATGAAATCTAGCTGGATCATCTGATGCACTACCATAAAAAGTTTGAGTAACACCGTCAATCATGGTATTAACACGCCCAAAACCACTCATACCACGAATATTTACTTGAACTGTACCTTGAGCTTGATCTGTGTTTGTGTAGGTTCCAGGTATACTACGCACTATAGAATCTATACTTTGTGTATCTGAACCTATACCCTCTCTTGTGCTTGTTGCTCCAGAAGTTACAAAAGGTTTTTCATCGTTTTTGATTTTTGAACCTGAAATTTCAAGACTATCAAATTCTAATTCTTCAGAAAAAGCAAAACTAGCAAAACATAAACCTACAGCACAAAATAAACTTAATTTTTTCATTCCTCCCCCTTATAAATCAAAACATAATCACTGTCTTTTAAATCTATTTCTCCATAGCTTAAATTCACTACAACTATTTTTTTACTGCTTTTAAAATCTTGTATATGTAAAGGAATTCCTATTTTTTTACTTGTATGATAGCTTCCAGCTAGCAATAAAACTTTATTTACATGATGAACCAATACATCAGCCATACGCCTGTCTTTGAATTGTTGAATTTCCACCAATTTATCTAGTAATTCTTTATTTTCTTCAGGATTTAGCTTATGGCTTAAGGATATAATGTCAAAAAGTTGTTTTTTTACTTCATTTGTGGTTGAAACATAACCCTTTAAGGGCTGAGCCCCATTATAAATACTTGTAATTTCTGAGCGTGAAAGATTTACACCCAATATTTTTGACTTTGAATAAAAAACCACATTGACAAATTGCTCATAATCTTTCCATTTCCAGACCTTATCCCAATTTAATGCATTAGTAAGTTCATTGGCTTTAATGGTTTTTTTATTTTTAAAAGCTTTATCTAAGTGATTTTGCTCTGTGCTTGCTAACATTTCTAAAGCTACATCAAAGTTTATATTTTGAGAACTTAAATTTCCTTCTAAGGCATTAAAAATCATAACTTGACTTATCTTATGTTTAACCTCATCGTGTTTTTCGCCAAGCAGTATCACATCTGCTTTTAGCAATTCTAAAATCATATCTTCAAAAGAAATCTTTTTTTGAGTATGCGTATCAAGTATATAAAAATCTTTATTTTCTTGAAGTGGAGATGATTTTTGCAAAACAGCACAAGCGCTCAACATAAAGCTTATAAATAGAATGCTTAAAATAGTATAAAATTTCATTATTATTGTTACTTTCTTAGTGGTTTATTTTTGATATTGAATATTAATATTTTATATATAAAAATACTCTTAAATATTTATATTAAAATTTAATTATTTATAATTATTATCAAAATTTATTATAATAAAATGAAAATATTTATCAGTTATAAAATTATTAAGTTACTTTATATTTACTTTTTAATATTAATATTTCTTATCAAAATATATAAAAAGGAATTAATGCCTATGAAAAAAATAATTTTATTTTTACTGTGCTTTGGCTTTGCTTTTGCTTGCTCTGAACATTCTCATACCGATTTTAAAGATCTTAATAAAACCGAGTATAATTCTCAATAAAGGATAAAATATGAAAAAAATCTTTCTTATGTTTTTAACGGCTTTTTCATTTTTAGGTGCTAGTGAGCTTAATATTTACTCAGCAAGACATTATGATGCTGATTTTGAAATCATAAAAAAATTCGAAGAAAAAACAGGTATTAAGGTCAATCATACTCAAGCTAAAGCTTCAGAACTTATTAAAAGACTTTCTCTTGAAGGAAGTAATTCCCCTGCTGATATTTTCATCACAGCTGATATTTCAAATCTTACAGAAGCTAAAAATTTAGGACTTTTATCCCCTGTTTCATCAAAATATTTAGAAGAATTTATACCTGCTCATTTAAGAGATAAAGATAAAGAGTGGTTTGCGATTACAAAAAGAGCAAGAATTATTGCTTACAACAAAAACGCAAATATCGATATTAGCAAAATGAAAAATTATGAAGATTTAGCAAAAGCTGAATTTAAAGGAGAAATTGTTATGAGAAGTGCTACAGCTCCTTATAGCAAAACTCTTTTAGCATCTATTATAGCTAATGATGGAAATAAAGAGGCTAAAGCATGGGCTAAAGGTGTGCTTGAAAATCTTGCGACAAATCCAAAGGGTGGAGATAGAGATCAAGCCAGACAAGTATTTGCAGGCGAAGCTAAATTTGCAGTTATGAATACTTATTATATAGGGCTTTTAAAGAATTCTAAAAATCCAAAAGATGTAGAAGTGGGCAATTCTTTGGGTATTATTTTTCCTAATCAAGACAATAGAGGAACGCATATTAACATTAGCGGTATTGCTATGACAAAATCAAGTAAAAATCAAGATGCGGCTAAAAAATTTATGGAATTTATGTTAAGTCCTGAAATTCAAAAAATTCTTACTGATAGTAATTATGAATTTCCTATAAGAAATGATGTAGAATTAAGCCAAACGGTAAAAGATTTTGGAACTTTCAAAGAAGATCAAATCCCTGTGAGTAAGATAGCAGAAAATATTAAAGAAGCGGTTAAAATTTACGATGAAATCGGTTTTAGATAATGTATAAAACCTTAAAATACTATAAACTCGGGGCAATTTTACTTGCCCTTTTTCTTGCTTTGCCTATTTTTGGTATTTTTGCTGAACTTTTTTATATTTTATTTCAAAATTTTAATACAAGTAATTTAACCCAATTTTCATCTATTAAAGAAAATTTGAGTCATTTTTTTGATTATTTATTTTTAAAATTCATCAAAGATACTTTTATAATTAGCGTGGGAGTATTGTGTTTAAGCTTGATTTTGGGTGTAAGTTCTGCTTATTTGATCGCAAATTATGATTTTTATTTCTGTAAAATTTTAGAAAAATTACTCATTTTACCCTTAGCCATACCTGCTTATATTTTAGCCTTTGTTTATGTGGGAATTATGGATTTTCAAGGATTTTTTCACGAAAATTTTGGCTTTAGGATGGATTTTTTCAATCATTATGGTGTTATTTTTGTTTTGGCTATTTCTTTATATCCTTATATTTATTTATTTGCTAAAACAGCTTTTAAAAGTGAAGCTAAAGAGGCTTATGAAGTAGCTAAAATCATGAAATATTCTGAATTTAGAATTTTTACACGCGTGGCACTTTTGAGTGCAAGACCTGCCATTTTTTCTGGAGCTTTATTGGTTTTAATGGAAACTTTGAGTGATTATGGTGCAAGTGCTTATTTGGGAGTGGATACTTTTTCGGCTGGAATTTTTAAACTCTGGTATGATTTGAATGATTCTTATTCTTCTAGTGTTTTATCGGGTATTTTAATGCTTTTTGTATTTTTGATTATGTATGTGGATTATTATTATAAAAATAAACATCATTATAGTTTTAATCAAAATTTAGCTCTTTTTATCAAAAAAAGAAAATTAAATCCTATTAAACAAATTCTATCCTGTATTTATTGTTTTATGATTGCTTTTGTAGGTTTTATTTTACCTTTTATTTGGCTAGTTTATTGGGGGCTAAAAGATCATAAGCTTTTTGAATCGCAATTTTATATTATCAGTTTTCAAACTATAATCTTAGCTTTAATCACTGCTTTAATTACCACTTTTTTAGCTTATTTTTTGATGTTTAGCTCTAGGATAGTTAAAAATCATTTTTTTAATTTATTTATTTTAAAAATAAGTTCTTTGGGTTATTCTATACCTGCTGCTGCTTTAGGGATTAGCATTATAGTGCTTTTTGTATTTTTGGATAAATTTTTTCACATGAGTTTATTGGGAAATTCTTTACTTGTTCTTGTTTTTGCTTATATAATTCGTTTTTTAGCGAGTGCAATTTATTCTTTAGAAGGAGGATATAGTAAAATTCATCTAAATATTGATGAGGCAAGTTTAAATTTAAGAGCGAGTTATTTTATTTTATTTTTTAAAATTCACACACCTTTAATGAAACATTTTTTATTTTTGGCTTTTATTATTGTTTTTATTGATACGATTAAAGAACTTCCTTTAAGTAGAATTTTAGCGCCTTTTGGCTTTGAAACTTTAAGTGTTAAAGCTTTCTGGTTTGCAAGTGATGAAAGAATTTATGATGCAGCTTTGCCTTCCTTGTTTATCGTTTTTCTTTCTTTAATGGTTGTTGTTTGGATGGATAAAATCACAAGGAAAGATGATGTTAGAAATTAAAAATTTATCTAAAAATTTTGAAAAAATACAAGCTTTAGAAAATATCAATCTTCATGTCAAAGAAGGAGAATTTTTAAGCATTTTAGGAGGTAGTGGAAGTGGAAAAAGCACGCTTTTAAGGATTATTGCTAAGCTTGAACAAGCTAGTTCTTATGATTTGTTTTCTTGCAAAGGTGAAGTGGCTTTGATGTTTCAAAATTATGCTTTATTTCCTCATTTAAATGTTGAGAAAAACATACTTTTTGCACTTTACGATAAAAAAGATAAAAATCAAATTTTAAATCATTTGCTTAAAACTTTTGAAATTGAAGATTTAAGATATAAAAAAATCGATGAAATTTCAGGAGGGCAAGCGCAAAGAGTGGCTTTTGCTAGAGCTATAGCAAGAGGATGTCAGCTTTTGCTTTTAGATGAACCTTTTTCTAATTTGGATCAAAATTTAAAACAGGATTTAAGAAGAGAATTGAAAAAAATGATAGAAAATCAAGGCATTACGGCTATTATGGTAACTCATGATATTGAAGATGCTTATTGTATGTCTGATCAAATCGCTTTTTTAGAAAAAGGAAAAATTTTAGCTCATGCAAATCCTAAAGAGCTTTATTTTAAGCCCGATTTTAAAAGTGCGCAAATTTTACCTGATTTAAATATCATAGAAGAAAAACTTGATTTAGAAGATGAATTTTTTGCTTGGATAGCTTCAAAAAATTATATTTTTGGTTATGCAGAACTTAAAATAGGAAATCGCTTTGAGGCTAAAATTTTACAAAAAGAATTTTTAGGGGCTTTTTATAGACTTAAGTTAAGATATAAAAATATAGAATTTTTTATGTTATTAAGCTCAAATTATAACTTAGAAGAAAAAATAAATTTTGATATTATCAATTTTTAGTTAAAATTCCTAAAAATCTTTTAAGGACAAATTTCATGAAAAATCTTTTAATCATAGGCGCAGGTGGAGTAAGTCGTGTGGCTACTGTAAAATGCGCAATGAATTCTGATACTTTTAGCAAAATCACTTTAGCTAGTAGAACAAAAAGCAAATGTGATGAAATCGCTACTTTTATCAAAGAGCGTTTAGGGGTTCAAATTGAAACAGCGCAAATTGATGCTGATGATAGCAATGCGGTTGTAGAACTTATCAAGAAAACAGGAGCGCAAATTTTACTCAATGTTGCTTTGCCTTATCAAGATTTGAGTTTAATGGATGCTTGTATAAAAGCAGGGATTGATTATATAGATACGGCAAATTATGAACATCCTGATTTAGCTAAATTTGAATACAAAGAGCAATGGGCGAGAAATGATAAGTTTAAACAAGCAGGAATTTTAGGACTTTTAGGAAGTGGATTTGATCCTGGTGTAACTAATGTTTTTTGTGCTTATGCACAGCAAAATTTATTTGATGAAATTTCTTATATAGATATTTTAGATTGCAATGCAGGTGATCATGGCTATGCTTTTGCGACGAATTTTAACCCTGAAATCAATCTGCGTGAGGTTTCTGCTAAAGGGCGTTATTGGGAAAATGGCAAGTGGATAGAAACGCAGCCTATGGAAATAAAAATGGAGTGGGATTATCCAGAAGTAGGAGTGAAAGATAGCTATTTGCTTTATCATGAAGAACTTGAAAGCTTGGTAAAAAATATCAAAGGTTTAAAAAAAATACGCTTTTTTATGACTTTTGGACAAAGTTATTTAACTCACATGAAATGTCTTGAAAATGTTGGAATGCTAGGGATTAAACCTGTGATACACCAAGGTAAAGAAATCATTCCTATAGAATTTTTAAAAACCTTGCTTCCTGATCCTGCAAGTTTAGGACCACGCACTAAAGGTTATACCAATATAGGTTGTGTGATTCGTGGTAAAAAAGATGGAAAAGACAAACAAGTTTATATTTATAATGTTTGCAATCATGAAGAATGTTACAAAGAAACTGGCGCGCAAGCTGTGAGCTATACTACAGGTGTTCCTGCTATGATAGGTACGAAATTAATCGCTAAAGGAATTTGGCAAGGAAAAGGCGTGTTTAATATGGAAGAATTTGACGCTAAGCCTTTTATGGAAGAGCTGAATTCTCAAGGACTTCCTTGGAAGATTATCGAAATGACTCCAAGCTTAGGAGAGTAAAAAAGGCATCGTTTTGATGCCTTTAAATTATTTTACAGGGTGAAGTTCATTTGCATAAAAGCTAACTGATCCCATGCCTTCTTTTAAAGCCCATTCGTAAGCTTTTGCAACAAATTCCCAGTTAATATGAGCATAGAATTTTTCTAAATAAGCAGGGCGTGCATTACGATGATCTACATAATAAGCATGTTCCCAAACATCTACAACAAGTAAAGGAACTTTATCTTCAGTAATTGGTGTAGCTGCGTTTGAAGTACCTACAAATTCTAGTTTTTGATTTTTAGTATTATAAACTAACCAAAACCATCCTGAACCAAAAACTCCTGTAGCACCTTTGATGAATTCAGCTTTGAAATTTTCTAAAGATCCAAATTCTTTTTCTAGTGCCACTTGTAAATTAGCATCTATACTTTGACATGAACCGCCACAGCCACAGCCTGTACTTGGCTTAATGCAATCAAAATAAAAATCATGATTATAAACTTGAGCTGCGTTATTAAATACGCCCCCATTTGAAGTTTTGATAATACTTACAAGATCTTTACCTGCAAATTCAGTATCTTTAATAAGATTATTTAGATTTGTAACATAAGTATTGTGATGTTTTCCATGATGATAGCTAAAAGTTTCAGCACTCAAAAAATCACCAAAAGCATTGGTATCATAAGGTAATTTTCTTAATTCAAACATAATTTCTCCTTTATTTTTAGTTTGATATTGAAAATATTACCATAATAATATTAAAAAGAGTAAAAATATCTTAAAAGCTTAGTGGGTAAAATTTCTATTTATTTAACCTAAATAAAATAAGATACATTTATAATATATTTTAATAATAATTTAAATATATATAAAAAATTATATTTTTTTGAAATATTTTTACAAAAAATATCTATTTGTTGATTTTTAATAATTACAATTAATTTGCAACTAAAAATTATTCATAAGGAGGAAAATATGAAAAAAGTTGTACTAATCTCAGCATTACTAGGTGCTTTCGCAGCTAATGTTTTTGCAGCTGATACTCCAAGCGATGTAAATCAAACACATACAAAAGCTCATCATTCAAAAGCTAAAGCTGATAAAAAACATGAAGCTAAAACTCACAAAAAAACAAAAGAGCAAACACCAGCTCAATAATGCCCAGCCTTGATATAAGTCTATAATAGACTTATATCAAAAGCTATTCGTATTCTACAAAATAAATTATTAATATTTATTAAATTTCAATAGAAAAAATGAAAAAATTGTTATTTTAAAAGAAAAATTAAAAAGTGGTGACCCATACGAGACTCGAACTCGTGTTACCGCCGTGAAAGGGCGATGTCCTAACCGCTAGACGAATGGGCCACTTTTAAGGAGTAAAAAATAAAAATGAAATTGAATTATATATATTTATTTCTTAAAATTTAATTAAATATATCAAAATTATGTGATTTTTATCTTTGTTTAATTATAATTTCATCTTCAATTTTTTATAAAATTTTAGGATTTATTATGGATTTTTATAGTCTTATTTTTTTATCCTGTGCTTTAGGAATGGATGCTTTTGCTGTATCACTATGCAAAGGTTTTAGTGTTAAAAAACTACATTTAAAACATTATCTTATTGTTGGAATTTATTTTGGTGGATTTCAAGCTTTGATGCCAACTATTGGTTATTTTATAGGCATAACTTTTGCATCTTTTATTGCGAGTATTGATCATTGGATAGCTTTTATTTTACTTTCTTTAATAGGATTAAAAATGATCAAAGAGTCATTGGAAAATGAAAATTGCGATAGTAATGCCAATCAATTTGGCTTTAAAACCATGCTAGCTTTAGCAATTGCTACGAGTATCGATGCACTAGCAGTTGGTGTGAGTTTTGCATTTTTAAATATAAATCTATTATTAGCTATATTTTTAATAGGTATTATCACCTTCATTTTATGTATCATTGCTCTAAAAATAGGGAATAAATTTGGAATTTATCTTAAAAATAAAGCTGAACTTTTAGGCGGATTGGTTTTAATTATACTAGGAGTAAAAATTCTAATAGAACATTTATTTTTCGATTGAAAATTTCATTCTTAAAGTAGCTAAAGCTTTATCAAATTCCAAGGCTTTACTTTGAAATTTTTTATTAAAAGTTCTTTGTCTTTTGGCAAGTTGTGTAGTATGTATCGTGATTAAATTTTCAAGCTCTTTAAAGGAAATTTCTCCATCTAAATATTCTTTACACTCTTTCAAACCTATAGAATTTAATGCTTTAAGTTTATAATCAAATTTAGAAAAAAGAATTTTTGCTTCATCTAAAAGTCCATTATCAAGCATTTCTTTTGTTCTAGTTTGAATACGTTTTTTTAAAATTTCTTTATCCCACGCAAGCTCATAAATTTCTATATCTTTAAGCACCCCAGTTTTTTGTGTTCTTTTTAAAAATTCACTAGGAATTTCTCTTGTTTGTTCATAAATACCCAGCCATTTTTTTAATCTATAAGTATCATTTTTTTCTATTTTATAGTTTGGATCAATATTTAATAAAAGAGCATAAATTTCATCGTTATTTAAAGAACTCTTTGACTCTAAGGTTTTTTCACTTAAACCATCTATCATAGTTTTTAAATAAAATCCAGTTCCACCTACTATAATTAGAGGTAAATTTCTAGCTAAAGCAAATTCTTTTGCTTTTTGATATTCTCTTATGAATAACTCAACATTAAAATGTTCATTCACGCTCAATAAATTTACCCCAAAGTATTTTATACTCGCAAGATCATCTTGTGAAGGCTTGGCACTTGCTATATTAATCTCTTTATAAACACAAAGACTATCAAGACTTAAAACAACAGCATTAAATTCTCTTGCTAAAGTATTGGCTATGTATGTTTTTCCACTCGCGGTTGTTCCTATTAATGCTATTTCAAAAAACATTTTAATATTTATCCTAAAATTTATAAAAATTTTAGTAAAATCATAGCAAAAAATATTTTAAAGTAGAAAAATGAACACATTCTGGATAAAATTTAAAGATATTTTAGAACTTGTAGTATTTAAGCATTCTATTTTTGCTTTGCCTTTTTTATTTTCCTCTATGATTGTAGCATCAAAACTTGCAAATGACACTGCTTGGTTTGGTTTTAAGGCGTTGATTTTAGGCATTATTTGTGCGGTAAGTGCAAGAAATTTTGCCATGGCTACAAATCGTTTAATGGATGAAGATATAGATAAGGATAATCCTCGTTGTGCAAATCGCCCTAATGTCAGTGGAAAAATAGGTAGAAAAAGCGTATGGATTTTTATCATTATTAATGCACTTATTTTTATATCATGTTCTTATTTTATTAATACTTTGGCCTTTTATTTGTCTTTTCCTGTGCTTTTGGTATTGGCTATTTATTCAGCTTTTAAGCGCTTTAGTTCTTTAGCACATTTAGTTTTAGGATTTTGTTTAGGACTTGCGCCTATTGCAGGAAGTGTTATAATTATGGGTGAAATTCACATTTATAGCGTTATTTTATGTTTAGGTGTAACTTTTTGGACAGCTGGGTTTGATCTGCTTTATTCTTTACAAGATATGGAGTATGATAAAAAAATAGGACTTCACTCTATTCCTGCTAAATTTGGTTCAAAGGCTACTTTATTTATATCAGCTTTTTGCCATATTTTAGCGGTATTATTTTGGCTTCTTTTTGTGTGGGAAGTTTGGGGTGTAGCACTTGGAAAAATAGCACTTATTGGGGTAATTATAAGCGGTATTATTTTAGCCTTGGAACATAAAATTGTTCACAAGAATTTTGCTCATATTGATAGAGCATTTTTTACTCTAAATGGTTATTTAAGTATTATCTTTTTTATTTTTATTTGGATTGATTTATTATGGAATTAGCACTTTTTAAAGCAGGATTTGAAGCTCATTTAGAATGTTGTGAAATAGAAAATAACCGTTTTCTTGGAGAATACCTAAAACTTGGAGCAATTTCTCAAATTTTAAAATGGAAAAAACTTGCTTTACGCATTGATTTTGACGAGGGTGAAAAAATTATTTTTGATCTTCTTTTAAGTCTAAAAGAAGATATTTTAAGGCTTGAAAATTCTTTAGATAAAAATAAAGAACTTATACCACTTAAGCAAAAAGGGGTAATAGAATCTTTAAATTTTGAGTATCTAAATTTTTTGGATACTATTTTAGAAGAAGATAAAGAATATTATTTAAGATTTGATTTAAATAATCAAAAAATAGCTATTTTTATCAAAGCTCAAAGTCAAACATTGGCAAAAATTATCAAAATTAAGCCTGAAGACAAAATGGCTTTTGATGCTTTTGTTGTTGAAATCCAAAGAAATATGATAAGAAATAAGAAAGGCCAAGAATGAGTGATGATGTACTTTATTTAGTTTTTATAATTGTGCTTTTAATTGCAATGCTAGCCTACATGAATATCAAAGAAAGAGAAAATAATGCAAAAATAGCAAAACTTCAAAATGTGATAGAAGATATTACCAAAGAACTTCATTATTTTCGTAAAGAATTAGGAGTTAAAGATGATAGCGAAGAGGATGAAGACTATAAAACCTCTCTTTTAAAAGAAGAAATTATGATTGAACTTGATAAACAAATCAGTTCAAAAATCACTCCTGTTTTAAGAACACTAAAAACTATGGAACATATCATAGAAGATTTTCAAAATGAACAACAAAATCGTCTTTTAAATTTGGAACAAAAAGCACAAAGCATGGCTAAACTTACACCAAATTACGATACAGAAGAACAAAAAATAGAAAATCTTTTCAAAGAAGGAAAAAGCATAGAACAAATCGCTAAAGATTTACGCATTGGCACTGGAAATGTAGAACTTGTCTTAAAATTTAAGAAATTAATAAAATAGAATGGAAAATAAATGCTTATAGATCAATTCGGTAGAAAGATAAATTATCTTAGAATTTCAGTTACACAAAGATGTAACTTTCGCTGCCTTTATTGTATGCCAAAAATTCCTTTCGATTATCAGCCAAAAGAAAATTTATTAAGCTTCGAAGAACTTTTTTTATTTGTTAAAGCAGCTATAGACGAAGGAATTGAAAAAATCCGTATAACAGGTGGGGAACCTTTATTAAGAAAAGATTTAAGTATTTTTATAAAAATGATTAACGATTATAAAAGCGATATTGACCTTGCTATAACTACAAATGGATTTTTACTAAAAGACTTTGCTAAAGACCTAAAAAATGCTGGACTTAAACGACTTAATATTTCACTTGATACCCTAGATCACAAAAAAGCAAAAACTCTTGCGCAAAAAGATATATTAGATAGTGTTTTATCTGGAATTGATGAAGTTTTAAATCTAGATTTGAAAGTAAAACTTAATACTGTAGCTCTTAAAAATTTAAACGATGATGAACTGATATCTCTTTTGGAATTTGCAAAATCAAAAAAAGCTCAAATTCGCTTTATAGAATTTATGGAAAATACTCATGCTTATGGTAAATTACAAGGATTAAAAAGAGATGAAATTATACAAATTTTGAGTCAAAAATATCAAATTCAACTTATAAAAAAAGATGAAAAAGCACCTGTGAGTATTTACAAGGCAGATGATTATGAATTTGGAATTATAGATCCTCATAGCCATGAATTTTGCGATTCTTGCAATCGCATACGCTTAAGTGCTGAAGGCTTGTTAATACCTTGTCTTTATTTTGATGAAGCATTAAGCATAAAAGAAGCGGTTCGAAAAGGTGATATTAAAGCCGCTGTAGAAATATTACAAGAAGTATTAAGAAATAAACCAGAAAAAAATAAATGGAGTGTTGTTGATAATGAAACCTCATCTCGTGCTTTTTATCAAACTGGAGGTTAATTTTGCAACTTGTTGAAAGTTTCTTAAGCATTCAAGGAGAAGGTAAATATAATGGAAAATTAGCTATTTTTATGCGTTTTGCTGGTTGTAATTTCAACTGTTTAGGTTTTAATGTAAAAATATCAAAAAACGATAAAACTCTCATTGGATGTGACACGATAAGAGCTGTTTTCACAAAAGATTTTAAAGAAAGTTATGAAACTTTAAATGCTAATGAACTTTTAAAAAGAGTGATAAAATTAAAACAAGACCTTAATCCTATAGTTGTTATCACAGGTGGAGAACCATTAATCCATTATGAAAATCCTGAATTTATAGAATTTATCCAAATGTTATTAAAAAATAAATTCGAAATACACTTTGAAAGCAATGGAAGCATAGAAATTGATTTTGATAGATATCCTTTTTACAAAGAATGTATTTTTGCTTTAAGCGTTAAACTCCAAAATAGTGGGATAAAAAAAGATAAACGATTAAATTTTAAAGCTTTAAAAGCATTTAAAAATTACGCAAAAGATAGTTTTTATAAATTTGTTTTAGATGCCAATACTCTTGATAATTCATTTTTAGAAATCAATGAAATTCTAAAAGAAGCTCCAAATCAAATTTTTTGTATGCCTATGGGTGAAAATGAGCAAAACCTTAAAAAAAATGCTCAAAAAATTGCTGAATTTTGTATTAAGAATGGTTATAATTATTCTGATAGAATTCATATTCGTCTTTGGAACGATAAAGAGGGTGTATGATTATAAGAAAATTATTTGAATTTGAAAACGCACACATTGTTAGATTTTGTTCTTCTAAGCGTTGCAAAAGTAGCATTCATGGACATTCTTACAAAGTTGAAGTTTTACTTGAAAGCAAATATTTAGATAATGCTGGAATGGTCTATGATTTTGGACTTTTAAAAACCTATATACGCCAAATTATTGATAGTTTTGATCATGCTATCACTCTTTTTAAATATGATGACGCAAAATATTTAGAAGAAATGAAAAAATATTCAAGTCGTTGGATTTGCCTGCCTGTTAATGTAAGTGCTGAAAATTTTTGTCGTGTATTTTTCATACTTATAGATGCTTTATTAAAACAAACAAAAATGGTAAATGGAGAACAAGGAGTGACTTTACAAAGTATCATTGTTCATGAAACAAGAACAGGCTATGCACAAGGTTTTAGAGAAGATGCCTATAGTGAGCTAATGCCAAAAATTTCACTTCAAGACATAGAATTTTCCAATGGCATTAAAGTAGAATGGAATGATATAGATTTTTATAACAAATTAAAAAATGAAGAAATTTTTATAAATCCAAAGGAGATTTAATGCAAAAAGCTAAAATTTTAATTGCCTTAAGTTTTTTTTTATTAGTTTTATCTGCCTGTTCTAATGATGAAAAAAATATTTCTAAGACTCAAAATACAGATCAAGAAGTAGTCCAAATAGAACAAAACGATGAAAAAACAGAATTAAGTGACTCCAACCTGCCTTTACCTGTAGATGATGAAGCACAAAGTTCAGATGATGAACATGAAGTCAATCCTAGTATTATCAACTCTTTATATAAACAAAAATGCGCCACTTGTCATGGAGAAAAAGGGGAATTAAAACCTAAAAACAGCACGGCCATTAAAACCTTGAGCAATAAAATTTTTATACAAAAAATAAAAACGATAAAAGATAAAAACCATAGTTTTTTAAGTGATGAACAAATTCAAAATTTAGCTGATTTTATAAACAAAGGAAAATAATGGATCAAAGTTACGAATTCTTTTTAGCTTTACATCTTTATAGTCTTTATGCGAGCGGTTTTTTAATGCTTTTTTATCTTATACTAACACAAGGAAATTTTAAAACCGAATTCATTTTTATTCGCAGAATACGATTATTTTTACCAATTTATTATTTATTTTTAGCTTTGATTATTTTTACAGGTTGTTTGTTATCAGCAATGAAACAATTTCAAATGAATGTCAATATCTGGGTAATGATTTTTTCTTGGATCTTAATTTTTGCCTTAGCAATTTTTCACTTTGTTTGTTTTAAAAAAGCAAGAAGATTTAGAAAATATGCCACTTTTAGATGGATTAGTTGTTTGATTTTACCTTTTGAAATTTTTTTATTGTTTTTGCCTTTTTTAATAGAAAGATATCTATAAAATGCAATTTTTGTATAACAAGCAAGCTGGAGAAGAGTTTATACAACTTCAAGGTGAAAACTTTAACCATTTAAAAGTAAGAAGAGTAAAGGAAAATTCGGAGCTAAATCTTAGAAATTTACAAGATAATTTTCTTTACAACTATACAATCACAAATTTAACAAGAAATTCTTGCACTTTAAAATTTTTAAACAAAAAATCACAAAATATAAAACAAAGTGAATTAAACTTAGCCTTAGCCATTATAGATATTAAAATTTTAGAAAAAACTCTACCTTTCTTAAATGAACTTGGAGTAAAAAAGTTACATTTGGTTTTTACAAATTTTTCACAAAGAAATTTTAAAATCGATTTAGAAAGATTTGAAAAAATCATTATTTCTTCTTGTGAACAATGCGGTAGAAATACTAAAATGGATTTAATTATCCACCAAAGCACTCAAGAATTTGTTCAAAAATTTCCAAATGCAATTATGGTTGATTTTCAAGGAGAACAACAAAGTCATTTCGATGAAAAAGAATTATATTTTATAGGTCCTGAAGGTGGATTTAACAATGATGAGAGATTATTGTTTAACCGGAAAATCTCTCTTAAAAGCTCTAATATTCTAAAAAGTCAAACAGCTATTATAGCTATAGCTTCAAAAATTTTGCTTTAACTTTTCTTAAATTAATCTCTTTTTTATGTTAAATAATTTATAATCACGGCTTATTGTTTTAATTTTTAAGGAAAACTAATGAAAAAAGAAATTCACCCAGAATATGTAGAATGCAAAGTAAGTTGTGCTTGTGGAAATACTTTTACAACAAAGTCAAACAAAGCAGAATTAAGAGTAGATATTTGTTCAAATTGCCATCCTTTTTTTACAGGCAGTGAAAAAATTGTAGATGCTGCAGGTCGTGTAGAGAAATTTAAGAAAAAATACGCAATGCAATAATTATGCTTTATTTTATTCCTACTCCCATAGGAAATTTAAGCGATATTTCTTTTAGAGCCTTAGAACTTTTAAAGACTTGCGATCTTGTGTTTTGCGAAGATACAAGAGTAAGTAAGTCTTTGATTTCGTTATTAAATACCAAATTTCACACTGATATACATATTTCTAAATTTATAGCCTTACACTCCCATAATGAAAAAGAAGTTTTAGCAAGTATTGATTTAAAGATATTTGAAAAAAATGTAGCTTATTTAAGCGATGCAGGAATGCCAGGGATTAGTGATCCTGGCAAGGCTTTGGTAGAATTTGCACAAGAAAATAATATCACCTATGAAATTTTACCAGGTGCAAATGCAGCCTTAGTTGCTCTTGTAAGCTCAGCATTTTGTCAAAAAGAATTTATCTTTATTGGTTTTTTAGCAAATAAAGGCAAAGAAAGACAAAAAGATATAGAAAAAATTTTAAACTTTCCTTATCCAAGTATTATTTACGAATCCCCCAAGCGTATTTTATCTTTAGTAGAACAGATTATGATTCTAGACAGCCAAAGAGAAATTTTTTTGATTAAAGAAATCAGTAAAAAATTTGAAAAAAAATTTAAAGGCAATGCTAAAGAGCTTTCTGAAATTTTAAAAAAGTCTAATTTAAACGGTGAATGGGTTGTAGTACTGCAATCAAAAGAGCAAAATTTTTTGCAAAATACTCTTTGTGAAAAAGATATTATGGATTTAGAGCTGTCTTTAAAAGCAAAAGCAAAATTATTATCAAAGATCAATGGAAAAAATGCAAAAGAAATTTATCAAAAACTGCTTTTAAGTCAAGATTAGGTAAAATTTTAATATGATAGTTTATGGGAAGCAAATATTTTTTTATATTTTAGAATATCATAAAGACTGTATCAATGAGCTTTATTTAGCAAAAGAATGTGATAAAATTACTTTTTCCAAAATCGCAAAATCTGGTTTTAAAATCAAAAAACTTGATTTTAAAACTGCTCAAGCTTATGCGAAAGGTGGAAATCATCAAGGTTTTTTGCTAGATATTAAAGAAAGTTCTTTTGCGAATTTAAATGAGATCAAAAAAAATGATTTTATTGTTATGCTTTATGGAATTAGCGATGTAGGAAATATAGGGGCTATCACGCGTACAGCTTATGCTTTAGGGGTTGGGGCTTTAATTTTTATTGGTGAAAAATTAGCCATGGAAGGAGTAATTCGCACAAGCAGCGGAGCGGCTCTTGATTTACCTATTGTGATAAGCAACGATGCTTTAAGTGTAATAAATGAACTAAAACAAGTAGGTTTTTATTTTTATGCGAGTGATGGCTCGGGAAAAGAAATTCACAGTGTAAAAATAAGCAATGGTAAAAAAGTTTTAGTTTTGGGTAGTGAGGGTTTTGGTTTAAGCTCTAAAATTATAAAAAAGTGCGATGAATGTGTGGGCATTGCGATGAAAAATAATTTTGATAGTCTTAATGTCAGCGCTGCTTTTGCAATACTTTGTGATAGGATGTTAAATGCTTAATTGGAAAAAAATACAAGAATTAAATTTAAAAGAAGTTGCAGCAAAAACGCAAATTGAACTTGATTTTCTTGAAGCTTTAGTAGAAAAGAATTTTGCTGTTTTAAGTCGTTTTAATGTTAAAGGTTTTGTTAAAATTTTAAGCAGAGAATACGAACTCGACTTTAGTGATTTTAACGAAGAGTATGAAGCTTATCTTAACGAAAACAATCCTACTCCACAAACAAAATCAAAAATGATAACCCCAAAACTAGATGCTTATAGTCAAAAATCCTCTAACGCTTGGCCTTTTTTGATTGTTCTTATTGTTTTAGTGATTATAGGAAGTGGAATTTATTATTTTGATACACTTAAAACTTTTTTCAAAGATGAACAAAATAATACTAGTGCAACGGTTATAGACATAATAGGACAAGCACAAGAAAATTTAAAATCTTTAAGTGGAAACAATGTTGTTGTTATAGACAACAATAAAGCACAAGAAACAAATCAAACAGAGAGCGTTTTACCAAGCCAAAACACCTCATTACAAGAAAATGATAAAAACATAAGCATAGAAAATAATATCAGTGAAAATAACACAACTCTACTCGATGAAGAAAAAAATACCCAAATCCAAGAAGACACAAATACACTAAAAACTGATTCTTTAAAAGAAGCACATTTTAAAACCTCTACCAAGATTTGGATAGGTTTGATAGATTTAAAAAGCCTTAAAAAAACAAGCTTTGTTAAAGAAAAAGATTTTAATATTTCTTTAGATAAAGATCAGTTAATTTTAACAGGGGCTGCAGCTTTAACAATGTTTGATCAAGAAAATAAAGAACAAAAATTTCCTGTAGGAATTTCAAAACGTTTCTTGATTAAAGATGGAAAAATTACCAGTATTTCAGCTGCTGAATTTGTAAAATTAAATAAAGGTAAAGAATGGTAAAAAAAATTATTATTCTTACTTTTTGGGTTAATATATCTTTTGCAATCTCAAGTCTTGAATTAGCAAAAAATTTAGTAAACAATCCTAGTAAAAATTCTCAACTAGAATTATTATTCTCAAATAATTCTTACATAGATAATAATGGAAATTGTGATATTGCAAAAATATCTCAAATATTAAAAACCAATTCTTTAATTGCCTTAACACTATCAAATCCTCAAAGTCTAAAACTAAATTTTAAAGCAAAAGCTGATGAAGTTATGTTTTTTAAAATTTTATCCGATGTTTTAACAGATGCCGGATATATATATTTTATCCCTACAGATTTGATTTTAAGAGAAGGAAATATTGACTATACCATACAAGTAGAATCTCAATATGTTTTAGATCCTGGAACGCTTTACAATCTCTTAAAAGAAAATTCTGTCTATATAGATAATATTAAGCGCATTGGAGCATATGACTATGAATATGATTTAAATTTTTCCAATGCTGTATTAAAAACCAATACAAATGTTAATTTAAATACTCCAAAATCATTAGAAAAACCCCTTAAAGACTATGTGCTTGATTTAAAAAATGCTACAAATTTGATTATTGATGCAAATGATTTAGACAATTGGTTTCCTAAAATCTTCTTTTTAGATAAAAATCTGAATCTAATTAAAGCAGTAAAAAGCGAAAATAAAAATAATCATTTTTCAGAACTTATTCCAAATGGTGCTATATATGCTATTGTAAGCGATATGTATAGTTTAGATAATATACGCAGGGGTTTAAAAATCACACTTAAAAAATAAAGGATTAAGAAATGTTTGATGAAATCCGTTTTAATACCATAGAAAGACTTCCAAATTATGTTTTCGCAGAGGTAAATGCGATAAAAATGGCAGCAAGACGTGCTGGAGAGGACATCATCGACTTTTCAATGGGAAATCCTGATGGTAAAACTCCACAACACATTATAGATAAACTTTGTGAAAGTGCTAACAAAGATAAAACCTCGGGATATTCTACATCCATGGGGATTTATAAACTTCGCTTAGCAATTTGTAATTGGTATAAAAGAAAATATAATGTCAATTTAGATCCTGAAAATGAAGTTGTAGCTACCATGGGTTCAAAAGAGGGTTTTGTAAATCTTGCAAGAGCGATTATAAATCCTGGAGATGTTGCTATTGTGCCAACTCCTGCTTATCCTATACATACTCAAGCTTTTATTATAGCAGGAGGTAATGTAGCAAAAATGCCTTTAGCTTATAATGAAAAATTTGAGCTTGATGAAAATCAATTTTTTGAAAATTTACATAAAACTTTAAATGAAAGCATCCCGCGTCCAAAATATATCGTTGTTAATTTCCCGCATAATCCAACAACAGTAACTTGTGAGAAAAGTTTTTATGAAAGATTGATAACAACGGCAAAAAAAGAAAGATTTTATATTATTTCAGATATTGCTTATGCAGATTTAACTTATGATGACTATAAAACTCCTTCTATTTTGGAAATTGAAGGCGCAAAAGATGTAGCGGTAGAAACTTACACTCTTTCAAAATCTTACAATATGGCAGGCTGGCGTGTGGGTTTTGTAGTAGGAAATAAACGCTTAGTCAGTGCGCTTAAAAAAATAAAATCTTGGTTTGATTATGGTATGTACACACCTATTCAAGTAGCAGCTACCATAGCTTTAGATGGAGATCAAACTTGTGTGGATGAAATCCGTGCAACTTATGATAAAAGAATGCACATTTTACTTGAAGCTTTTGAAAATGCAGGCTGGAAACTTCAAAAACCAAGAGCAAGTATGTTTGTTTGGGCAAAACTCCCTGAAAGCAAAAGACATTTAAAAAGTTTAGAATTTTCAAAGCAACTTTTACAGCGTGCCAGTGTTGCAGTAAGTCCTGGGGTAGGTTTTGGCGAAGCAGGTGATGAGTATGTAAGAATTGCTTTAATTGAAAATGAAAATCGCATACGCCAAGCTGCACGCAATATCAAAAAATATTTAAAAGAATAAGTTATGAAAGTAGCGATTCTTGGTTATGGCACTGTTGGAAGTGCGGTGGTTAAATTTCTTTTAGAAAATGATAAACTTATTCGTGCAAGATGTGGGCAAAGCATAACTCCTGTGATCGCTCTTGCTAGAAGTCCTAAAAAAAATGCTTTAATTCCAATTACTCATAGCGTTGCAGAAATTTTAAATGCTGATGTAGATGTTTTTGTAGAATTAATGGGTGGGGTGGATGAAGCTTTTAAAATAGTGAGTGAAATTTTAAAAAAGAAAAAAGCTGTTGTTACTGCAAATAAAGCTATGCTTGCTTATCATCGTTATGAACTTGAAAATTTGGCTAAAAATTTAGCTTTTGGTTATGAAGCAAGTGTGGCTGGAGGAATTCCTATTATCAAGGTTTTAAAAGAAGGTTTAAGTGCAAATAATATTTTGGCTATAAAAGGGATTTTAAATGGTACGAGTAATTATATTTTAAGTTCTATGAGTCAAAAAAATATGAGTTTTAAACAAGCTTTGCAAATAGCTCAAAATTTAGGTTATGCAGAGGCTGATCCAACTTTTGACATAGAAGGGCGAGATGCAGCACATAAACTGCTTGTTTTATCAAGTATCGCTTATAATCTTAAAGCTAAACCTGAAGATATTTTGATCGAGGGTATTAGTGAAATTGCACCTGAAGATATGTATTTTGCTAATGAGTTTGAATTTACCATAAAACTTTTAGGTATAGCTAAGGTGCGTGAAAATAAAGTAGAATTAAGGGTGCATCCTACTATGATAGATAAAGAAAAAATGCTTGCAAAAGTTGATGGAGTGATGAATGCTATAAGCATTAATGGAGATTTGTTGGGTGAAAGTTTGTATTATGGAGCAGGAGCAGGAGGAGAGGCCACTGCAAGTGCTGTGATTTCAGATCTTATGGATATAGCAAGAGATCAGGTAAAAGCACCAATGCTTGGTTTTGTGAACACTTTAGAATACGAGCTTTTAAGCAAAGATGAAATTTATACAAAATATTATTTAAGGGTGAAAGTTGAAGATAAAATAGGGGTTTTATCTAAAATCACACAATTGATGAGTGAAAATAATATTTCTATCGATAGTTTCTTACAAAAACCTAAAAAAAATGATGAAAATTACAGTACTTTGTTTTTTACTACGCATTTAACTTATGAAAAAAGCATACAAAATTTGCTTGAAATTTTACGCAAACAAGATTTTATAAAAACCAAACCTTTTATGATGCGTATAGAATAATGGGTTTAAAAGCTTATTTAGATGGAATTTTAGGTGAAGATAAGGCTTGTAAATTTTTAAAAAAACAGGGCTTTGAAATTTTAAAAAGAAATTTCTATTCTAAATTTGGAGAAATCGATATAATAGCCAAAAAAGATGAAATTTTACATTTTATAGAGGTTAAATTTACTCAAGATGATTATGAAGTTTCCGAGCGTTTGGATAGAAAAAAACTTGAAAAAATTTTAAAAACTATAGAATTTTATCATCTTAAAAATGGAATTTCATCGGATTTTCAGATTGATCTGATTTGCATTAAAAATGATGTGATACAATTTTGCGAAAATATAAGTTTTTAAGCTGATATTTAAAAAAATAAAATACAATTAGACAAAAATTAAAGAAAGGAAAAATTATGGGAAAATATATTGAATTAACAAGTGATAATTTTGCTCAAGCAAAAGAAGGTGTAGCTTTAGTTGATTTTTGGGCTCCATGGTGCGGACCTTGTAGAATGCTTGCTCCAGTTATTGATGAACTTGCAAATGACTTCGATGGTAAAGCTAAAATTTGCAAAGTAAATACAGATGAACAAGGTGATTTAGCAGCTGAATTTGGTGTTCGCTCTATTCCTACGCTTATTTTCTTTAAAAATGGTGAAGTTGTAGATCAACTAGTTGGTGCACAATCTAAACAAGCAATTAGCGATAAATTAAACTCTTTACTATAAACTAAAGGCTAGTATAACTAGCCTTCTTCTTAAAAATTTCAAATTTATACTAAATAATAATTTTTATTAACTACTATTAAGAATAATTTTTATATCATTATTAATAATAAAATTCAATATAAAGGAAATATAAATGTTAGATGTAGCAATCATAGGTGGAGGTCCTGCTGGACTTAGTGCCGGACTTTATGCAACTAGAGGTGGACTTAAAAATGTAGTAATGTTTGAAAAAGGTATGCCTGGTGGACAAATTACCTCAAGTTCTGAGATAGAAAATTATCCAGGTGTAGCCCAAGTTATGGATGGAATTTCTTTTATGGCTCCTTGGAGTGAACAATGCATGCGTTTTGGTTTAAAACATGAAATGGTTGGAGTAGAACAAATTTTAAAAAATAGTGATGGAAGTTTTACCATCAAATTAGAAGGTGGTAAAACAGAACTTGCTAAAGCTGTGATAGTTTGTACAGGCTCAGCTCCAAAAAAAGCAGGTTTTAAGGGCGAAGATGAATTTTTTGGAAAAGGTGTAAGCACTTGTGCAACTTGTGATGGATTTTTTTATAAAAATAAAGAAGTTGCAGTTTTAGGTGGTGGAGATACGGCTTTAGAAGAAGCTTTATATCTAGCAAATATTTGTTCTAAGATTTATCTTATCCACCGCAGAGATGAGTTTAGAGCAGCTCCATCTACAGTAGAAAAAGTTAAGAAAAACGAAAAAATAGAACTCATTACTAGCGCAAGTGTAGATGAAGTATATGGCGATAAAATGGGTGTTGCTGGAGTAAAAGTAAAATTAAAAGATGGTAGTATTAGAGATTTAAATGTTCCAGGAATTTTTACTTTTGTTGGTCTTAACGTAAGAAATGAAATTTTAAAACAAGACGATAGTAAGTTTTTATGCAATATGGAAGAAGGTGGGCAAGTAAGTGTTGATCTTAAAATGCAAACTAGCGTTGCTGGACTTTTTGCCGCAGGGGACCTTAGAAAAGATGCGCCTAAGCAAGTTATTTGTGCTGCAGGTGATGGAGCTGTAGCTGCATTAAGTGCTATGGCTTATATAGAAAGCTTGCATTAAGATTTTATAAAGTTGCTAAAAGCAACTTTATTTTTATTTAGCTTCCTATCACTCCACCATCAAGTTTTCTTATCATTATTACACTCGATCTTGGTGTTTTTCCATAAGGAAAAGTACTACCTTTCAAACCTTCTCCTGGATGTTGTATGCCTACAAACATTGTAGTATAATCCTCACTAAAAGCAATCCCTGTTAATTCACAAGCAATAGGCCCTGTTAAAAAGCGTCTGATTTCCCCTGTTTTTGGATTTGCTGCTAGCATGCAGTTATTTCCCATACCTTCGTATTCATCTTTATTAGAATAAGATCCATCTGTTTGTATCCAAAGTCTTCCATCTCTATCAAATTTAAGTCCATCAGGAGAATTGAATTTATTTTCACTTGTAATATTATTTGAGCCTTTATATAAGCCTTGTTGGTTATCAGGATTTCCAGCAAGAGCAAAAATTTCCCAAGTAAAATCATCGTCTTTATGAGAATTTTTTGGCATCCATTTTAAAATTTGTCCATAAACATTTTTAGTCCTTGGATTTGCTGCATTAGGTTCTTGGCGATTTTTATTGTTCGTTAGTGTTGCAAATACCTCTTTAGAACCACTTTGTTTATGGCTTGCTATCCATTCACATCTATCCATAGGAGTTGCACCTACAATGCTTGCAGCAAGACGCGTATTGATGAGTACTTGAGCTTGAGACTTAAAACCATTTTTTTCATCTAAGCTGTTTTTGCCATATTCTAAAGCTATCCATTTTCCCTGTCCTTTAAAATCTCCCACCTTGCCATTAAACTGTCCTACATACAAAATACCTTCATCTAAAATTTTACTTGTATCAGCACCTTTTTTGTATTTATGTTTGCTAACAAATTTATAAATAAATTCATTCATCTCATCATCACCCATATAAACTATAACAGAACCATCTTTTTCTACGATAATTTCTGCGTTTTCATGTTTAAAACGCCCTAAAGAAGTTCTTTTAACAGGTGTGCTTTTTGCATCAAAAGGATTGATTTCCACTATCCAACCAAAACGATTGGCTTCATTGATATTTTTAGCTAAATCGAATCTTTCATCAAATTTTTCCCATCCATAAAGACTAGTTTTGTTAAATCCATAGCGCTTAAAGGCGTCATTAAATTCTAGATTTTCATCTGAACTTCCAAAAAAATCGTCAAAATTTTCTTCACAGGTGATATAAGTTCCCCAAGGTGTTTGTCCATTTGCACAATTTGCAAAAGTTCCATGAACAAATTTTTCATTTTTTAAAACTTCTTTTTTAGCTGCTCCACTTACTTGCATTTTAGTGTTTGCATCGATTCTGCGATTATACTTAGAGTCTAAAACCACAGTCCAATCATCACCCTTTTTTTCGATTTCTAAGATACTCACACCCACACTGGCTTGCTCATATAAAATATCTTCTTTGCTTAAATTTTTACCATGATGATTAAACATGATTTCAGGATTTATATATTCATTATTAACGGCTAAAATTCCTCTGTTTTTTGAAAGTGGAAAAAAACTCATACCATCATCGTTATCTCCAAAAACCAAATGAGCATTTTTAATTGCATTCATATCGATGATTTTATTTTCATCATAAGGTTTTGCTTTACTAAAAAGTGGATCACCCCAAGAAATTAAAACCTTTGCTTCATAACCTTGCGGTACTATAACTTTATCTTGTGTGCTTGCACTAACAGCTTTAAAACCTAACAAATCCTTATCCTTAAGCATAACAGCACTTAAATTTGAACTTGCAAAAAAAGCCACCATAGAACCTAAAGCTGAACCTTTTAAAAACAATCTTCTTTCCATTTGTTTTTACCCCATATTGAAATTTAAAACAATGGAAGTATAAAAATATTTGGAAACTTTTTAGAAACTTTGATGAAAAATTTAAATTGAAGGAAAAATTTATACCTAGTTTTTTACTAGGTATAAATGATTAATTAAAACCTTT
>NZ_JAAMWY010000004.1:0-150050 GCF_011068165.1 Campylobacter sp. CFSAN093233
TTTGAACTGATTCTTTAACGGCTTGATTGTCTTGTTCTAAGCCTCTTTTAGTAGCAAGAATGTTTTCGTTGATAATTTTACCCATTTTGCCCAATTCATCATTAGCTTTAATTTCAATTGTCTGAACTTCTATTTTTTCATGATTTAAAAAGCGAAAGAAATTTTCCAAAGACTTAAGTATAAGAGGAATTCTAGAGCCTATGATTTTTCTTATAAAAAAGTACACAACAGCCAAAATAGCAATTAGTGCTATTATAGCAACACTAATAATAATATATTGTAGTTTATATAAAGGGGCTAAAACTGATTTTTTAGGAGCTGTTACAATTACACTCCAATGACTAGAATTACCTAAAGTGCTAAATGAAGAGATACTAGCATAACTAAGATCTCCTGTTGAGGCAATATAATTATCTAAGATTTCATCTTTATGGTTTTTAACTGCCTCAACAATTAATTGAGCAGATTGATCTTTGTTAATATCAAATAAAGTTTTTAAAATTGCATTTTTATTTTTATGAATAGCAATAATACCCTGATCGTTCATTAAGAATCTTAGATCCCCTTCAAAAAAGTCGAATTTTGGATCCAATATAGTCTCGGAAATTTCTAGTAAATCTATAGTATATCCTATAACTCCAATAAATTTGCCCTTATTGTTAAAAATAGGCATACCGAAATTTATACCTAAAAATTCATTATTATCATAATTAAGTTTTCTAGGAGAATCTACAAAAACAGAGTCTTTATCTCCATATTTTGCATTTTGTTCGATATTTTGTATTAGATTTAATTGAGAGAAATTGTTTGGAGTTGAAATAGTAGTTATTCCACCAGATTTTTCTGCTATTTGATCAAAAAATATCATAGAAAAAGTTTTTCCATCTGGGCTAATATATTTTTTATCTACATTCTGCATATCGCTTAATACAGTAGTATCTTTTAAATAGAGAAATGTATATGCTGCATAGTGACTACTATCAAAAGTATTTTTTATAAGACTTTCAATTAAATCGATATCTATATGATCATTATTTTGAAACATTTCATTTAACGATGTAGCAACTCCTTTGGTTAGTGTGACTTCTTCATTTAACATACCTTGTATATAATTCACATATCTTTTTGAAGATAATAAAATAGTATCTTTGGCTTCTTTTTCTGAATATGAAGCAACTTGAAAAGAAACAATAGCAATCATAAGAGCTATAGCTAAAATAACACTAATAGCAACTGATAATAAGAGTTTTGAACTAACGCTCGATAGTCTAAACATGAAAAACCTCACATAAATTTTTTACTAAAAATAAAGCTCGTTAGCATATCAAAAAAAAATAAAATTAATATAAAATTATTTTTTATAGATGTTTTAAAACTATTTAACAATATCAAATACATTTTAAGGTGTGATAAAATTCAGGATTATTAAAAGTTGGAGGAAAAGGAACGCTAGCTCTAAATTCTTTATAGGTATTACCCGGGAGTGTGTCTATGATTTCTATAGTATAAGAAACACTTGTATTTTGCATTTTAGCGTTACGGATATTTTTATCATTGAAAATTTCACCTCCTACTTGTTGTTGGTTTAATATGCTAAGTATCAAATAGCATTTTTTGATTTCAAATTTAGTAAGATTTTGAACTTTTCCACTTACTATAACGCTTTCATGTCTTAGATCTCTTGTGTAGGTTAGTTTGCTAAGATCGGCTTGAGTGGTGAATTGATTGATTGTCAGAAAAATAGAATATATCAAAAGTGCGGTAAAAATAGTAGCTATGGTATAAGAAATCAAAGCCATTTCTTTTTGTTTGACTTTTAGAAAGATTAAAATACAAATCAAGGCAAAGCAAATAAGTAAAATGATAAAAGCTATAATATGAAAAATCGTAAAATGCATTAAAAACACTCCGAAACTAAGCGTATGGTATAGTTATTTTCATAGTTAAAATTTTCAAAAGCAATTCTTTGAAATTGGGTTGCGTTTTTCTTTAGATCTTTAATTTCTCTACTTTTTTGTCTAAAAGGGATAAATTTCTTTTTATATTCTTCTATGATATTATCATTAGGTATTTTATCTGCAAAAATTTTAGCTGTAATTTTACATTCTTTAAAATTATTTTTTGAATTATTTGTAATGTTAAAATCAACAATTAAATCATTTGAGCTTTGTATCATTTTTTGATCTGTAATAGCGATTTTTCGAGTTCTTACTTCATTGTCTATTAGTTTATACCCATAGATATAAACTAAAAAACAAATAATAATATCAAATGCAATAATAAAAAGTGCTGCTATAGGTCTATGGCGTAAAAATACGCAAAGAAGTAAAACACAAGTGAAGAGAAAAAAAACTAATAAAATCAGCATATAATCTACTAAATATAAATGAGTAGTGTAAAAAAGCACGATTTCTCTTAGTTTCTCCACTTGCGTATCCTTTAGTTCATGTTGGCAGCACTTTGCTTTTTAGCATCTTTAGTATCAACCCAAATGTTTGGCACTGCTCCACCTGGAGTTAAGAAAATTTTAGCATCTTGATTGACTTTTAAGGCTTCATTAAATTCTTTTTGAGTTTCAATTTGTTTTAAATTTAGCAAAGGGGTGTTTAAGCTGTTTGCGATTTCTTTATTAGAATAAGCTTGTGCATCTGCTTCTATCTTAACAGCCATAGCTTTACCTTTGGCGCTGATTATGGTTGCATTTGCTTCCCCTTCAGCTAAAGCAGCTTTTTTTAAGGCTTCTTGATTAGCTCTTTCTACTTCATATTTAGTTCTTTCAGCCTCTTGTTTTGCAATTTGCACGCGTTCGATTTGTTCTTTTACTTTTGAAGGTAAAATAATTTCTCTAAGTTGTACAGCGCGAAGTTCTACAGGTTCATTTGGTTGGGCTTCTATGGTTTTTCTTATACCTTCTTCTATTTGAGCGGCTATTGTATTACGATTAGTAGGAAGTTCTTCGGCTGTATATTTTCCTACAACACTTCGCACTACATCACGAACAACTGGATCGATAATTTTATTTTCCCAATTTAAGCTCCAAGTAGCTATAGTTTGAGGAACTTGCAGAGGATTTAAGCGGTATTGTACTGTAACATCAATAGATACAGGCAATCCACGAGAGTCAAGTACAGAAATGCTATTTTTATTAATAACACCTGAACCTGAAGATAAATTTTCATTACTTCCCTCTATAGAAGCATAGTTGATTTGTCTTACTCTAGTATCGATTATGGTTATTTTTTGTACAAAAGGTAAGAAAAAGTGAAGTCCTGGTTCTAATGGATTTGGGTCATATTTACCTGTTGTTGATTTAATCCCCATTTCCCCAGAATTTATCACCATAAAAGGTTTTGCAACGATTAAAAATAAGATAATAATAATCACCCCATAAACAAATGGAGAGAATTTCCCAAAACCTTTAAAATTAAATTCTGGTGCTTTGAAATTGAAATTTTGACGGTTGTTGTTTCCGTTATTGTTAGAATTTCTATTTTTTTTATTGAAATAATCATTTAAATCAGCTGGCATTTATTTCCTTTTTAAATATAAGTTAGCATAGATGCGTATTTTTCATTGCGTCCATAAACTACATTAAAATAAGCATCTTGAAGTTTTTTGGTTACAGGTCCTCTTAAACCATTTCCTATTATTCTTGCATCAATATTGTTAATAGGTGTGATTTCAGCGGCTGTTCCGGTAAAAAATGCTTCATCAGCAGTATAAACTTCATCTCTTGAAATTCTTTGGCGAAGCACAGTGATACCAAGATCATGAGCTATTTTAAGCACTGTATTTTGAGTAATGCTTTTTAAAGAAAAATCATTTGGAGGTGTGATTAAAACCCCGTCTTTTACAATAAAGAAACATTCTCCTGTTCCTTCTGCGATAAAACCTTCTTCATCAAGCATTAAAGCTTCTTCATAGCCTGCTTCAATAGCTTCAAATTTTGCAATTTGAGAGTTAAGATAATTTGCACTTGCTTTAGCTTTTCCCATGCATGATTTAACACTATTTCTTGCAAAAGACGAAATTTTTACTTTTATGCCTTTTTCTAAACCTTCTTCTCCAAGGTAAGCACCCCATTCCCAAGCTGCAATTCCAACTCTTACAGGAGCTTTTATATGATAAAGTCCCATAACTCCATCGCCTAAGAAAATCAAAGGGCGGATATAGACATTGCTTTTAAAGTTGTTTGCTTTTAAGAGTTCAATTTGTGCATTTTCAAGCTCTTTTTGAGAAAAAGGACAATTTAAAAGAGTAATTTTTGCAGACTCTAAAAGTCTTTTGGTGTGATCTTCAAGTCTGAAAATTGCTAAGCCTTTATCTGTTTTATAGGCTCTAGTTCCTTCAAAAACAGCATTGCCATAATGCAAAGAATGGGTTAAAAAGTGCAAAGTTGCATCTTTAAAATCAACTAATTTTCCATCCATCCAAATTTTATCTGCTGAGATCATTTTTTACCTTTTATAGTTGTTTATTTCTTAAAAAATATTATTTTAAGAATAAATCGGGATTTTATCAAAAATATACTAACAATAAGCTTTTATTAAATTAAGGTTTTTTATTAAAAAAAATATTAGGTATTTTTTGAAATAATTATGAAAAATTATCGTTAAAAAGGAGAAATTATGCCATTAGTAAATATTAAATTAGCAAAGCCGTCTTTAAGCAAGGAACAAAAAGCGGAGCTTATAGCTGATATTACCAAACTTTTAAGCACGAAATATAATAAAAGTAAAGAAAGAGTTGTGGTGGTTTTAGAAGATGTAGAAAATTATGATATAGGCTTTGGCGGAGAAAGCGTTGAAGCTATCAAAGCAAAGGCAATTAAATGAGTTTAAACATAGGAGATAAAGCACCTCAGTTTGAGCTTTTAAATCAAGATGGGGTAAAAATAGCATTAAAAGATTTTATTGGCAAAAAGGTGATTTTGTATTTTTATCCAAAAGATAATACCCCAGGTTGCACTACAGAAGCTTGTGATTTTAGCGCAAATTATGATAAATTTGGTGGTAAAAATGCGGTGATTATTGGTATCAGTCCTGATAGCGTGGCAAGTCATGAAAAATTTATCTCTAAATTTGATTTAAAACATATTTTACTTAGCGATAGTGAAAAAGAAGTTGCTAAAGCTTATGGAGCTTGGGGGCTTAAGAAAAATTACGGAAAAGAATACGAAGGTCTTATTCGTTCTACTTTTGTTATCGATGAAACAGGTAAGATTGTTCAAATTTATAGTAATGTTCGTGTAAAAGATCATGCTTTAAAAGTGCTTGAAAGTCTTTAATGTTAGTGCATATTTGTTGCAGTGTGGATAGTCATTATTTTATTGAAGAACTTAGAAAGACTTATCCTGATGAAAAAATTATAGGATACTTTTATGATCCAAATATCCATCCTTTAAGCGAATACGAACTAAGATTTTTAGATGTAAAAAGATCTTGTGATAAACTTGGTATTAAGCTTTATAAAGGTGAGTATGAGTATGAAAAATGGCTTAATGCTGTGCGTGGTTATGAAGATGAGCCTGAAAAGGGTGCAAGGTGTGAAATTTGCTTTGATGTAAGAATGGGATCTAGTGTTAAATTTGCTGCTAAAATAGGAGAAAAAAAGCTTACTACTACGCTTTTAACCAGCCCTAAAAAAGATTTAGAACAGTTAAAAAATGCTTTACAAAAAGAATGTGAGCTTTATAGAGTAGAGTTTTTAGCTCCTGATTTTCGTAAAAATGGCGGTACTCAAAGACAGTTTGCTTTAGCAAAAAAGGAAATGCTTTATCATCAAAACTATTGCGGCTGCATTTATGGGCTTAAAAAACAAAAACAAGATAAGAATTTTATTGATGAATTAATGTCTCCTGTAAATAAGCAAATTTTACCTGCAAGTATAGAAGCAAGAATAGCTCTTTATAAAAAAGTAGTTTTATGGGAAAAAAAAGGTATAAAATTTGAAATTTTAAGAGAGAAATTTTTAAATTATCGTCTTTTAAGTGCTTTGATAAAATTAGATAAAAAGCCCGTTAAATCTCATATTTTATTTTATTCGCATTTTAAAAACGCTTATACAAGATTTTCTTTGGATGAGGAAAATTTAAAACAAAATTTAAAAGAAGGCTTTTATAGAAGTACTAAAGATGAAATAGTTTTAGTGGAATTTTGGCGTTTTAATGCATTTTTTAAAAACAAATGGAAAAATTTTGAAGATTTTTTAAAAAAACCTTTAAGTGTTCAAGCAGAAATTAAATGGCGTAATAAATTGTTTGGAACTTATAATCTTAGTCCTATTATCATCCTCGAAAATATTTTACCTTCAAGATATGAAGTGATAGCAAAAAGTGAAATTTATCATGATAATCAAGAGGTGCTTGTAAAAATTTAAGAAATTTATTAAGAAAAACTTTTTTTGTTAATATAATTTTTAATGATTTTTTTATATAATAAAATTTTTAATTGTTTTCAAGGTTAATTTAATAATGATAGATGTAATGCAAATTCAAGAAATTTTACCACACCGTTATCCTTTTTTACTAGTAGATAAAATTACAGAATTAAAAGTTAAAGAAGTGGTACGAGGATATAAAAACATCAGTATAAGTGATCATGTTTTTATGGGACATTTTCCAGGGCATCCTATTTATCCTGGAGTTTTGATTTTAGAAGGTATGGCTCAAACAGGTGGAGTTTTAGCTTTTGAAAGTATGGAAGATAAAGTGGATCCAAAAAGTAAAGTAGTTTATTTCACAGGCATAGATGGAGCAAAATTTAGAAATCCTGTGCGTCCTGGAGATAGGCTTGATTATGAAATGAGCGTGGTTAAAAATCGTGGTAATATGTGGATTTTTAAAGGGCAAGCTTTTGTAGATGGAAATTTAGTTGCAGAGGCCGAGCTTAAAGCTATGATAGTGGATAAATAATGAAAAAAATTCATCCAAGTGCGGTGATTGAAGAGGGTGCACAACTTGGTGACGATGTTGTAATAGAAGCTTATGCTTATGTAAGCAAAGATGCTAAAATAGGTAATAATGTTGTCATCAAACAAGGTGCTCGAATTCTTTCAGATACAACTATAGGTGATCATTCTCGTGTATTTTCTTATGCAATAGTAGGCGATATTCCTCAGGACATATCTTATAAAGAAGAGCAAAAAAGCGGTGTTGTTATAGGGAAAAATGCAACTATTAGAGAATTTGCAACGATAAATTCAGGTACAGCTAAAGGAGATGGTTTTACTCGTATAGGCGATAATGCTTTTATTATGGCTTATTGTCATATTGCTCATGATTGTCTTTTGGGTAATAATATTATTTTAGCTAATAATGCAACTTTGGCAGGACATGTAGAGCTTGGAGATTTTACGGTTGTAGGCGGGCTTACACCTATTCATCAATTTGTCAAAGTAGGTGAGGGTTGTATGATAGCAGGAGCAAGTGCACTTTCTCAGGATATAGTACCGTTTTGTTTAGCAGAAGGAAATCGTGCAAGTATTAGAAGTTTAAATTTAGTAGGCACTCGTCGTCGTTTTGATAAAGATGAAGTAGATAGACTTAGTAGAGCTTTTAAAACTTTATTTAGACAAGGAGATTTAAAAGAAAATGCTAAAAATTTGCTTGAAAATCAAGAAAGTGAAAATGTTAAAAAAATGTGCCATTTTATATTAGAAACAAAGCGTGGAATTCCTGTCTATAGGGGTAAAAATAATGCCTAGAAAATGTAGTTTTTGCAATGAAGTGGAGAATCCACAAAGAAGAATTTTAGCAAATGAAAATGATGATGCTTTTATTTGTGAATATTGCGTTGAAGGTGCTTATAGTATTATTTATGGAGAAGAAAAAGAATTTAAAGAACCTAAACAAAGTCATAATACAGAATTTAAAGATATCACTCCAAAAGAATTAAAAGCTTATTTAGATCGTTATGTCATAGGACAAGATAGAGCTAAAAAAGTTTTTAGTGTTGGAGTATACAATCATTATAAAAGACTTTTTAAAGCTGAACTTCAAGATGATGATACAGAGCTTTTTAAGTCAAATATTTTACTTGTTGGGCCAACAGGAAGTGGAAAAACTTTATTGGCGCAAACTTTAGCTAAATTTTTAGATGTACCTATAGCAATTTGTGATGCAACTTCTTTAACTGAAGCAGGATATGTAGGTGAGGATGTGGAAAATATTTTAACACGTCTTTTACAAGCTGCAGATGGAGATGTGCAAAGAGCTCAAAAAGGTATAGTTTTTATTGATGAGATTGATAAAATTGCTAGAATGAGTGAAAATCGTTCTATTACTCGTGATGTAAGTGGAGAGGGTGTGCAACAAGCTTTACTTAAGATTATCGAAGGAAGTTTGGTAAATATTCCACCAAAAGGGGGAAGAAAACATCCAAATCAAGAGTTTATACAAATTGACACTTCAAATATTTTATTTGTTTGTGGTGGAGCTTTTGATGGTTTGGAAACTATCTTAAAAAGAAAACTTGGCGATAAAGTTGTGGGCTTTTTTGATGATGCAAAAGAAGAAAATAAAGCTTTACTTGAGAAAATTGAACCTGATGATTTGGTGCATTTTGGTTTGATTCCTGAGCTTATAGGTCGTTTGCATGTGATTGCATCTTTAAATGAGCTTAATGAAGAAGATATGGTAAGAATTTTAACTGAGCCTAAAAATGCCATTATTAAGCAATATCAAAAGCTTTTTGCTATTGATGGGGTAAATTTAAAATTTGAAGAAGATGCTCTAAGAGCTATCGCACAGCTTGCATTGGAGAGAAAAACAGGGGCTAGGGGGCTTAGAAGTATTATAGAAGAAATGATGGTAGATTTAATGTTTGAGTTACCAGAGTATAAAAACTATGATATTGTAATAACCAAAGAAGTTGTTAAAGACAATGCAAAGGCATTATTAATAAAAAGAAAAATAAGTTAAAAGGATAGAAATGATATTAGATCAACTTATAGGATTTTTTTCTAGTGATATGGGGATTGATTTAGGAACAGCTAATACGCTAGTTTTGGTAAAAGATAAGGGTATAGTGATAAACGAGCCTTCTGTTGTGGCAGTTGAAAGAGAAAGGTATGGTTCCAAAGCAAAAATTTTAGCCGTAGGTAAAGAAGCTAAAGATATGGTGGGAAAAACTCCAGGCAATATCGAAGCTATTCGTCCTATGAAAGATGGCGTGATTGCAGATTTTGATATGACTGAAAAAATGATCCGCTATTTTATAGAAAAAACACATCGTAGAAAAAGTTTTTTACGCCCTAGAATTATTATTTCTGTTCCTTATGGTTTAACTCAAGTAGAAAGAAAAGCGGTAAGAGAAAGTGCTTTAAGTGCAGGTGCAAGAGAGGTATTTTTGATCGAAGAGCCTATGGCAGCAGCTATTGGTGCAAGTTTACCTATACAAGAACCTAAAGGAAATTTGGTAGTAGATATAGGGGGTGGAACTACTGAGATCGGAGTGATTTCTTTGGGTGGACTTGTGATTTCAAAGTCTATTCGTACGGCTGGAGATAAGCTTGATATGAGTATAGTTAATTATGTAAAAGAAAAATACAATCTTATCATAGGTGAAAGAACAGGCGAAGAGATCAAAATCACCATAGGTTCAGCAATACAACTTCCAAAAGAACTTTCTATGGTGGTAAAAGGACGCGATCAAGTAAGTGGACTTTTAAGTCGTATTGAACTTACAAGTGAAGATGTAAGAGAAGCAATGCGTGAGTATTTAAAAGAAATTGCTGATGCTTTAAAAATGGTTCTTGAAATGATGCCGCCTGATTTAGCAAGTGATATAGTAGAAAATGGTGTAGTTTTAACAGGTGGTGGAGCATTGATTCGTGGTTTTGATAAATACTTAAGTGAAATTGTACGTTTGCCAGTTTATATCGCAGATGAACCGCTTTTAGCTGTAGCAAAAGGAACGGGTAAAGCTTTAGAGGAAATTTCATTATTGCAACAATTAACCAATGAAGAATAAGATTTTTTATGTTCTTGTCTTAGCCTTTTTGGTTTTTATATCTTTTTATTATGGAGGACTTATCAAGCAAAATGTTCTCCGTGTTAATGATTTTGTTATAGGTAATTTTTATAATATTAAAGATTATTTGGGAAAAAAAATTTCAGAACACTTTAATCAAGCAAATCAAATTCAGCAACTAAAAGCTAGAAATAAAGAATTAGAAGATATTGCTGTAAAGGTAACTAGTTTTGCAAATCAATTAAATCGTATTTTAGAGGATCAAAATTCTACAAAATATTTACCTCAAGTTTCTTTAACTAGAGTTATTTCTTACGTTCAATTGAATGATTATAAAAAATTATGGTTAGATTGGAGCAAAATTCCAGTTGGTAAAAATCGTGGTTTAATATATCAAGGATATACTGCAGGTATAGCTATTAATAAAAATGGTAGAGCAATGGCTCTCTTACAAGGTGATGATCAGTGTGTTTTTTCTGTTTATATAGGAAAATCCAAAGCTCCAGGTTTAATCCAGGGTGAAGATGGCAGGATTGTGGTTAAATTTATTCCAAAATGGGCAAAAATTAATACCGGAGATGAAATTTTAACAAGTGGACTTGATAATATTTTCTTTTCAGATATACCTGTCGGTATTGTGAATAGAGTTAATGATGAAGATATGTATCAAAGTGTAGAAGTAAAGCCTTATGTTAAGATTAGTATTCCTGCTTATTTATATGTAGTAGATAATTTATAAGTCAAGGATTAGACTTTTTAAAAATTTTCTATATTTTTGCTAATTATTATAACTTTGTTTAATGCTAAAAATTTTGTTAAATTATCAAATAAATGTTTATAATTGAATGAGAATTTTATAAAAAATCTTAAATTTCTTTATGTATTATTTCCTAGATTAAAAGCAGAGTGTTTATTTTTTAAAATTATATCGATAATTTCAAAGTTTATAAAACTAATTTTTGTTATAATCAGCCCAAATTTATGCTCTTAGGAAAATTTATGCCAAAACGAACAGATATTAAAAGCATTTTACTTATAGGAAGTGGTCCTATTGTGATAGGACAAGCTTGTGAATTTGATTATTCTGGAACTCAAGCCGCAAAGACTTTAAAAGAATTAGGATATCGTGTAGTATTAATCAACTCAAATCCTGCAACCATCATGACAGATCCCGAATTTGCAGATGCGACTTATATAGAACCCATAACAAAAGAAAGTATTTTAAGTATTATTAAAAAAGAAAAAATTGATGCAATTTTGCCAACTATGGGTGGACAAGTAGCGTTAAATGTTGCTATGGAAGTTTATGAAAGCGGACTTTTAGGAGATGTGAAATTTTTAGGCGCAAATCCTGAGGCGATTAAAAAAGGCGAAGATCGTCAGGTTTTTAAAGAATGTATGAAAAAAATTGGCATGGATTTGCCAAAATCGATGTATGCGTATAATTATGACGAAGCTTTAAAAGCCGTAGATGAAATCGGCTTTCCTTTGATGATCCGTGCTTCTTATACTTTAGGGGGTGCTGGAAGTGGTGTGGTTTACAATATGGACGAATTTAAAGAACTTACCAATACTGCTTTAGCTTTATCACCTATTCATGAAATTTTGATTGAAGAAAGTTTGTTAGGTTGGAAAGAATATGAAATGGAAGTTATACGCGATAGAGCGGATAATTGTATCATAGTTTGTAGCATAGAAAATATCGATCCTATGGGAGTTCATACAGGAGATAGTATTACAATAGCTCCAGCATTAACTTTGACAGATAAAGAATATCAAGTTATGCGTAATGCTTCTTTTGCTATTTTGCGTGAAATTGGTGTAGATACAGGCGGAAGTAATGTGCAATTTGCTATCAACCCAAAAAATGGAAGAATGATAGTTATAGAAATGAATCCAAGAGTTTCAAGATCAAGTGCTTTAGCTTCTAAGGCAACGGGTTATCCTATAGCAAAGGTTGCGACACTTTTGGCAGTAGGTTTTAGCTTAGATGAGATTAAAAATGATATTACAGGAACTCCTGCATCTTTCGAGCCTGTGATTGATTATATTGTAACAAAAATTCCTCGCTTTACCTTTGAAAAATTTCCAGGAGCAAATACAACTTTAGGTACAGCTATGAAAAGTGTGGGTGAGGTAATGGCTATAGGACGCACTTTTAAAGAAAGTATACAAAAAGCACTTTGTTCGCTTGAGCGTTCTTTAAGTGGTTTTGATAGGGTAAAATTTGAAGATAGAAATGATCTTGTTTTTAAAATTCGCAATGCCAATGAAAAGCGTTTACTTTATGTTGCTCAAGCTTTTAGGGAAGGTTTTAGCGTAGAAGAACTTTATGAGCTTTGTAAAATAGATCCTTGGTTTTTAACACAGATTAAAGAAATTGTAGATTTTGAAGAACAAATTGATATGGATATTTTAAACAATAAGGCTCTTTTGAGAAAAGCAAAAACTATGGGCTTTTCAGATAAAATGATAGCCTTGCTTGTAAATTTGAAAGATAATTTAGAATTAAGCCAAAATGATATTTATTATGCAAGAATGAAGCAAAAAATCATCGCAGAATTTAGTGAAGTGGATACTTGTGCGGGTGAATTTGAAGCCTTAACTCCTTATCTTTATTCAAGTATCAATGTAAGCGAACTCACTCAAAGTAAAAACGATGCTAAGGATAAAAAAGAAAAAAAAGTGATGATTATAGGTGGGGGGCCAAACCGTATAGGACAAGGTATAGAATTTGACTATGCTTGCGTACATGCTTCTTTTGCGCTTAAAGATATGGGTATTAAAACTATTATGTATAATTGTAATCCTGAAACCGTTTCGACTGACTATGATACAAGTGATATTTTGTATTTCGAGCCTATTGATTTCGAACATTTAAGAGCGGTGATTGAGCGTGAAAAACCTGATGGAGTGATTGTGCATTTTGGTGGACAAACTCCTTTGAAATTTGCTAAGCGTTTAAGTGCTTTTGGAGCTAAGATTATAGGTACTAGCGCAAGAGTAATTGATATGGCAGAAGATAGAAAGAAATTTGCCGAATTTATTACAAAGCTAGGTATCAATCAGCCAAAAAATTCTACTGCAACAAGCGTAGAAGAAGCGGTTCTTAAGGCTAGTGATATAGGGTATCCTGTGCTTGTAAGACCAAGTTATGTTTTAGGTGGGCGTGCGATGCGCGTGGTAAATGATGAGGCTGAACTTAGACTCTATATGCAAGAAGCTGTGGATGTAAGCGATAAAAGCCCTGTTTTGATCGATCAGTTTTTAGACAATGCTACAGAAATTGATGTTGATGCGATTTGTGATGGCAAAGATGTTTATGTTGCAGGAATTATGGAGCACATAGAAGAAGCAGGAATTCATTCGGGTGACAGTGCTTGTTCTTTGCCGCCTTGCAATATCGATGAAAAAATGCAAGAATTTATTGCACAAAAAACCGCAGATATTGCTTTAAATTTGGGAGTTGTAGGACTTTTAAATATACAATTTGCTTTACATAATAATGAGCTTTATATGATAGAGGTAAATCCTAGAGCTAGTCGTACCATACCTTTTGTTAGTAAAGCTACGGGTATTCCTTTAGCAAAAGTGGCAACGCGTGTGATGTGGCAAGGAAATTTAAAAGAAGCTTTAAAATTTTATGATACTTTTAAAGTGGTTAATTTTGATACTAAAATTTTACGCCCTAAAACTCCAAAATATATGAGCGTGAAAGAAGCAGTATTTCCATTTGCAAAACTTAGTGGAAGTGATTTAGAATTAGGTCCTGAAATGCGTTCAACGGGTGAAGTTATGGGTATAAGCAAGGATTTTGCAAATTCTTATGCGAAAAGTCAAATTGCATCGTTTAATCATCTTCCAGAGCAAGGCGTGGTATTTATCTCCTTAAAAGATAAGGATAAAAAATATACCAAAAAAATCGCTGCAGAATATGTAAAGCTTGGCTTTAAGCTTATGGCAACAGGGGGAACTTGCAAGGAAATTTTAGAAAGTGGTTTTGAGTGCGAACTTGTACATAAAATTTCAGAAGGACGCCCCAATGTTGAAGATAAATTGAAAAATGGAGAAATTCACTTAGTTATCAATACAAGCGATAGTCACAGTTTTAAAGGCGATACGAAAAAAATTCGTGAAAATATTATTCGTTTTAAAATACCTTATTTTACAAATTTACGATCAGCTTTAGCAGGTGCAAAATCGATTAAAGCTATACAGAGTAAATCTTGCCTAGATGTAAAGAGTTTGCAAGAGTGGCTTAAATCTTGATTTATTTAGCTCAAACAGATACTACGGTAGGATTTTTAAGTAAAAATTTAGAAGAGATTAATGCTTTAAAAGGTAGAGATAAAAATCAGCCTTGCTTAATCACTTCTGCGAAATTTTGCGAGTTAAAAAGTTTAGCAAGAATTCCAAAATCTTTTAAAAATTTAGTACGTCGTTCTAAAAAAACAACTTTTATTTATCCCAATAATCAGGCCATTCGTATTGTGAAAGAGTGTAAACATGCGAATTTTTTAAGTAAAAATGGCTATTTTTATTCATCTTCGGCAAACAAGCATGGAAAAGAATTTGATGAAGAATGGGCTAGAAGTGTTGCCGATATAATACTTGATGAGAAATTTTTCGAAAATATCCCATCAAAAATATTAAAACTTTCAAAGAATAAAATGATAAAAATACGTTAATTAAAGAGCTTTTAAAATATCTTCAAAAGCAATACAAAATTGCTCTAGGCCGTCACTTAATAAGTCATTGCAAGCTTTTTCTCGTTCATTTTGAGAAATGATTTGATTAAGTTCTGTATAAATTTCAAAATTCATTAAAGGTTTTTTAAAATGCATTTTTCCTTTAAATGCCTCTATTGCATCAAGAGGAGCAGTATTAACAGAATTCTCAAAAAGAAGTTCTTTGATATAATAGTCTTTTGGCAGATCATCTCCTTTAACTCCGGTGCTTGCAAACAAGGCGCGAATATTAGGTTCATTTTTTGAGTAGATATTGTTATAAGCTAAATTTGCATTTAAAATTCCAATACGATTTTGCTCCTTAGCCTTAGGATTTAAAAGTCTATCAAAACGACTTACAAAAATACTTATAACAGCTTGTGGTGTTCTAGTATTTTGTTCTTTTAAGGCTATATTGTTTTTTCTAAATTCGACTAAACCTGCATTTAAAGCTTCAAAACATTTTTGACTTTGTTCAAGAGAAAAAATTAAGGTAGCATTGACGCTAATACCATTTTTCATAAGTTCATACATTACTTCATAAGAAGCTTTTGTAGCTGGTATTTTAATCATTACATTTTCTTTGCTAATAGCACTATAAAGTCTTTTAGCTTCGCCTAAACTAAGAGTCGTGTTATCATGAAGTCTTGGATCTATTTCAATACTTATAAATCCATCATTTTTTTGATAAAAAAGAGGAGCTAATTTATCAGCTGCTTTTTGAATATCAGAAATTGCTAATTCTTCATAAATATCTTTTGTTTTTTTTTCTTTTAATTTAAGAATTTTATCTTTATAAATTGGAGAATTTAAAATAGCATTTTTAAAAATAGCAGGATTTGAAGTAGCGCCATTAATTCCATGTGATAATAAATTTAAAAATTCATTATCTAAAAAACTATTTTCTATAAAATCACACCAAAGAGAAAAATTTTTCATTATATTACCTTTATTATTTCTTTTAAGTCTTTTATATCTATGCAAATATCAGCTTGAGAACGTAAAATTTCTTTAGCACAAAATGCAATCTTTAATCCACTTTCGTTAAACATTGCCAAATCATTTGCCCCATCGCCAACACACATCACTTCATCTGTTTTCAAATTTAAAAAGCTTTTTAATCGTTGTAGCATTAAGCCTTTTGAATTTGAAAACATCATTTCCCCACCAACTAGCCCTGTTAAAATGTCATTTTTATGATGCAGATAATTTGCAAAACCGAGGTTAATTCCAAGTTTTTGCATAGCAGGATTTATGCCTTCATGAAAACCACCGCTAAAAATAACAATTTGTATATTTTTAGATTTTAAATATTGGATAAGTTCATGTGCTCCACGCATTAGTGGAAGTGTGCTACTTAATTCTAAAACTTTTTTATAAGACATACCTTTTAAAAAGCTTACTCGTTTTTGAAGACTTTCGAAAAAATCAAGTTCTCCAGTCATAGCATGGCGGGTAATTTCGCTTGTTTGATTACCCTTGCCATGCGCTGTAGCTAAAATATCGATGGTTTCACCATCCATTAAAGTAGCATCAAAGTCAAAAACACAAAGTTTAATCATTAAAATTCGCGCTTAAGTAAAGCTTCTACTTTGAGTATAGTTAAGATATTTTCATCTCTTTTTCCTATACCATAAATCATACCTTTGTCTTTAACTAAAGTTTCAGGTGGTGGATCGATTCTGTTTCTGTGAATTTTAATTGCTTCAGTTAATCTATCTATAACAAAACCAGCATTTCCTCCAACTCCAGTTCCATTTGTCTCACCTCTTAAAACAATATATCTTGTTTGAGGTGTCATTTTAGAACTTCCTAAATGAAAGCGTTGAGCTAGATCAATGAGCGGCATAACATTACCACGCATATTAAAAACCCCTAGAACATAATCAGGTACACTAGGAACTCTAGTATATTCTATAGGTTTGATGATTTCTTGTATATTAAGAATTGGAATCGCATATTCCTCATCTCCAACTACAAAGCCAACAAGTTGGATGATATCATCTTCTCTTTGATCGACATCAGGACCAGCCATCTGAGTTTGCTGTTTTTGCAAAATTTGCTCTAATTTTTCATTACTCATATTCTTATCCTAGTTTCAAATTTTTTCTAACCACATTTTCCAAGTATTCTGGAGAATAAGGTTTAGTGATATATTCAGTCATACCCACTTCAACACCTCTTAAACGGTCAGTTTTACTTGTTCTTGAAGTAACTGCTATCAATGGTAAGTTGCGATATTTAGAATACTTTCTAATTTCACCAGCTAAGGTGTATCCATCCATTCTTGGCATTTCGATATCTATAAGCATTGCATCAATATCATGTTCGCCAGATTTTATAATATTCAATGCTTCAACACCATTTGTTGCTTCGATTAAACTAACTCCTAGCGGTTCTAAAGCTTTTTGCATTAAAGTTCTATCCATTTTAGAATCATCTACAATTAAGACTTTATAATCACTTGGTTGTTCTTTAGGTTTTTTCGCACTTGATTCTAATTGCGCTTTAATATCAACTTTAATTTCTTTGGCCATATCCATCATAGCGCCTACATCAATGATTAATGTCACCCTGCCATCACCACGGATTGTAGCTCCTGCTATACCTTGGATATTTTGTAAATAATCACCCATGGATTTAATAACTATTTCTTCTTGTCCTACAAGAGTATCTACTATAATACCAAGCTTGCTTTCTGCTACCCCTATAACAACGACATAAGTTTGATCACCGCTTTCAAGGACTTGTTTAACTCCAAATACATCTGAAAGTCTCACAAGAGAAAGCACTTCATCTCTTAAGCGTAATACATTTTTACCTTCGATAGTATAGATATCATCAATTGGCACTCTAACTGTTTCAAGAACGCTTGCAAGTGGAATTGCATAGAATTCCTCTTGAGTTCCTACAAGTAAAGATTGAATGATTGCCAAGGTAAGAGGAATTTTAAGTTTAAATGAACTTCCTTTACCTAACTCACTATCAATTTCAATTACCCCATTAAGTTTTTCGATGTTGGTTTTAACAACATCCATTCCTACGCCACGACCTGAAACATTTGTTACTTTAGCCGCAGTTGAAAAACCAGGCTTGAAAATCAAAGCAAAAGCTTCTTTGTCTGTCATTTGATCTGCTTCTCTTTCGGTAATCAAATTTTTCTCTATAGCTTTTGCTTTTAAGCCATTTGGATCAAGTCCTTTACCGTCATCTGTAATTTCTACAACGATGTGATTGCCCTCATTATAAGCTTTAAGTTGGACTATACCTTTTTCAGGTTTTCCATTCGCTGCACGAGTTGCTGGATCCTCAACACCATGATCACATGAATTTCTAATCATATGCATGATAGGATCGCCAATTTCCTCTACGATAGATTTATCAAGTTCAGTTTCTTCACCTGTAATTTCAAGTTCTATTTGCTTTCCTAATTCACGACTTAAATCACGAACAACTCTTGGGAATTTATTGAAAACTTTTGCTATAGGTTGCATTCTTGTTTTCATCACAGCAAGCTGAACATCAGTTGTAATAATACTTAATTGACTTACAACCTGATTAAGTTCTTCAAGGAATTTTTCTCCTTCATAACGCTCTTCAACATCATCGTAAATTTTAAGCAAACGGTTTTTGCCTAAAACAAGCTCCCCAATTAGATTCATTAAGTGATCTAATCTTTTTACCTCCACGCGTATGGTTTGATCCATACTGCTAGCATTACTACCTGAAGCAGGAACTTTTTTCTCTCCACTTTCCGTAGGTTTATTTGCTGTATTGTTAGTCGGTTTAGGTGCCACATTTGTTGTTTGTTTCTTTTGTGCGCGACGAGCTTGATCTTCAGCTTTTCTAACTTTTAAAAGTCTTTCTATTTCAGCTTCAACTTCAGAATCACTTAATTGATTAACATCTACTTCAGGTTCTGGAGTAGCTATTTCTTGTTTTGGTGCTTCTGGTTCTGCTTGTGGAGTAGATTTTTCATTTGAATCTGTTGCCACAACAGGAGACTCTCCCTCTGAAATAGCTGTTAATCTTGCGCAAATTGGTTCTATATCCATACCAATAGCAGTATCGTTGCCATTATCACGAATGGAATTAAGTAAAGTTTTCATTCTATCAATAGACTCTAAAACCACATCCATGATATCTGGAGTTATTTTTAACTCGCCATGTCTTGCTTTGTTTAAAACATCCTCCATGTGGTGAGTTAACTTTGTTAAAACATCAAAATTTAAGAAGCTTGATGATCCTTTAACCGTATGTGCAACACGGAAAATTCTATTTAATAATTCTAAATCTTCTGGATTTGATTCAAGCTCTACTAAATCATGGTCGATTTGCTCAACAAGCTCAAAAGCTTCAACCAAAAAGTCTTCAAGTATTTCTTGCATATCTTCCATATTTTACCCCTGTTCTTGAGATTGATGTTTTTTAATAACCTTTGCAATTTCATTGAAGAAATCGCTAGCGTTAAATTTGACAAGATAGCCTTCTCCACCAGCTTCTTGAACACCTTTCTCATTCATAAATTCATTTGATAAAGATGAGTTAAAGATTATAGGAATATCTTTAAATCTTGGATCTTCTTTAATGCGTGCAGCAAAGTGGAAACCATCCATTTGTGGCATTTCGACATCGCTTACTATAATTTTTAAAGTATCGTTTAAACTTTCACCATAAACTTGGCTTAATTCTTCTAATTTGTTTATGCCCTCTACGCCGTCCTTAGCTTCAACAACTTGAAAGCCCATCTGTTGCATCATTTCTTTGACGCGTTTTCTAGCAGTCATGCTGTCATCAAGTATAAGTGCTGTTCCAGTAAATTTTTCTATTTTTCCAAAATCTATATCTGTTTTTGGAGCGTAAATTCCTAAATCTTCAACAACACTTTCAAGATCTAAAATTAGCAACACTTCATCATTTTCAATGCGTGTTACACCTGTAATTTTACCTTTATCTAAAGCACCTGATCCTGTAGAAAAAGTTGCTGGTTCTATATCTTTCCAGTTTATTCTACGAATTCTTTTTGCTTCGTGAACTATAAAACCAATAAGAATATTACTAAATTCAGTAATAATAACTCTAGGTTTTAGCATAGTGCTTTCTGGCTCAGTGATTTGCATCCATTTGGCAAGATTGACTACAGGTATAACCACTCCACGAAGATCAAAGATACCTTCGATGTAATCAGGTACACCTGGAAGTTCTGTAAGGCTTGGGATTTTTATAATCTCCCTTACCTTAGAAACATTTACACCATAAATTCCTTCATAGACTTTATCGTGCCCTTGCTTAAAGATACGGAAATCGACAAGCTCCATTTCATTTGAACCCGTTTTCACGATATTTTCATCAAACATTTTGACCCCTCAATTTCTGTTCTCGAAATTTGATTTCTTGTTGATATTCTACTACAAAAAAACTTCTCTCATATGCAAAACTAGCTAAGTTAAGATATTTAATGTTTTCTTTGTTGATTTGATGATTTTGATGATAGTGTCCTTCACATACCCAAAATCCTAAATTTTCATATTTTTCATATCTTTTTTTCGCTAAATTTTCAAAATCTTTTATTTGATAAAAAAGGTTTTTTTTGTTTTGATTTTGAAGAATTTTATTTGAAATAAAATTACGAGTAATAATATTTAAAAAATTCAAAAATACAAGCAAATAATGATTTCTTAATGTTTTAAGAGTAAATTGCAAAAGAGGTGGTAAAAAAATATCTCCGTGAGCTAATTTTATAAAAGCACTATTTAAAACAAGATTATTACCTTTACTTGTATGCAAATTAAGCTTTATGGGCTGCTTTTGTAAGTTAAAAATTTTTACCTTTTTAAAAAAACAAGAAAGATTAAAATCATGATTGCCTTCTAAGTATATAATTTCAATCTTTAAGGCTAATTCTTCTAAAAGTTCTATGTAAGGTTTAGCAAATTCATGTGTAGCAGAGATTTCGCCTATAAGTAAATCGAAAATATCACCCATAAGTATGAGTTGAGGGGTGGAAATTTTACCTTTTTTTAAGGCTTGTAAAAATTCCCAAAATCCCTTTCTTTGTTCATTTTCATGAGCATCCGCGATTAAAATCGCTCCATTTTGTAGTAAAATTTTTTATCCTTAAAATTTTAAAGGCTCATAATTTATAGAAAGGATTTCAAATTCACTCTCACCTTTTGGCAAACGCACTTTAAAATCATCCCCTTCTTTTTTCCCAAGCATAGCTCTTGCTATTGGAGATGCGATGGAAATATAACCCTTATCTAAATTTCCTTCGCAAATTCCTACTAGAGTATATTTGCTTTCTTTTTCTGTATCCAAATCCATGATCACAACACTTGAACCAAATTTCACACTATCGTGTTCATAGCTCGAAGGATCGATTACTTGAGCTCTTGCTAGCAAGTCACTAAGCTCTGCAATACGACTTTCTATCAAAGCTTGCTTTTCTCTTGCAGCATGGTATTCAGCATTTTCTTTCAAATCCCCATGACTTCTTGCTGTATCGATTTCTATTACAACGGCAGGGCGTTGATTGTCTTTTAAATCTTTTAATTCTGCGGCTAACTTATCATAGCCAAATTGACTCATTGGTTCTTTTTGCATGATTTACCCTTTTATATTTCGTTTAGGATTTTTGCTAAATTTTTAGCACTTCCAAATTGTAAATATTCTTTTAAAAAATCAACTTTAGCAAAAAATGCCTTATAATCATATTTATTGTAAGCTTCATATAAATTTAAAACATTGACTTTATCTTGTAAAAATTCAGGATTTAAAGCTTCTTTTCCAGCGAAATCACAAAAAATATTTGCAAGTCCTATATGTTTTAATTTTACAAAAAGTTTTGCGATAAAAATATCGATAGCCTTTGCCTTGTAAGCAAGAACAAAAGGAGTTCCCACTAAAGCTGCTTCTAAAGTAGCTGTTCCACTACAAATAAAGGCAAAATCAGCTTTTTTAAGCACTTTTGGAGTGTTACTTTCTATCTTAAATTCGCTAATATCACCATAAACTTCTAATTTTTCAAGATTAAATGAGGGAACGCAAAGAATTTTTTCACCCTTAAATTTTTGAGAAAGTTCTTTAAAAATAGGCATTAAACGCCTAATTTCACTACGCCTTGAACCTGGTAAAAAGGCTATAGTTTTTTCATCATCTTTTTTTGAAAATGTATGATTAATGTCTTCTTGATTTTTAAATTCTTTTATCTCATCTAAAAGCGGATGGCCTATATAGGTGCTTTTGTTAAAAAATTGATTATCAAAGGGCAAAATAGAAGCTAAAATATCAAAATGACTTTCTATGATAGGTATGCGACCTTTTTTCCACGCCCAAACTTGAGGCAAGATATAATAAATGCGTGGAATTTTATTGCCTGCTTTTTTTAAAGCCTTGGCAAAAGGGATATTAAAAGCGGGAGAATCGATACATAAAACTGCGTCCATTGTTTGGCTTAAAGTTAGATTCACTAATTCTTTGATCGCTTTTTTTGCTTTGAAAATCAAAGGTAAAACTTCTATAAAACCCATAGCACTAAATTCATGTGAGCTATAAAGTGGTTTAGAATTTAAATCAAATTCTTTGCATAAACTCTCATCATAAATCCCATGAAGTTCAAATTCACCAAAATCTTTTTTATAAGCTTTTAAAACTTCTTTTAAATGCAAATTTGCTGAAGGCTCTAAAGCACAAACTAAAAAGGTTTTCAAAAAATTTCCTTATCAATATTTTAAACATTTTATCTTATTTTGGCTTAATTAAAAGAAGTTATGCAAGAATACACGCTAAAAAGCGTGTATGAAGGTTTATTCTCTCCAGCCGTATTTTTTAAAAATTTCTTTAGCTTCCTTAGAACTTAAATAAGCAATAAAATCTTGTGTTTCTTTGCTCGCACCTTCTTTAGCTACCACATTAAAAGTTCTATAAACAACCAAATCTTTTTCTATAGCTACGGCAGTTCCTATGTCAGGATTGCTTTTTGACCAGTCAATCCAAGTGATCCAAGCATCGGCTTGATCTTGTGCGAAAAGCTTTCTTGCACTTCCACTATTTGGAACAAAGGCCACGATATTGTTTCTAAAATTTTGTATGGTTTTTATATCTTGAGTTCTACCTATCATATCTTCCCAAACTCCAGTTCCAGAAGTATTGCTCTTTCCAGCACCTTCAGGCACAACGATTCTTACTTTTTTATTAGCCAAATCTTTTAAACCTTTGATTTTTAAAGGATTGCCTTTTTGAGTAAGTATGATGGCTTCTCTAAAATATAAAGGCTTGATTTTACTCACATTAAAATCTTTTCCAAAATCACTCGCTATAGCTAAAGCCGATTGATCTGAAGCGCCAAATAAAATATCTGCATCTTTTTTAGCCTTTTCAAACCAAGTCGCTTGAGGGCCAAAATTTACATTTACTTTAACGCCTGTTTTTTCGCTATATTTGTTTGCTATATCTTTTAAGGCCGTGTGTGGGCCACCTGGTCCGTAAAGGTTTACATCTGCATTTGCCATACTAAAAGCTAAGGCACATGCACCAAATAAAGTAATAATTTTTTTCATAGTATTTCCTTTTATGATAAATTTTTATTGATTGAAGGTAAGATTTTAGAAATTGTATGTTAATAAATAGTTATAATGTAACAAAAATATTATTAAATCTAACTTTTGCTTGGTATTTTTGCAAGCAAAAGTTAAAATTGTTATTGATGCTTCTTTTTAGCGCTAAAATGACATAAAGTAGAACAAAGTATACAAAGAATACAAGCACTAAGGAGCATGATAAGACCAGCATTCCAACTACCATAGTAATCCACAGCCCAACCTATAGCTTTTGTTCCAAGTGAAGCGCCGACTACATAACTCATAAAGCCACGAAATCCTACACAAGATCCTACTGCAAAAGCAGGAACGACTTCCATAGTTTGCACACTTGCTAAAAATTGTGGTATATAGACTAAACACCCCGCCATAGCTGCAAAGAAAATAACCATATAAAGATTATTTGAAGTAAAATATCCAATAATCATAAAGAAAATAATCACCATGGCGCCTATAGCAGGAGGCATTCTATAGCCTTTAAAAATTTTATCTGAAATATATCCTGCAAGTAAAGTAGAAGGTATAGCAGCCCATTCAAAAAGCCAAAAGGCAATACCTATTTGTTCTTTATTAAAGCCTTTTGTTTCTAGCAAGTAAATAGGAAGCCAAGAAATAAGCCCAAAACGCACCATATAAACAAAAGTATCCATCCAAGCTACATACCAAGCATTTTTATTTTTAAGGACATAATGATAAAAAATTTCAAGACCGCTTAAATTTGGACTTTCTACAGCTTTAATTTCTTCGGTTTTAATACCTCTCATTTCGTTGATTTCGCTAATATCAACCAAACCTTCATTTTTAGGACTTCCTTTGACTGCATAAAGCATATAAAGGCTAATAAGCACAGCACAAAAAGCAGGAACATAAAAATGATTGATATGCTAATGTGTTTCATTAAAATCTGCTAAGCTTACGCCTAAAAATGCTGCTAAAGCAAATCCAGAAAGCGACACTATAGGAGCAACTATCCCGCCTCCTATATTATGTGAGATATTCCAAACGGCCGTGTAAATTCCCCTCTCTTTTTTAGGATACCAGTTTGCAAGAGTGATAAAAGAAGGACCTACCCCCATACCTTGAAAAACCCCAAGCGCGATAACAAAACCTACATAAGCGTAAAAAGAATTTGAAAAACCAAGTAAAACATTTACAAGAGCACATAAAATAAGACCTAAAGCCATGTATTTTTTAGGACCAGCTTTGTCGCTTATAACGCTCATTGCACCCTTGCTAATCCCGTAAGCTATAAGCATTGAGCCTGTGATTGTTCCGATGTCTGATTTACTGAGATTAAGTTGATTTTGTATAAATGGAGTTGAAAGAGTGATATTATTTCGCACAAGATAATATCCCATATATCCTATAAAAACCCCACTTAAACTCCAAGTTCTCATTTTGTAATATCTAGGTAAAATTTCCTAAAGAGGAAATTTAATAGCTTTTGCCTTAGGTTTGAAAAAATCAAACATATTTAAACCATCCTTACTAACTTTATATTTTTATAGTTTAAATAATGTTAATCGATATAAAATAAAAAAATAATTAAAAATAATACGAAATTTATATAATTTAAAAATTAAAATTTTATACTATGAAGCTTTAAAAAAATATGTTAAAATCCAGATTTTTATCTTTTGCAAGGAAGACAATGAAAGAAATTCTTATCACTAATGACGATGGTTATGAAAGCGAAGGACTTAAAAAACTCATTAAGATGTTAACAAAAGAATTTAAAGCCAAGATCACCATAGTAGCTCCTGCTAGTGAAAAATCAGCTTGTTCGCACTCTATAACCCTAACCAAACCTTTGCGTTTTGTTAAAGTGGGAAAAAGATTTTACAAACTTGATGATGGCACTCCAGCAGATTGTGTTTATCTTGCTTTGCATGCTTTATACAAAAAGCGTTTGCCTGATCTTGTAATAAGTGGGATTAATAAAGGTGCTAATGTAGGCGAGGATATTACCTACTCAGGAACTTGCGCAGGAGCTATGGAGGCGGTTTTACAAGGAATTCCTGCTATCGCTCTTTCTCAATTTTATAAAAAAAGCGAAAAAGAACTAGACTATAAAAATGCTTTACAAATTACCAAAAAAATCATTCAAAATATTTTTGATAAAGGTTTTCCTTTGGAAAAAAAAGAATTTTTAAATATCAATTTTCCTGCAAAATCAAAAATCAAAGGCATTAAAATTTGTAAAGCAGGCAAAAGGGTTTATAATTTTGAAGCCCATTCAAATGTCAATCCACGAGGAGTGGAGTACTATTGGCTTGCAGCGGCGAATTTAGACTTTGAAGATGAGAAAAATAGCGATATTGCCTTGCTTAAAAAAGGCTACGCTACAATAACACCTATAATGCTGGATCTTACAGCTTATGAAAGAATGAAAAAAGTTAAAAAATGGTTAAAGGCAAATGATGAATGATAGATTTACACGTATAAAATGGCTAGTTGGAGAAGAAAAATTTCAAAAAATTTCACAAACAAAAGTTTTGGTTTGCGGACTTGGTGGAGTGGGTGGAATTTGCGTTGATGCGCTTTATCGTAGTGGTTTTAAAAACCTTACTTTAATCGATGCGGATAAATTTGAAATTACCAATCAAAATCGCCAAATTCATAGCGAAAATATAGGCGAAGAAAAGGCTAAAGTATTTGAAAGAATTTATAAGGTTAAAGGTATAGTCAGTAAAATCGATGAAAATTTTTTAAAAAATTTTGATTTAAGCGAGTTTGATCTTATCATAGATGCCATTGATGATATTCCTGCAAAAGTAGCTTTGGCTCATCTTATAGATTTTAAAAAACAAATTTTTATCTCCTCAACAGGTGGAGCTAGAAAGCTTGATCCAACACGCATTAAAACTACAAGTATTTTTAAAACTCACGGCGATGCTTTAGCGAAAAAATTTCGTTATGAGCTTAGAAAATCAGGCTTTAAGGGAAATTTTGATGTGGTGTTTTCTGATGAAGAAGCTCATTGTAAAGACCTTGGTTCATTTATGGGTGTAACAGCTTCTTTTGGACTTGCTTTAGCTTCTTTGGCTTTAAGGAAAGTACTTGATAAGAAAAGCTGATATTAAAGATTTAAATGCTTGTTTGTCGCTTTTTGAGCAAAGCGTAAAAACACTTTGTGCTAAGGATTATACAAAAGATCAAATTTGTGCTTGGATTAAAATTGATAGACAACAATGGGAAGAAAAATTTAAATATGATGAGATCTTTGTCTATGAAAAAAGAGGAAAAATCGCAAGTTTTATAAGTGTTAAACAAGAGCAGAAATTGCTTGATTTGCTTTTTACTCATCCTGATTTTGTTAGACAAGGTTTAGCACAAAATTTACTTGATTTTATTTTAAAAACTTATTTGCATAATGAAATTTACACTTTCGCATCCTTAAGTGCTAAAGATTTTTTCTTAAAAAATGGTTTTGAACTTATAAGGGAAAACAAGGTTATCAAAGAGGGACAAAATTTAAAAAAATTTTTAATGAAAAAAGATGTGGTTTATAAAAACTAGAAGTTAAGATAAGCAAAAATAATGGATTAAAAGATAGAAAAAATTACAAAAATAGCTAGATGTTAGAAAATAGCTCCGTGTTTTTCATAATTTGTTATTTTTGTAACAGTGTTATTTTCATCCACAAAAACAACTTTTGGTTTAAATGTTTTTGCTTCTTCTTCATTAAAATCAGCATAAGACATGATGATCACCTTATCTCCCACTTCTGCAAGACGAGCCGCAGCACCATTTAAGCATACAACTCCTTCTTCTTGCGTGGCTATGGTATAGGTTTCAAATCTAGCGCCATTATTGACATTGACTACTTGGACTTTTTCGTATTCTAAAATTCCACTCGCTTGCAATAATTTTTCATCTATACTTATACTTCCTATATAATCAAGCCTAGCTTCTGTTACGCTTGCGCGATGTATTTTTGATTTGAGTAAAGTGATATTCATTTTAATCCTTGTACTAAAAAATTATCAATGAGTCTTGTTTTTCCAACAAAAGCAGCCACCGCTCCTAAAACATTATCAGTGATATTTTCGATATTTTCCATGGTGTTAAAATCGACTAATTCTATATAATCGATTTTGATTAGTTTTTCTTTTTCTAAAATATCTTTCATAGCTTGGATGATCTTAGAAGTATTTTTTTCTCCCTCTCGGACTAATTTTTCAGCCAAAAAAATGCTTTGAGATATAGCTAGTGACGCTTTTCTTTCTTCTTTGCTAAGATATACATTTCTAGAGCTTTTAGCTAAGCCATCTTCTTCTCTAATGATAGGACAAATTTGAATTTTTAAATTAAAATTTAAATCATCAACCATATGCCTAACGACTACGCATTGCTGCGCGTCTTTTTGCCCCATATAGACTATATCAGGGTTTAGGATATTAAAAAATTTAGTTAAAACCGTGCAAACGCCTCTAAAATGCCCCGGTCTTTTAGCCCCGCAAAGTTTATCAGTGATCGTATTCATATCTACATAGGTGCTAAAATTCTTAAGATACATTTGAGTTGCATCGGGGATAAAAACCATATCAACGCCATTATCTTGACACATTTTAATGTCGCGTTCTAAATCTCTTGGATAACTAGAAAAATCTTCATTAGGCCCAAATTGCATAGGATTTACAAAGATACTTACTATAACCTTATCTTGTGTTTTGGCATGTTTGACTAAACTTAAATGTCCATCGTGTAAAAAACCCATGGTTGGAACATAGCCTATACTAAGTTGATGTGATTTCCAATCTTTTACAATTTGTTTTGCTTCTTTGACAGAAGTAATGACTTGCATATTTGTATCCTTAGTATAATTTATCTAATAATTCATCATCTAAATAATCAAAGCTGTGCTCTTGGGAAGGAAAAATACCGCTTTTAACTTCATCTCTATATTTTTCAACTCCTACTTGAGGATCAATTTTATCAAAATGCTTTACAAATTTTGCTTTAAAATCTTTATTTAAACCCAAAAGATCGTGATAAACTAAAACTTGTCCATCGCAGTATTTGCCTGAACCTATGCCGATTGTTGGAATTTCTAAAATAGAGCTTATTTTTTGTGCTAGTTTTACAGGCACACATTCTAAAACCAACATACAAGCACCCGCATCTTGCACAGCTTTTGCATCATCTATAATTTTTTGGGCCGATTGTAAATCTTTACCTTGAACCCTATAGCCACCTAGCATATTTACAGCTTGTGGGGTTAGTCCTAGGTGAGCAACGACGGGTATTCCTGATTGGGAAATCAATTTAATCTTACTTGCGATTTCTATACCCCCTTCCACTTTTACCCCATTTGCGTGGCTTTCTTTGATAAATCTTGAGGCATTTAAGATAGCGTCACGATCTGAACTTTGATAAGACATAAAAGGCATATCAGCAAGTACGAAAGACTTTTTAGCTCCGCGAGAAACAGCTTTGGTAAAAATCAACATTTCATCCATAGTAACACTTAAAGTATCTTGCATGCCAAGCACTGTCATAGCTAATGAATCTCCAACCAATATAATATCTATATCGCTATTGTCTAAAATTCTTGCACTATGATAATCATACGCACTTACCATGGTTATTTTTTCATTTTTGGCCTTTTTTTCCAAAAAACTAAGAATACTTTTTCTCATTTAAAATACCTCGTTTAGCTATAAAATAGTAAGCAAAAAACTAGCATATAAATTTTCATAAATAGTAAATAAACGATAAAACAAAATATATTTAATTAATGGATTGTTTTAATGGTTACAATTTTAGAAAATTTCAGTTCATGTTAAAGGATATTTAAAGAAAATAAAGCTTTAAAAAGTATTTTGTTTAAAATTATTTAAATAGAAAGATATTTTATGAAAAAAATAACTTTATTTTTACTTTTCTTAAATTTAGTGTTTGGGCAAGATAAGATATTAAATAATTGGTTTAAAGAGTATAATACAAGCGGCACTTTTGTTTTTTATGATGGAAAAACTTGGGCGAGTAACGACTTTTTAAGGGCTATGGAGACTTTCTCTCCCGCTTCCACTTTTAAAATTTTTAATGCTCTAATTGCACTTGATAGTGGTGTGATAAAAACTAAAAAAGAAATTTTTTATCACTATAGAGGTGAAAAAGTATTTTTATCTTCTTGGGCGCAAGATATGAATTTAAGTTCAGCTATAAAATATTCTAATGTTCTTGCTTTTAAAGAAGTGGCAAGAAGAATTGGTATCAAAACTATGCAAGAATATTTAAACAAGCTTCATTATGGTAATGCTAAAATTTCCAAGATCGATACTTTTTGGCTTGACAACTCACTAAAAATAAGCGCTAAAGAACAAGCAATTTTGCTTTTTAGACTTTCACAAAATAGCTTACCTTTTTCTCAAGAAGCAATGAATAGTGTTAAGGAAATGATTTATTTAAAAAATATGGAAAATTTAGAGCTTTTTGGAAAAACAGGTTTTAATGATGAGCAAAAAATTGCTTGGATTGTAGGTTTTGTGTATTTAAAAGATGAAAATAAATATAAGGCTTTCGCGCTAAATTTAGATATTGATAAATTTGAAGATTTATATAAAAGAGAAAAAATTTTAGAAAAATATTTAGATGAACTTGTAAAAAAAAGTTAAAAATGATGGCTAGTGAGTATTTCGTAAAATGCAAAAATACTTAATTGTATGATTTGCGTACACTTAAAGTACTCATTAAAAAATTAAATTTTTGCTCTTATTTATCAAGTTTTCCTACGATGATAGGGTTAAAGGCTTTTATGGATAGCAAAAGCGTATCGCCGATTTTTACATCTTGATAAGCTTTTAGAAATTCCTCTTCACTAAGAGTGATTTTAATAATATCTTGATTTAAAAGCAAGGTTAAAACCACTAAAATATCACTTTTTTTAATTTCTAGCAAAGTTGCACTTAAGCGTAATTTTGCGCTGATATTTGAATGAGTAAAAAATTCATTTTTAGGAAAATCTTTAATAATTTTTCCGTTTTTAAGCTCTAAAATTCTATGACTTAACTTATAAATTTCAGCTAGATCATGACTTACCAATAAAGTACTTATTTTAAAATACTCTAAAATCTTGGTTAATTCATCTTGTAAATTGGCACGCATTTTAAAATCCAAAGCACTCAAAGGTTCATCTAAAAGCAAGATTTTTGGTTCTCTTGCTAAAGCTCTTGCTAAAGCTACTCTTTGTGCCTGCCCCCCACTTAAATGTTTAGGATAAATTTTAGCTAAATTTTCAAGCTTCATTAAGGCTAAAAGCTCGCTAACCTTTGCTTTAGAACTAGCGGCATAGGCGATGTTTTCTTTTATATTCATATTTGGAAAAAGCGCATAATCTTGAAAAACAAAACCAATTTTTCTTTTTTGTAAAGCTAAACTAAAATTTTTTGAAGAATCAAACCAAAGTTCATTATCTACTTCTATACGCCCCAATTTAGGCTTTATAAGTCCCGCTATGATTTTTAAAAGAGTGGTTTTTCCTGCTCCACTTTCGCCAAAAAGTGCAGTAATTTTTCCTGATTCTATATCTTTTTTAAAATTTAAATCCAGTCTTCCTTTAGCGGTATTCATAGGATGATTGATATCAATTCTTATCATTGAAAACTCATTTTTTTATTGATAAAATAAAGACTAAAAAGTACTAAAAAAGAAAAAATAAACAATATAAAAGCATATTGATGGGCTAAGCTATAGTTTAAGATTTCAAGTTCATCATAAATAGCTATACTAGCCACTAAAGTTTCACCTTGTTTATGTCCTCCTATCATCATCACGACTCCAAATTCACCCACAGTATGGGCAAAACTCATCGCACAAGCACTAAAAATTCCTGCTTTAGAATTAGGTAAAATCACTCTAAAAAGAGTATAAATTTTACTTTTACCTAAACTATAAGAAGCATCGAGCAAATTTGGATTGATCGATGAAAAGGCACTTTGCAAAGGATTTACCATAAAAGGCAAAGAAAAAATCAAAGAAGCAAAAACAAGACCTTCAAAACTAAAAACCAAAGAAAGATTAAAATATTCTTTTAAAACTTGCCCTAAAAAACTATTAGCCGAAAAAGTTACAAGCAAATAAAATCCCAAAACACTAGGAGGTAAAATCAAAGGCAAGGAAATAAAGCTTTGAAGGATTGTTTTAAAAGGAAAATGCACAAAACTTAACAAATAAGCTAAAAAAACACCGATAAAAAAAAGGATAAAAGTCGTGATAAAAGCAAGTTTAAAAGTAAGATAAAGGGTTTGTAAAAAAGCTGGATCAAGCACTATGACTCCTTAATACAATATCATTTGCTTTTACAAAACAAAGCCATTCTTGATTTTCACAAATTTCAAGTTCTAAAGCTTTTTCTTTGGTGATAATACTAGAAAGTTCATTACCTTTAAAATCAAAAAATACCTGATATAAAAGTTTGCCTTTTTTAATTTTTGTAATTTTAGCTAAAAAAGAATTTTCAACACTTAAAAGAGTTTTGCTTGCGCTAAAACAAAGCTCATGCTCTTTAAAAAGAAGTTCTACACTCACACCAATTTTTAAATTTTCTAAAGATTTTAATTCAAGCATTAAAACACTAAAAATCACTTCTTTAGAAAGTATTTTAACAATAACTATATCCTCTTGATTTAAAAGCTCACAAATTTGTCCTTTTATAAGGTTCATGGTGTGCTAAATCCGTATTTTTTAAAAATTTCTTTTGCTTTTGAAGAGCCAATAAATTCGTTAAATTCAAAGGCTAATTTTTTATCCTTAGCGTATTTTGTGATGACATAACTTTGCTCTAAAGGGCTAAAATACTTTGCATCAATTATAACAGCCTTACCCTTAGGATGATTGATAGAAGAAACTAAAGAATAAGCCACTATAGCTATATCTGAATTTTTGCTATCTACATGTAAAACAGGCACTGAGATATTTTCGCCTAAAACGATTTTATCCTTAAGAAGCTCATTTAAACCCAAATTTTCAAGCACTTCTTTAGCTGCTACTCCATAAGGAGCTACTTTAGGATTGGCTATGCTTAGATGCGTGATTTTGTTTGCCTTTTCTTTTAAATTTTCAACGCCTCCTTGGAGTAAATTTTCATCCAAGCTATACAAAGCCAAAACTCCCAAAACATAAACTTTTGGTTTTATTAAAGCATTTTTATCATCATAAATAGCCTTAGCATATTTAGTATCCGCTGAAAAAAAGAGATCAAATTCTCTTCCTTGTTTTAAAAGCTCATAATATTTTCCAGAAGCACCAAAAACCAATTCTATTTTATCTTCTGGATGTGTTTTCAAAAACTCATCTTTAACTTCACTCATCGCCTTTGAAGCTGAAGAAGCTACAAAAATACTTAAATTTTGCGCATTTAGATGTAAGGTAAAAAACAAAATCCCAAAAAATACTATAAACTTTTTCATTTAGCTTTCCTTGTGTAAAAATTTAATTTTTGGATTATAACACAAAAAAATCATTTTATATCATTTTTGCATAAAATAAATACAGGATGATAAGTGAGTTTGTTTTGAAATTTTTCTTCAAAATCTTTTAAAAAACATTTATTTAAAGGATAAAAACCTAAAGAATTTACCCCGCTTAATTTTAAATGTCTAAAAACTTCTAAAGCATTATCAAAGCTTAATTCTACGAGTTCTTGAGTGATTTTTACCTCATTAAAATAGACTTTAAAAATTTGTTCTAATTCATTTAAGCTAAAATAATTTAAACCAAACCCCGTACTTTGTTTGATTTCTTTTAAATTTTGTTTTGCAAAAGTAGAAAGAAGTAAAATTCCATTTTGATTTAGCATATCTCTAAGACTTAGTATAATGCGTTTTAAATCAAGCCATTGCAAAGTTGCATTTGAAACAATAAGATCAAATTTCTCTTTACTTAAATCTTGTTTTGCAATTTCATTCATATCAAAAATTAAAATATTAGAATTTTCTTTAAAGTTTAAAATATCGTTTTTTAAATACTTATTAAAAGTAATGAAATTTTGAAGTTTTTTGCTAAATTCACCCCTACCACAACCAAATTCAAACACTTTTTCAAAATGTGAAATTTTTAAATCTTTTAAAATTTCACAAAGTTTTAAACCCATGAAATCTTGCACTTTTGCATGTTTTTCATAATCTTTTGCTTTTAAAAAATTCAAAGCTCATCCCAAGTTTTAAAATGAAAAAAAGCAAAATGCGGTTCATCTAAAAAAATCAAATTTTTAAAACTATTTTTCAAGGCATTTGGTGGAAAAATTTCATCTTCTTTACTTGAATAAACCTTATCCCAAAGCAAATTTTCTTCTTGTTTTGTTAAAGCAAAGTCAAAAAGTTTTTCAAGCTCTATTTTCAAAGATTTTTCATCTTTAAAAATAAAATCTTTGGCTAAGCTTTTGCGTTCTTTAAATAAAGCCTCTTTAAAATGTTCTAATTTAAAATTTTGCAGGGTTTTTTTAAAAATTGTAGGATGAATTCCTTTTGATTTATCTATGCCTAAATTTGTACCATTTATGGCTATTTTTTGCTTAAAATTAAGCTCTTTTAAAAGTCTATTTGCCACACAAACCCCTATAGAAAAAGCGATTAAAAAAAGCTCATCAAAAGCTTTGAAATTAAAATTTAAATCAAAATTTTCATAATCATAAAATAAAATCACATTTTTATCGCTTTTTAAATGCGAAAAATGACTAGGATATGAAGCAAACCCTCCAAATACCACTATAAGTTTTTTTGAATCAGGATTTTTGCATAAAAATTCATATTTCATAAAAGCTCTATTATCCTTTCAAGTTCTTCTGTGTTAAGTCCTGTGTGTACAGAAAAACGAATTCTAGCTGTATTTTTTGGCACAGTAGGTTCTTTAATCGCAGGAGCAAAAAAACCAGCTTTTTGAAGTTTTTGTGAAATTTCTAAGGCTTTTTTATTTTCACCTAAAAGCAAGCAAATAATATAAGCATCACCTAAAACAGTGTGATTTTTTTCTTGCAATTTACTTTTAAAAAAAGTACTTAAAAGTTCTAATTTTTCTCTTTCTTTCTTAAAATAAGGCATTTTTTTAAAAATAAATTGTGTCCAAGCTACATTAATAGGTGGCAAAGCTGTAGAATAAATAAAAGCTCTAGCTTTGTTGATGAAAAATTTTTTATATTTTTCATCACATATTATACAAGCACCCATGGAAGCAATGGCTTTTCCAAAGGTAAAAACCAAAAAATCCACTTCATTTTCTAAGGCTAGTTTTTTAACAAGCCCCAAACCCTCTTTATCAAAACAACCCACGCTGTGTGCTTCGTCTATATAAAGCTTGATTTTATCATAACGTCTTTTAAGCTCACACAAAGTTTTAAAATCGCTAAAATCTCCATCCATACTAAACAAAGCTTCGCTTAAAACGATGATATTTTCATAATTTTCATAATGTTTTTGGATTAAACTCTCTAAATGATTCATATTTTTGTGATGAAAACGAAAAAAATCAGCCTCGCCAAGTCTTAAGCCATCAATCATACTTGCATGAATAAATTTATCGGCTAAAAAAAGCGTCTTAGAAACGCTAGAAAGTGCTGCTATACAAGAGATATTTAGATGATAACCACTATTAAAATGTAAAATTTCCTTATCTTTAAATTTAGTCTTTAAAAAACTTTCTAATTCTTCATAAATTTCAAAATTTCCACTCAAACTTCTTGAACTCGAACTTGAAAAAAACAAATCTTGCTCTTTTAGGGTGTTTAAAAACTCAGCTTTTAACTCTTTAGAAGACGCCAAATAAAGATAATCATTTCCTGCTAAATTTAAAAGTTTTTGATCTTGTTTATAAACAAATTTATTTTCATGTTTTAAAGGCGTTAGAGTTCTTAGATTGTGATTTTGCTCTAGATCTTGCAAAATTTTTTCAAGCTTCATTTTTTTCCTGTAAATTTAAAAATTTAAAGTATTATTTTGCCAAAATATTTTTAAAAAAGAAGTTATAATGCAAAATCAAATCTTAAAAAATCTCGATTTAAAACACATTTGGCACCCTTGCACACAAATGAAAGATCACGAAACTCTACCTTTAATTCCTATAAAAAAAGCAAAAGGTGTATGGCTTTATGATTTTGATGATAAAGCTTATATGGATTGTGTGAGTTCTTGGTGGGTCAATCTTTTTGGTCATTGTAATGAAAAAATCACAAATGCCATTAAAAAACAAGTTGATAAGCTAGAGCATGTGATCTTAGCAGGCTTTACACATGAGCCCATCATCAAGCTTTCTGCGAGACTTTGTGAAAAAGTGGGGCATGATTTTAATAAATGTTTTTATGCGGATAATGGCTCAAGTGCCATTGAAGTAGCACTTAAGATGAGTTTTCATTATCATTTAAATAAGGGAGTGAAAAAAAGTAAATTTTTATCTTTAAGCAATTCTTATCATGGTGAAACCTTAGGAGCCTTAAGTGTGGGCGATGTTGCACTTTATAAAGATACTTACAAAGCCTTGCTTTTAGAGTGTTTAAGCACGCCTGTGCCACAAGGCAAAGACTACACTAAAGAGCTTGAAATTTTAAAAGATATTTTAGAAAAAAATGCAAGTGAAATTTGTGCTTTTATACTTGAACCCTTGGTGCAATGTGCAGGAAATATGCATATGTATGAAGCAGGGTTTATTGATGAGGCCATAAAGCTTTGCCATAAATTTGGAGTGCAAGTGATTTTTGATGAAATTGCAGTGGGCTTTGGACGCACAGGAACTTTGTTTGCCTTACATCAATGCAAACAAAGCCCCGATTTTATCTGCCTTTCAAAAGGGATAACGGGTGGATTTATGCCACTTTCTGTAGTGCTTACAAGAGATGAAATTTATAATGCTTTTTATGATACTTATGAAAGCCAAAAGGCTTTTTTACATTCTCATAGCTATACGGGAAATACCTTAGCTTGCGCGGCAGCAAATGCGGTTTTAGATATCTTTGAGGATGAAAATATTTTAGTAAAAAATCAAATTTTAAGCGAGTTTATCAAAAAAGAATTTTCAAGACTTGAAAAATTTGACTTTTTGGGTAATTTTAGAACTTGCGGGATGATCAGTGCTTTTGATATTTTAAGCACCAAGTATAAACGCGTAGGACTTTTTGTATTTCAAAAAGCCTTAGAAAAAGGTTTGCTTTTAAGACCTTTAGCAAATACGATTTATTTTATGCCTCCTTACATCATCACAAAAGAACAAATCGTTTATGTACTAGAGAGTTTAGAGCAGATTTTTAAGGAATTTTAAGTTGTAAAATTTCTTGCATTTGCTCTTTAAAATCTTTATTTAAAATGCTATTTTCATCAAAAAAATCAAGATTGATTATAGGAATTTTTGCATAATTTTTTATAAAATCATCTTGTAAGATATCTTTTTTACCCATCATTACAAGGGCTAAAAGATTGATATTTCTTTGCTTTAAAGCTTCAATGCTAAGCAAGATATGATTAATGCTTCCAAGATAGTATTTTGCTACCAAAATCGTAGGGTGTTTGAAAATATTCACAAAATCAATCATAGTGTAATTTTCATCCATAGGAGAAAAAAGCCCACCCGCAAGCTCAATAAGTAGGTTTTTGCTTTTTGGTAAAATGATATCTAAGGCTTTATAATCAAGCTTTTCTTTGATTTTTCCAAGATGAGGAGAAGCTGGAGTTTGCAAAAAAATACCTTCTTTAAAAATCTTTGTTTTTGGGCTAAATTTTGCAATAAACTCGCTATCTGTTGGAGTTCCTGCTTGAATGAGTTTAAAATAATCATAGTTAAAATTCGCACAAAAAGCTGCGCTAAAATGTGTTTTTCCTACATCAGTATGTATTCCACTTACATAAATTTGCACAAAAAATCCTCAAGAAAGAAATTTTAAACCCGCTGTACAAGTAATAATCACAGCGATTAAAAAAAGTTTCAAAAAACTTTTACTTTCTTTATAAAAAAGCACTCCTATCATTACCCCACCAGCGGTTCCAGCTCCTGTCCATATAGCATAAGCAACGCTCATAGCGATATTTTGCATACTTAAGCTTAAAAAAGTAAAAGAAAATCCAAAACACACTATCAAAGCTAAAAGGTAAAGCTTGTTTTTAGTGCTTACAAGTTCTTTCATGATCACCACGCCAAAAATTTCACAGGCAGTAGCTAAAAACAAATAAAACCATTCCATAACTAAGCTTCCTTGCTTACCCATTTAAGGGCTATAATGCTTAAAAGTAAAATCGCTATAAGCACAAGTTTAATTATAGAAACAGCCTCATTAAAAATAAACATTTCATTTAAAACCACTCCTATAGTGCCAATGCCTACAAAAACACTATAAGTAATGCTTACTTCAAGTCTTTCACAAGCTTTTAAAAAACAAGTAAAAGAAATACAAACCCCAATGGCTGTTAAAATATAGTGCCAAATTTCTGTAGAATACTTAAGTCCACTTACCCAAAAACATTCTATAATCCCGCCTAAGATTATTAAAAACCAAGCTATATTGATATTGAATTTTTCATTCACATGAAGCCTTAAATTAACATAATTTATAAAACAAATTATATCTTAAAGAAATTAAAAGAAGCTATAAATTTACTTTTCCATAAGCCAAAATTAGATATAATCAAAGCTCATTTTTTAAGAAAGGACAAAAGATGTTAGAAGGCATCGTTAGAGAGAGTATCGGTAGAAAAGCTGCTAAAGCTTTAAAAAGAGATGGTTATCTAATCGCAAACATCTATGGAAAAGGATTAGAAAACATCAATGCCGCTTTTAAAGTAAATGAGTTTATTAAGGAAGTTCGTAAAAAAACTACTTTAATTTTTGATGTAAAAGTAGGTTCTCAAACTTTAAGCGTTGTAGTTGTAGATTATCAAAAAGATCCTGTAACTGCAGAACTTAAACATGTGGATTTAAAAGTTGCACAAAAAGGTGTGATTTCTAAATACATGGTTCCAGTTAAAATCACAGGAACAGCTATAGGTCTTAAAAATAAAGGTGTTTTAATCCAATCAAAAAGAAGATTAAAAGTAAAATGTGCAGCTGAAAATTTACCAAATTTCTTCGAACTTGATGTAAGTAAACTTGATGTGGGTGATGCTTTACTTGTTCGTGATATTGTAGTTCCTGCGGGAGTAACTATGATTGATGCTGATAGAGTAGCGGTTGTAGGTGTAGAAAAAGCTAGATGATTTTAGTCGTAGGGCTTGGCAATATAGGCGTAGAGTATGAAAATACCCGTCATAATGTCGGTTTTATGCTAATTGACTTACTTTTAAAAGAAAGCAATTTTACAAATCTTACAAACTCTAAATTTAAAGGAGAGCTTTTTAAAATAGGTTCTTCTTTACTTCTTCTTAAACCTAGTACTTATATGAATAATTCAGGACTTAGCGTAAAAGCAGTGAATGATTTTTATAAATGCGAAAGAATGATAGTTATCCATGATGATATAGATATAAATTTAGGAGCCTTGCGCTTTAAAAAAGGCGGTTCAAGTGGTGGACATAATGGGCTTAAAAGCATAGATACTTTATGTGGAAATGACTATGAAAGAGTGCGTATAGGAGTGGGAAAGGGTGAAAATGTGATTTCCCATGTTTTAGGTAAATTTAAATCCGAAGAAGAAATAACTTTAAGCAAAGTTTTAGAGCATACAAAAAAAGCTTTGCTTGAGCTTATTGAAAATGATGATTTGTCTGCTATATCATCCAAATACAGCCTAAAGGCTTAAGATGTGGATATTTTTTCGTTTTATTTCAGGGATTTATTTAAAAAATTTTTTTATTATATTTTTTTCTTTACTTGGTTTTTATTGCGGTATTGATTTACTCTTAAATTTTAAAGATCTACCAAAAGCCGCAAATCTTGATTTGCTTTATGTTATGTTTTTATCTTTTTCGGCAGTGCCTTATGTATTACCCATTTCTTTGATTTTTGCTTTGGTAGTTTCTTTGATTTCTATGATCAGAGCAAATGAATTTGTAAGTCTTTATGCGTTAGGACTGAGTAGAAATTATGTGATTTTATTTCCTTTTTTATGGGCTTTATTTTTTTGTTGTATTTATATAGGATTGAATTTTACTTCTTTTGCTTATGCAAATGATTATAAGAGAAATATTTTAAAAAATGGCACTATTATGAATCAAAGTGGAGAAGTGTTTTTGAAATTTAACAATAATTTTGTTTATATTTCAAAGATAAACAATGGACAAAATAGTGCTCAAAATATAAAAATTTTTAATATTAATGATTTAAATTTAAGCTCTTTTGTAAGTGCTAAAAATGCCCATTTTGAAGGTGAAAGCTGGATTTTGCGAGATGGTAATATTACATTATTACCTAAAAATTATGAACTTGCTAATGATGGTTTAAAGATACAAGATTTCTCCGAGCTTAAATCACTTGAGGGTTTTAAACCAAAGATTATAGAAGGGGTTGCTAGTAATAGTGATTATTCAATATCTGATGCACTTGAAAGTTTTGAGCTTTTTAAGGCACAAAATGTCAATACAGATACTCTTAAAATCAATCTTTATAAATTTGTTTTTACTCCTTTTTTTGCACCATTTTTAATGCTTGTTATGTATTATTTTTTTCCTGTAATAGCAAGATTTTTTAATCTTGCTATTGTAACTTTTGTAGCTTTTGTAGTGACTTTGATGATTTGGGGAGTCTTGTTTTTGCTTACTAGATTAAGCGAAAATAGTGTGATTGCAAGTGAAATTGGCATTGTAGTGCCTATTATAATTTTGGGTTGTTTAAGTGCTTATATGTATTATAAGCATCGATAAATTAAGCTTTGTGTAGTAAAATTATAAAAATTAAAGGTTAAATATGGATTATAAACAATTAAAACAAGAATTTAATACCCCTTTTTATATTTACAATTTTGATTTCATAAAAGAGCGTTTTTTAAATCTCAAAGAGGCTTTTAAGGCTAGAAAATCTCAAATTTTTTACGCTGTAAAAGCCAATTCAAATTTAAGTTTGTTGCAAATGCTTGCAAATTTAGATAGTGGATTTGATTGTGTGAGTATAGGCGAGGTAAAGCGTGCCTTAAAAGCAGGAGCAAAAGCTTATAAGATTATTTTTAGTGGAGTAGGAAAAACCAAAGAAGAGTTAAGACAAGCTTTAGAATATGATATTTTATATATTAACCTTGAAAGCGAAGCTGAAATGATGCTTTTAGAAAGTGTGGCTAAAGAACTTAATCTAAAGGCAAGAATCAGCATTCGTGTTAATCCAAATGTTGATGCAAAAACTCATCCTTATATTTCTACAGGATTAAATGAAAATAAATTTGGTGTCGAAATTGATATAGCAAGAAAAATGTATCTTTATATAAAAAATTCATCTTTTTTAGAGCCCGTTGGAGTGCATTTTCATATAGGTTCGCAACTTTTAGATATTTCTCCCATTCATGAAGCAGCAGCCATTGTTGCAAAACTTGTAAGAGAGTTAAAAGCCTTGCAAATCGATCTTAAATTTTTTGATATAGGCGGTGGTTTGGGTGTGGCTTATGAAAAAAATGAGTGCGAACCTGATCTTTATGATTATGCACAAGGTATATTAGCACAACTTCATGGGCTTGATTTAACTATAGGAATGGAGCCTGGAAGGTATCTAGTTGCTAAAAGTGGAGAATTTGTTTGTTCAGTGCTTTATGAAAAACAAAATAAAACCAAGCGTTTTGTTGTAGTAGATGGAGCGATGAATGATCTTATACGCCCAAGTTTATACGAGGCTTATCATGAAATAATCTTACCTTATAATCAAGCCCAAGAGAGTTTATGTGATGTTGTAGGTGGAATTTGTGAGAGTGGAGACTTTTTTGCTAAAGCAAGGTCTTTGCCTAGCACTCAAAGTGGTGATATAATGGTTATTAAAAATACTGGAGCTTATGGTTTTAGCATGAGCAGTAATTACAATACTCGTAATAAAGTTTGCGAATTAGCCCTTGAAGAAGGACAGGTAAGATTGATCCGTCAAAGAGAAAATTTTGAAGATCAAATCGCTTTAGAAGAGAAATTTTTAAAGGCTTAAAATGTTTTTTTTAGATGTTCAAGGGACTTTAATTTCTGATCATGATAAATCTTTAATCCATGGTGCTAAAGAACTGATCGATTTTTTAAATGCAAAAAATCTTCCTTATCTTATCATCACTAACAATACAAAAAAACTTGATTTTTTAGAAAAATTACAGCAAAAAGGATTGGCTATAAAAGAAAATGCTTATATTGATCCTTTCAGCGTTTTAAAACACCTTTTAAGACCTTGTAAAGTTGCGGCTTTTGGTGCAGATGAGTTTGTAAAAAGTCTTGAAAATCTTGGTTTTGAGCTCGATTTTGTAAATCCTAGTGCTGTGCTTGTGGCTAGTTATGATGATTTTAAATTTAAAGATTTTGCCACTATGATAGAATTGGCTAGAAGAGAAGTTAGATTTATAGCTATGCACGAAACTAGTATTTATAAAAAAGATGGTAGGCCTTATCCTGGTGTAGGTAGCATTATGGCTATGCTTAAAAATGCTATTGATTTTGAATACGAGGTTGTGGGTAAGCCTAGCATTGCTTTTTATAAAGAAGCTTTAAATTTAATAAGAAGACAAAATTCAAAAATCGATTTTGAAGATATTAAAATCATTAGTGATGATTTTAGGGGTGACTTGCTTAAGGCAAAAGAACTTGGCATGAAAACCTTGCTAGTTTTAAGCGGCAAGATAAGCGACACAAAAGGGCTTGATACGGATTTGCTTGATGGAGTTTATCCTAGTGTTTTTGAGTTTTTAAAGGATCTAAAATGCCAAATTTAGAAGAATTTAGAAATAAAATCGATGCGGTTGATGATAAAATTTTAGATCTTTTAAATGAAAGAATGACTTATGTTAAAAGTATAGGTGAGCTTAAGCAAAGTAGTGGGGGAAGTATTTATCGTCCTGAGCGTGAAAGAGCCATTATCAATCGTTTAAAAAATGCAAATTTAGGACTTTTAGATCAAAATGCCATAGAGGCAATTTATCAAGAAATTTTTGCAGTTTCAAGAAATTTAGAAATGCCTCAAACTATAGCTTATTTAGGGCCTGAAGGAACTTATACACATCAAGCAGCAAGAAGTCGTTTTGGTGCGATGAGTCGTTATATAGCCTTGGCCAATATCGAAGATGTTTTTAAAGAGTTAAGCAACAAAGAAGCAAAATACGGTGTTGTACCTATAGAAAATAATACCGAAGGTGCAGTGGGCATTACTTTAGATTGTCTAGGTAAGTATAATGAGCTTAAAATTTTTGGCGAAATTTATATGGATATTCATCATTCTTTTGTAGGAATTAATGAAAATTTAAAAGAAATCAAACGCATTTATTCGCATCCGCAAGGTTATAATCAATGTCGTAAATTTTTAGAAAGTCATGAACTTAGTGCTATAGAATTTGTTCCTTCAAAATCTACAGCTAATGCAGCTTACCTAGCTTCGCAAGATAAATATGCGGCAGCAATTTGTTCTAGAATAGCGGCTAAGCTTTATAATGTGCCTGTACTTTTTGATAAAATAGAAGATAATGCAGCCAATAAAACAAGATTTTTAATTTTAAGCGATATTAAAAATCCTAAAATGCCAAATTGTAAAACTTCTATTTTAGCACACACAGCACATAAACCTGGGGGGCTTAGCTTTTTATTAGAGCAGTTTAAAAAAGAAAATATCAATCTTACTAAGCTTGAATCTCGCCCTGTAAAATCAAAAGAATTTTTACACAGTTTTTATATAGATTTTGAAGGGCATATTGATGATGAAAATGTAAAAAAAGCCTTAAAAGATATACAAGAGATTGTTTGGCTTGGATCTTATTTATCAGGAGAAAAAGATGAAATTTAATGAATTTTTAAATCATTTAAGCAATTATGAACCTGGAAAAGATATAGAAGTTATTGCTAAAGAATATGGCGTTAAAAAAGTGATAAAATTAGCAAGCAATGAAAATCCTTTTGGCACGCCACCAAAAGCTATAGAATGTTTAAGACAAAATGCAAATAAAGCCCATCTTTACCCTGATGATAGTATGATAGAACTTAAAAGCACATTGGCTCAAAAATACAAAGTTCAAAATGAAAATATCATTATCGGTGCAGGTAGTGATCAAGTGATTGAATTTGCTATACATGCTAAGTTAAATTCTAAAAATGCTTTTTTGCAAGCTGGAGTTACCTTTGCTATGTATGAAATTTATGCCAAACAATGTGGTGCAAAGTGTTATAAAACTCAAAGTATTACTCATAATTTAGATGAGTTTAAAAAACTTTATGAAACGCACAAAGATGAAATTAAACTTATTTTTTTATGCTTACCAAACAATCCTTTAGGCGAGTGTTTGGATGCAAGTGAGGCGACCGAGTTTATTAAAGGTGTAAATGAGGATTGTTTAGTTGTGATTGATGCAGCTTATAATGAATTTGCAAGTTTTAAAGATAGCAAAAAACATTTAAAACCTTGCGAATTGATTAAAGAATTTGACAATGTACTTTATTTAGGGACTTTTTCTAAGCTTTATGGATTAGGAGGTTTACGCATTGGTTATGGTATAGCTAATGCTAATATTATTAGTGCATTTTACAAGCTTCGTGCGCCTTTTAATGTGAGTAATCTTGCTTTAAAAGCAGCAGTTGCAGCAATAAATGATGATGAATTTGCTAAAAAAACTTTAGAGAATAATTTTTCTCAAATGGAACTTTATAAAGAATTTGCTAAAAAACATAATATCAAAATCATTGATAGTTATACAAATTTCATCACTTATTTTTTTGATAAAAAAAATAGTACAGATTTGTCTGAAAAATTGCTTAAAAAGGGTATAATAATAAGAAATTTAAAAAGCTATGGTTTAAATGCTATACGCATTACTATAGGAACATCTTATGAAAATGAAAAATTTTTTACAGAATTTGATAAGATTTTAAGATAGATAAATCAAATAAAAATATGTAAAATTCGCTAAACTAAGGGATGAGAATTAATGGATTTTAAAAATATGCTTCATCAAATTGGGCAACTTTATCAAAATTTAACTCGCAAGCAGCGTATAGTGATTGCTGCATCTATTGTAGTAGTGGTTGGGTTTTTGGTTTTTTTAGCTTTATTTCGTGGAAGTGGTAGTAATGCAAATAATGGATATGCAGTTTTAGTTGAAAATGTAAGCCCAAGTTCTTCTGCTGCAATTGTAGCTACACTTGAACAAAATAATATTCCCTATAAATTAGAAAGTGAAAATAAAATTTTAGTTCCACAAGATCAGGTTTATCGTCAAAGAATGTTTATTGCAAGCGAAGGTCTTATAAAAGATAGTCGCGTGGGTTTTGAAGCTTTTGATACTCAAGCTTTTGGAGCTACAAATGAAGAGCAAAAGGTAAAATACCAAAGAGCCATAGAAGGCGAACTTGCAAGAACTATTGAGACTTTAGAACCTATTCGTAGCGCTGTTGTACACATAGCATTTCCTAAAGATAGTGTTTTTACCGAAAGGCAAATTCCGCCTACAGCTTCAGTTGTTGTTAATGTTCGCGAAGGCTTAAAGCTTACTAGAAAACAAATTGATGGTATAAAAAATATTGTTTCAGCGGCAGTTCCAAAACTTACTAAAGAAAATGTTAAGATTAGTGATCAAAGTGGTGTGCCTTTAGATGAGCAAGAAGCATATGAAGATGACTTGGTTCGTGCGCAAATTAAATTTAAAAGTGATCAAGAAAAAGCTTTAGAAGATAAGATTATAGAAAATTTAGCTCCTTTTGCAGGTGGCATGGATAAAGTAAAAGTGAGTGTAAATATAGATTTTGATTTTTCCAAGCAAGAATCTCAAAGTGAAATTTATGATCCAAATCCTATAGTGCGTAGTGAGCAAACTTTAAACGAGGAAAGAACAGGTAGAAAAGATCCAGAAATTCAGGGTGTTCCAGGTGCTGTTTCTAATATAGGTCCTGTTGAAGGACTTGACAATAAGGGTCAAATTGACACTTATAAAAAAAATCAAGTTACTACAAATAATGAACTTTCTAAAACTATCACAAATACCAAAAAACAATTTGCAACAGTTTTACGCACTTCAGCAGCTGTTACTATAGATGGAAAATATCAAGATGTGGTTGATGAAAATGGGGATGTGAAAAGCGAATATGTCCCATTGACTAAAGAAGAGCTTGCAAGTGTTGAGAGTATAGTTAAAAATACTATTAATTTTAGCGCTACTAGAGGTGATAGTGTTGTGGTGCAAAATTTACCATTTCATCGTGAGTCGATTAGAGTTGAGAGTAAAGTTAAAACTTTTTACAATCGTTTTGTTGAGCCATTTATTCCGCCGGTTAAATACTTTATTGCAGCGATTTTACTTTTTATTTTTTACAAAAAAGTTATTGCTCCATTTACTCAAAAAATGCTTGAAGATGTCGCAGCACAAGAGGAAATGCAGCAAGGTCCAAATGCTGTTTTAGATGATGCTGAAGATGCTTTAGAGAAATTTAATGCAGCAAGGAAAAAAGTTGAAGAACAACTTGGTTTTGGGGATAACTTCAATGAAGATTCTATCCAGTATGAGGTTTTGCTTGAAAAATTGCGTGGTTTGGTAAGTGATAAAGGTGAGGAAATTGCAGCACTTTTGCAAAACTTAATTCAAAATGATAGCGAATTTGGCGAAAAGGATATGTGATGATAAAGCTAAGTGAAGAACAAAAAATGGTCTATGATGATTTATCGATGCCTGAGAAGGTAGCAATATTTCTTATACAACTTGGCGAAGATGCAACAACTTCTGTGTTTTCACATATGGAAATTGATGTAATCACAGAAATTTCACGTTATATTGCTATGGCTAAAAATGTTGATAGATCTGTAGCTACTGCAGTTTTAGAAGAATTTTACACTCTGCTTCAATCAAATCAATATATTAAAAGTGGTGGTTTGGAATATGCTAAAGAAATACTTTTTCGTACTTTTGGACCAGAGATTGCAAATAAAATTCTTGAAAAACTCACTAAAAGTATGGAGAATAATCAAAATTTTGCTTATTTGGCGCAAATTAAACCACAGCAACTTGCAGACTTTATTACCAAAGAGCACCCACAAACCATCGCTCTTATTTTGGCACACATGGATTCTATTCATGCGGCAGAAACTTTAGAGTATTTTAGCGATGAATTAAGGGCTGAGGTGGTTATAAGAATGGCAAATCTTGGCGATATTTCTCCAAGTATTATTAAAAGAGTTTCTGCAGTGCTAGAAAGCAAGCTTGAAAGTCTTACCTCTTATAAGGTTGAAGTGGGCGGCCCAAGAGCAGTAGCAGAAGTGCTTAATCGTTTGGGTCAAAAAGCAAGCAAATCAACCATTACTTATATTGAACAAAGTGATGAACGCTTAGCAGAGACTATTAAAGAGCTTATGTTTACTTTCGATGATATACAAAAACTTAGCACTCAGGCTATAAGAGAAATTTTAAAAGTAGCCGATAAGCGTGATTTAATGATAGGTTTAAAAGGTGCAAGTGAAGAGTTAAAGCAAAAATTCTTAGCCAATATGTCTACGCGTGCAAGCGAAGCTTTTCTTGAAGAAATGGGTTTTTTGGGTGCTGTGCGTGTTAAAGATGTTGAAGATGCACAAAGAAAGGTTGTTGAAGTGGTGCAAAAACTTGCAGAACAAGGTCTTGTTCAAACAGGCGATGCGGATGAAATGATAGAGTAGGTGAGAGATGGTTAATCGTAGCAATGTAATTTCTGGTGGGGCTTCTGATCAGCATGTTGTTGAAGGATATCGTTTTAAAGTTATTTCAGAATTTGATAATCATACAGGTGAAAAAAAACATACTCAAACTCCAGATGAAGAAAATGCTAATATATCTTTAAATGACGAAAAACCAGTCGAAGAAAATCAAGTCATTGCCTCTACGCAAGCTGTTATGGAAACTCAAATTCCAACATTTCAACCAAGCTTTGTTGAAGATTTGCTTAAAAAAACAGATGAAATGTCAAGCAATATTATTAAACTTCAAATGCAAATAGAAAGCCAAGAGAATGAATTTAATAACCGCTTAAATTCAGAACTTGAAAATGCTAAAGAAAAATTTGCCAAAGAAGGTTATGAGAAAGCAAAAGAAGAATTTCAAAAAGAATTGAGTGATTTTAAAGATAAGTATTTAAAAAGTATAGCCAAACTCGATAATGCTTGCGAAAATCTTGAAAATTTCATAGAAAAAAATGAGAAAGAATTAGCAGATACTGCTATAGATATCGCTAAAGAAGTAATCTTAAAAGAACTTGAACTAAATTCAAGTAAGATAGCTTATGCTTTGGCTAAAGATTTAATCGGCGAGCTTAAGGGTGCTAGTGCAATTGAGCTTAAGGTTAATGCAGAGGATTATGAGTATTTAAAAGAGCAATTTGATCAGAATGCTCACATTAAAATAAGTCTTGATGATGCAATTAGCAAAGGAAGTGTTGTTATTATAAGTGACGCAGGCAATATAGAATCCAATCTTAACTCTCGTCTAACTAAAATTAAAAAAATGGTGAATAATGAGTAAAAAATTTGCCCATACTCAAGAAGAGTTAGAAAAGCTAAGTTTAAAAGAATTAGAAAATTTAGCAGCATCTATGCGTGAAAAAATCATACAAGTTGTGAGTAAAAATGGTGGGCATTTAAGTTCAAATTTGGGTGCTGTAGAACTTAGTATAGCAATGCATTTGGTTTTTGATGCAAAAAAAGATCCTTTTATTTTTGATGTGTCGCATCAGTCTTATACACACAAGCTTTTAAGCGGAAAAGAAGAAATATTTGATACTTTAAGACAAATCAATGGTTTAAGTGGTTATACAAAACCTAGCGAGGGAGATTATTTTGTAGCAGGGCATTCTAGCACCTCTATTTCTTTGGCAGTAGGTGCTTGTAAGGCTATTGCTTTAAAGGGTGAAAAGCGTATTCCTGTTGCTTTGATTGGAGATGGTGCTTTAAGTGCGGGTATGGCCTATGAGGCTTTAAATGAATTGGGTGATTCTAAATTTCCTTGCGTAATACTTTTAAATGATAATGAAATGAGTATTTCAAAACCAATTGGAGCAATTTCAAAGTATCTTTCTCAGGCTATGGCAACGCAGTTTTATCAAAGTTTTAAAAAGCGTATTGCTAAAATGTTGGATATATTACCTGATAGTGCTACTTATATGGCTAAGCGTTTTGAAGAGAGTTTTAAACTTATTACTCCTGGGCTTTTGTTTGAAGAATTAGGGCTTGAATATATAGGGCCTATTGATGGACATAATTTAGGTGAAATTATTTCTGCATTAAAACAAGCAAAAGCTATGCAAAAGCCTTGTGTGATACATGCTCAAACCATAAAGGGTAAAGGCTATGCTTTAGCCGAAGGAAAACATGCTAAATGGCACGGGGTGGGAGCTTTTGATATAGATAGTGGAGAGAGTGTTAAAAAAAGTGATACTAAAAAATCTGCTACTGAAATTTTTTCTAAGAATTTGCTTGATTTAGCCTCAAAATATGAAAATATTGTTGGGGTTACGGCAGCTATGCCAAGTGGAACAGGTCTTGATAAGCTTATAGAAAAATATCCAAATCGTTTTTGGGATGTGGCTATTGCAGAACAGCATGCAGTAACTTCTATGGCCGCTATGGCAAAAGAAGGATTTAAACCTTTTATTGCAATATATAGCACTTTTTTGCAGCGTGCTTATGATCAAGTGATCCATGATTGTGCGATTATGAATTTAAATGTGGTTTTTGCTATGGATAGGGCAGGGATAGTAGGCGAAGATGGGGAGACGCATCAAGGTGTTTTTGATCTTAGTTTTTTAGCTCCTTTGCCAAATTTCACTCTTTTAGCCCCAAGAGATGAACAAATGATGCAAAATATAATGGAGTATGCTTATTTACATCAAGGACCTATTGCTTTTCGTTATCCTAGAGGGAGTTTTATTTTGGATAAAGAATTTAATTCTTGTGAGATAAAACTTGGTAAGGCGCAATGGCTTGTAAAAAATAGTAGTGAAATTGCTTTTTTAGGTTATGGACAAGGTGTGGCAAAAGCGTGGCAAGTTTTAAGAGCCTTGCAAGAAATGAATAATAATGCTAATTTGATTGATTTAATTTTTGCTAAACCTTTAGATGAAGAGCTTTTGTGTGAGCTTGCTAAAAAAAGTAAAATTTGGTTTATTTTTAGTGAAAATGTTAAAATTGGCGGTATAGAAAGTTTAATTAATAATTTTTTACAAAAATATGATTTGCATGTAAAAGTTGTTAGCTTTGAATATGAAGACAAATTTATTGAACATGGAAAAACAAGTGAGGTGGAAAAAAATCTAGAAAAAGATGTCAATAGTTTGTTGACGAAAGTTTTAAAATTTTATCATTAAATAATAAAAAATATTATTTAATATAAACTTCTTTTAATAAAAATTTTATTATTATTTTTACTTAAAAAAGTAAGGAATAAATAAAATGGAATTACTACAAATGCTTAAAAAACATGAGTTAAAAGCTACTCCGCAAAGACTATGTGTTTTAAAAATTTTAAAAAGACATGAGCATCCTAATATTGATGAATTATATACAGAAATTAAAAAAGAATACCCTTCAATCTCTTTAGCGACGGTTTATAAAAATCTTAATACTTTACAAGAACAAGGTTTAGTTGTTGAAATCAATGTTTTAAATCAAAAAACTTGTTACGATATCTATGAAGAAGAACATATTCATGTTGTTTGCGCCAAATGTGGTGGTATAGAGGATTTAAGTTTTAAAGATGCTAAGCTTTATGAATATCAAGAGCATTTAGAAAAAAAGATAGGCAATCTCGTCAATCATCTGTCTGTTTGTGCTTATGTTGATAGTTGCAAAAAGTGTCATTAAGCAAAATAAGGTTAAAATAACCCATATATTTTAAGGGTTATTTTAATGGTTTATGAAATTCAAAAAAACTTTTTACTATCTGATTGCACTCTTTTAGAGAATTTAAAAAAAGATAATATACCTTTTCGAAATTCTAAATTTGAAACTTTTTATACTCAAATAACTTCAAATCATAGTGTTAAATTTCAAAGTTTTTGCAATGAATTTTATAAAATTACAAAATTTAATAATTCAATTTTAGAACAGAATCAAGAAGAGAAAATTTCTAAAAAAAAATTTGAAAAAGCTCGAAAAAAGATTATAGGAAAGAGTATTAAAAAAGAACGCTTCGAATTTAAATTTTGCTCTTTAAAAAGTTATATTGATATTTATGAAGAGCCTAAAATTTGTATTTTAAAAATATTTTTTCCAACTTTGGATAGTTCCAATGAATTTAAAATTCCTAAAGATTTTAAAATTCAAAAAGAATTACATCATGATTTAAATTCTAAACATATCGTTTTATATGGTTTTGAATATCAAAATTTTGATATAGAGAAATATTTTAAAATTATAGAAAAAAATCAGAATTTTAGCTTGGATTTTCCAAATTATATTAATGCTTATGATGGATTTAGAATTTTTTTATTTTATTTATTTAAAAAATTAAAATTTTATTGGACTTTATCTTTAGAGAGAAAAGATAAGCAAAGTTTATGCGAATTTTTATTTTATTCAAGAAGCTTGTATATAGTTTTATCAAGTATGAATACTATTTTAGATAAAAATTTGAGTAATATTTTGGCTTTAAAGTTTAAAGATATAACGAAAAAAACTCAAGATATTTTAGCAAGTGAAAATTCAAATCAAGATTTATTGCTATTTTTAAGCGATGAAAAAATCCAAGATTTGTTTAATGATTTTGATTTTTTCATAAAGGAAAATTCTTTTTATGAAGGCGATTGCAAAGATAGGTTTTTTAAACAACTTGTTGCGTTAGAACTTAGAAAAAAAATTATTTTATTTAGAAAAAATATACTAAAAAATTTTGATTTAGAGCTTTTTGAAAATAGTTTTTTTGAATTGGCAATATTTTTAGAATATTTTTATCGTTTTTTAGAGATAAAAAATTTAAACAAACTTTATGAAAAATATTGCAAAGATAGGGATAAAAATATTTTTTCGAAAATAATCAATAATAAAAATAAATTTTGCAAATTGCTTAAAAAATCAAGTAAAAATTTGAAAATTTACAAAGGATAAAAATGCAAAAACAAGAAAAAATTATAGAAATGTTTAATCAAATTGCACCTACTTATGATAAGGCGAATAGAATTTTAAGCTTTGGAGCTGATGTAGCGTGGCGTAAAAAAGCTTGTCAAAGAGTGATGAGTTTGTATTTAAAAAAAGATTTAAAAATCGCTGATATTGCCTGTGGCACAGGGGATATGATAGAGATTTGGCAAGAGAGTGCTTTAAAAATGGAAAAAAATATTCTAAATATTAAAGGTATTGATCCAAGTAGTGGCATGCTAAATGTTGCAAAAGAAAAATTTCCAAATGTCGAATTTATAGAAGCAGGGGCGCAAAATTTACCTTTAGAAAGTCAAAGTTTAGATATTTTAAGCATTAGTTATGGCATTCGCAATGTTGTAGAAAGACAAAAAGCCTTAAGTGAATTTGCTAGAGTACTTCAAAAAGATGGTATTTTGGTAGTTTTGGAATTTACAAAAAGAGAAAAGGGTGGATTTATAGCAGCTTGTAGAGATTTTTATCTTAAAAATATTTTACCAAGTATAGGTGGGATAATCAGTAAAAATAAAAGTGCTTATGAGTATTTGCCAAACTCTATTGAAGGATTTTTAAGTAAGGAAGAGTTCATCTTAGAACTTAAAAATGCTGGTTTTGAAATACTTGATTATAAAAGTTTTAGCTTTGGCGTGAGTTCAATGTTTATAGCAAAAAAACTATGACACCAACAGAATTAAATCTTAAAGCAAAGGCTTTATTAGAAACACATTTTGATGATATAGTTTTAAGTGGAGAAATTTCAAAAATTACTTTGCATGGTTCAGGACATTGGTATTTTGATTTAAAAGATGAAAGATCAAGCATTGCTTGTGCTATGTTTAAAGGAGCTAATTTAAAAGTCGGATTTAAACCAGCTGTGGGGAATTTTTTAGAGCTTTGTGGAAGTGTAAGTTTATATCCTGAAAGTGGTCGTTATCAATTTATCGCTACTAGTATGAAAAAAGCAGGTTTTGGGGATTTGGAAGCACAGTTTTTGGCTTTAAAAGAGCGTTTGCAAAAAGAAGGACTTTTTGATCCACGCTTTAAAAAATCTTTGCCAAAATTTCCTAAAAAAGTAGGCATTATCACTTCAAAAACTTCTGCTGCTTTGCAAGATATGTTAAAACTTATTCACCAAAAAGAATATTTTTTGGCAAAAATTTATATTTTTGATGCTTTAACTCAAGGAAATAATGCTCCTTTTTCTCTTATACAAGCTTTAAAAAAAGCCGATGATATGGATTTAGATGTTCTTATTATAGCACGTGGTGGAGGAAGCAGAGAAGATCTTTTTTGTTTTAATGATGAAAATTTAGCAAGAGAGATTTTTAAAGCAAAAACTCCTATTATTTCAGCCATAGGACATGAGATTGATTATGTTATTAGTGATTTTGTTGCAGATTTTAGAGCTCCAACGCCTTCAGCTGCTATAGATACTTTGTTTTATTCTAAGTTGGATATAGAGCAAAGTTTGGATTTAATGGAAGAAAAATTAATGCAACTTTGGAATTATAAAATACAAAATTATGAAAATTTGCTTTTAAATTTAAGCAAATTTTTCAAATTTAATTCTTTGCCAAAAATAATAGATGAAAAAATAAAACAAAGCCATAATATAGAAAAGCAATTAAATCATCTATTGGCAAATCAAATGCGTTATAATGAATTAAAATTAGATAAATTGCAAAATGCTTATTTGCAACATGAGAATTTTTTTAATAAAAGCAAAAAGTTTATTTGTATCAGAAAAAATGGTAAAATAGCAAATTTAGAAGATCTTAAGAGTGATGATATCGTTATTTTAAGTTCTCAAACTTCTCAAAAAGAAGCAAAAATTTTATAAGGATAGATTATGAGAAAAATCAATTTCAGTGCAGGGCCATCGACTTTACCTTTAGAAATTTTAGAGCAAGCTCAAAAAGAACTCTGTGATTATCAGGGTAGGGGTTATTCTATAATGGAAATTTCTCACCGCACAAAAGTATTTGAAGAAGTGCATTTTGGAGCACAAGAGAAAGCTAAAAAACTTTACGGGTTAAATGATGATTATGAAGTATTATTTTTACAAGGTGGAGCAAGTTTACAATTTGCTATGATTCCTATGAATTTGGCTTTAAATGGGATTTGTGAATATGCAAATACAGGAGTTTGGACAAAAAAAGCAATTAAAGAAGCACAAATTTTAGGTGTCAATGTTAAAACCGTAGCAAGTAGCGAGGAAAGTAATTTTAATCATATTCCTAGAGTGGAATTTAGAGATAATGCTGATTATGCTTATATTTGTTCTAACAATACTATTTACGGCACTCAATATCAAAATTATCCTAAAACTAAAACTCCTTTGATTGTGGATGCATCGAGTGATTTTTTTTCTAGAAAAGTAGATTTTTCAAATATTGCTCTTTTTTATGGCGGAGTGCAAAAAAATGCTGGAATTTCGGGTTTAAGTTGTATTTTTATCCGTAAAGATATGTTAGAAAGATCTAAAAATAAACAAATTCCTAGTATGTTAAATTATTTGACTCATGCTGAGAATCAGTCCTTGTTTAATACGCCTCCAACCTTTGCCATTTATATGTTTAATCTTGAAATGGATTGGCTTTTAAATCAAGGCGGACTTGATAAAGTACATGAGAAAAATTCTCAAAAAGCTGCTATGCTTTATGAGTGTATTGATTTAAGTAATGGATTTTATAAAGGACATGCAGATAAAAAGGACAGATCTTTAATGAATGTGAGTTTTAATATTGCTAAAAATAAAGATTTAGAGCCTCTTTTTGTAAAGGAAGCCGAAGAAGCTGGAATGATAGGACTTAAAGGACATAGAATTTTAGGAGGAATTCGTGCAAGTATTTATAATGCGCTTAATTTGGATCAGGTAAAAACCTTGTGTGAATTTATGAAAGAATTTCAAGGAAAATATGCATGATAAAGCGTTTTGATGAGTGCGATAGAATGTCGCAAATTATTGTTTTTGATAAATATTTTAAGACTGCAGGACAAGTGGCTTTTGAACCTAGCGGAGATATTAAAAAACAAACCAAAGAAGCACTTGCAGAACTTGATGCTTTGTTTGAAAAAATAGGCGCAAGCAAAGGAGATTTGATTCAAATTCAAATCTTGTTAGCTAATATGCAAGATTTTGATGCAATGAATGAAATTTATGATGCTTGGATTAAAAATTATCCTAAACCTGTTAGAGCTTGTGTAGGAAGTGCTTTAGCAGAGGGTTATTTGGTAGAAATTCAAGCTTTTGGAAAGCTAAGAGAGAATTAAAAATTCTCTCCTCCAAATTTTAAAAGCGCAGATCCCCAAGTAAAACCACCGCCAAAAGCATCTAGTAAGATCAGATTTCCTTTTTTAAGTCGTCCTTCTTCATAGGCATCATTCATTGCCATAGGTATAGAAGCAGCTGAAGTATTGCCATATTTTTGTACGGTAATCACACATTTTTCATCGCTTAGATTGAGTTTTTCTTGGACGGCTTTAATGATGCGTAGATTAGCTTGATGAGGAATAAAAAGATCAATTTCTTGTGCTAAAATGTTATTTTTAGCTAAAATTTCTACAACATCATTGCTAAGCGTGTTTACTGCTATTTTAAAAACTTCATTGCCTTTCATTTGCATAGAAAGTGTTTGACATAGACTTGATTTTTGCGATCTTTGAGTCATTAAAAGATCTCCATAATTACCATTGCTTGCAGTATGTACATCAAGGATATGATTTTCATTGTCCAAACTTACAACTCCAGCACCCGCACCGTCTCCAAAGAGTATGCAAATGCTTCTGTCATTGTAATCCATAATTGAACTTGTTTTTTCAGCTCCTACGATTAAAACATTTTTTTTCAAACCACTTTCTACTAAGGCTTTAGCTTGTTCAAGCAAATAGATAAAACCAGAACAAGCTGCTGAAATATCAAAAGCACTAATATTTACAAGTCCTAAATTTGAAGCAATTTTACAAGCCGTTGAAGGCATAGTAAAATAATCAGGACTTAAAGTGGCTACAAGAATCGCATCAATATCTTCAGGTTTTAAATTTGCTCTTTCTATGGCTTTTAATGCAGCTTTTGTGCCCAAATCGCTAGAATTTTCATTTTCACTAGCAATGCGTCTTTCTTTAATACCTGTGCGTCTAGTGATCCATTCATCGGTGGTATCTACTATTTTTTCAAGATCAGCATTGCTTAAAATTTTTTCTGGAATATAAGAAGCTATACTTTTAAGACCGGCTTTAAGCATTGTATTTCCCAAGTTCATTTTCTATAAGTTCATTGATATGAGATTGGCTAAAATTTATAGCTTGAAAAATTGCATTTTTAATAGCTCTAGAATCACTTTTTCCATGACTTATGATCACGCAGCCATTAACTCCAAGAAGGGGTGCTCCGCCATATTCTTGCCAATCTGTGTGTTTTTTTAATTTTTTAAAAGATGACTTCATAAGTAAAGCACCTATTTTAGAAATAAAAGATTGCTTTACTTCGTTTTTTAGAAGCTGAAAAATAGCTGTTGCTACACCTTCACAAGCCTTTAAGATAACGTTTCCATCAAAACCATCGCAGACTAAAACATCTATTTCACCATTGAAAATATCTCTACCTTCAGCATTACCTATAAAATTTGGAATTTTTTTCATAAGCTGATGACTTTCTTTGGTAAGTTCATTGCCTTTGCATTCTTCTTCACCATTAGAAAGTAAAGCAAGGCGTGGTTTTTGAATTTGCATAATTTCTCTAGCATAAACTTCACCCATTATGGCAAATTGAAATAAATTTTCAGCTTTACAATCTGTATTAGCTCCAACATCCAAAAGTAAAGTTCTGTTAACGATATTTGGCATTAAAGTGGCAATAGCAGGTCTTGAAATACCTTTAAGTCTTCCAAGCCTTAAGGTAGCCAAAGACATACTTGCTCCACTATGACCCGCTGAAACTACAGCATCTACTTTTTTTTCTTTTAATAAATTAATAGCTTTGTATATGGTTGTTTCTTTATTTTTTAAAGCATCTGTGGCATTTCCATTCATCGAAAAAATTTCACTAGCTTCTTCGTATTGTATATATTGTTCTAATTTTTTTGGTATTAAAGGTTTTAGAATTTTAGAATTTCCCACTAAGATAGCGTTAAAAGGTTTTGCTTCTAGTGCCTTTAAAACGCCTTCTATAATGGGTTTTTCTCCAAAATCACCACCCATTGCATCAATGGCAATGTTAATCATTGATTTTAATATTCCTTAGTTGTTGGATTCGCACGGTGAGGCATTTTGTAGCTTCCATCTTTGTCTTTTATAGGCATAGGAAGACTAACTTTATAGTGAGTTCTGCGTTTAGCTGCACGAGTTTTGCTCACTCTTCTCTTTGGTACTGCCATTTTTTCTCCTTTATAAAATTTAATTAATTATTGCAATTTATGCAATAAAAATAATCACTCAAATAAGCTTCAAGCTCACTAATAGCAACTTCTATTAAATCAATATGTCCATCGAAAAATTCTATAGTATTGCTCAATTCGTTTGCTTCATCTTTAAAAATACCATCACTTGCAAAAAGTTCTAAATTTTCTTTAATTTCAAGTTCTAACTCAGTTCCACAACTATCACAAGGTCTATAGATAAAACCTTGCATAATAGCATTTATTTTAACAAGCTTAGGATTTATTTTTACTAGATTTCCCTCAAAAATCATATTTTCAAGATTAAGTTTAAAAGGATATTCCTTTGTATTAATCTTAGAAAAAGGGATTTTCATTTAGCAAATTTCATTTGGTTTAAAGAAAAAATCAATTTCTATTTTTGCATTTTCCAAGCTGTCACTTCCATGAACAGCATTAGCATCAATACTCTCAGCAAAATCGGCTCTAATTGTTCCTGCTTTAGCTTCTTTAGGATTTGTCGCTCCCATTAAATCTCTATTTTTTAATACAGCACCTTCTCCTTCTAGTACAGAAACAACAACAGGACCGCTAATCATAAATTCAACCAAGTCTTTAAAAAAAGGTCTTTCTTTATGAACAGCATAAAAATTTTCAGCTTGTTCTTTACTAAGTTGAACTTTTTTCATTGCAGCGATTCTTAATCCATTGCTTTCAAAACGATCTAAAATTTTTCCTATAACACCTTTTTTAACAGCATCAGGTTTAATTATAGATAAAGTTTTTTCCATCTTTGTAATAACTCCTTATTTTAATAAAGCTTAAAATTATACTTGAATTTGTTTAAAGAAAGTTAAATTAAAAGAAAAAGCTAGGAATCTCTAGCTTTTTAATTTTTTAAAATTATGCAAAAACTGGAGTGTCCCCACTTCTCATATCAGCGCCAATATTATCACGACTTGGTTGTCCTAATTCTACAGCACTCCAAACTATACATCCATCTGTTGGGCAAGCACTGGCACAAGCTGGTTGATCATTATGTCCTACGCATTCAACGCATTTGTTTGCATAAACATAATATCTATCTTCACCTTCTGGATTGTTAGCATCATCAACGATAGCACTCACTGGACACTCATCAATACAAGAACCACAAGCAATACATATATCTGTAATTTTTACAGCCATTTTTTCTCCTTATTTAATATTAAGATTTAAAAGATTTTAGCATAAAATTCTTAAATAATGTAAATTTTGATAATCAAAAATTTACATTATTTGATAATAATTATAACTTTCTTAAATTTTTAATATTATTTTAGATATTTAAAAAAAAATAAAGATTTAAACGATATAATTTCGTTATCAATAAAATTTATTATTTAGGAGAAAATATGATAGTTACTAAAAAAGCTTTAGATTTTACTGCTCCAGCAGTATTGGGAAACAATGAAATTGTTCAAGATTTTAATCTTTATAAAAACATAGGTCCAAAAGGAGCGGTAGTATTCTTTTATCCAAAAGATTTTACTTTTGTTTGTCCTTCAGAAATTATAGCTTTTGACAAAAGATATCAAGAATTTAAAAATCGTGGCATTGAAGTAATTGGAATTTCAGGAGATAATGAATTTTCACATTTTGCTTGGAAAAATACTCCAGTAAATCAAGGTGGTATTGGTCAGGTTAAATTTCCGCTTGTTGCTGACTTAACTAAGCAGATTGCTAGAAATTTTGATGTACTTTATGCAGAAGCAGTTGCCCTTCGTGGTTCGTTCTTGCTTGATGCTGATGGAACAGTTCGCCATGCTGTGGTTAATGATTTACCACTAGGTAGAAATATAGATGAAATGTTAAGAATGGTTGATACTATGCTTTTTACAAATGAGCATGGTGAAGTTTGTCCTGCAGGATGGAATAAGGGCGATGAAGGTATGAAAGCTAACCCTAAAGGCGTGGCTGAATATCTTGGCAAAAACGAAGCTAAACTTTAATTTCTTAGTATAAAGCCTCTTTACGAGGCTTTTTCTTCATTTTTATTCTTTAATTGAAATTCATAAATTTTCTACTATAATTTTACACACATATTAAAATTTTTATTTAGGCTAAAATATGGCAGGCGAAGATCAAGAAAAAACAGAAGAACCCACGTCCAAAAAGATAGAAGATGCGCGTAAAGAAGGTAATGTTCCAAAGTCTCAAGATGCGGCAGCTATTGTAACTTTGATAATTGGAGTAACTATAACTTTATTTATGATGAGTTTTATGGGCGAGAGAATTGTAAATTTATATAGATACTATCAAAGTTTTATTGGTGTTGAATTTGATTTGCGTATTATTCAAGCCATTATGATTAAAAGCATTTTTGAGGTTTTAATTATTCTTGCACCTATTGTTTTAAGTATTATGATTGCTGGGGTTTTGGGAAATATTATGCAATTTGGTTTTATTTTTACAACTAAACCTATTATGCCAAATTTAGGAAAAATCAATCCTCTAAAAGGTTTAAAAAACCTTTTTTCATTGAAAAAAATTGTTGAAAGTATAAAAATTATTTTAAAAGTGGGTATTGTTTTTACTATAGCTTTTATAGTTTTACTTAAATTTATGCAAGAGCTTCCAAGAGTTGAGCTTTATACTATGGTTGCACAGCTTACTTGGCTAAGAGACAGAGCTATTGTTTTAGCAGCTATTGTTATAGTTGCTTTTTTAATTATTGCTGTTTTAGATGTTTTTTTGGTGCGTTTTCAGTATTTTAAAGGTTTGCGTATGAGCAAACAAGAAATAAAAGATGAGTATAAACAAATGGAAGGAGATCCTCAGGTTAAAGGTAGAATTCGTAGACTTCAAATGGAAGCTGCGCGTCGTCGTATGGTTCAAGATGTTGCAGGTGCGGATGTGGTGATCACAAACCCAACGCATTATGCCGTAGCTATTCGTTATGATACAAGTAAAGAACAAGCCCCTAGGGTTGTTGCCAAAGGAGTGGATTTTCTCGCTCTTCGCATAAAACAAGTAGCCTATGAAAATAATGTTGTAGTTTATGAAAATCCTCCTTTAGCAAGAGAGCTTTATAAAGCTTGTGATGTTAATGATCTTATTCCTAGGGAAATGTTTAAAGCTGTAGCTGAGGTGCTAGGATTTGTTTATAATACAAATAATAAGAGTCGTTTAGCTGGTCAAGTAAAAAAAGGAAACTAAAACTTTTAAGGTGCTTTAGTTCCTATTTTATTGATAAGTTCAAGAACTGATTTTTGAGTGCTTGTATCTGCTGTATCGACTTTAAAATATATTTCTACTCTATTATTTTCTAGAGCTTGTGGATTTCCATTGATAGGATTATTAAGCCCGTAGCTTTTAATGCTAATATTTTTCAAATTTGCTCCACCTTCTATAAAATATTTTAATACATTTTCCGCTCTTTGGTAGGCGAGTTCATAACTTCTTATAATAGAGTCGCTATTGTCTGTATAGCCTCTAATTTCTATTTTTGCTTGAGGTGGCAAATATGTTGTTAGCTCAGCCATACGTTTTAAATAATCTTGTATATCAGCTGAAACGATTTGAGCACTACCTCTTTCAAATTCAACTTTAGATGGAAGGTTAAGAGCAACCTGATTATCGCTTTGATCTAGAGCTGCTTGAAGACGTTTGATAGTTTCTTGCTGTGTCATAGTCATTTGTTTTAACGATTTGAGTTCATCGCTTTCTTCTTTTGCTGCGCCTTTATATTTTTCTTGGGTTTTACTCTCTTCTTTGACTGTTTGAGTAGAGGTGTAATCAAAGATTTTAACAAATTCAGTTTTTAAAGCCTCTACTTTAGCAGGATTTGTTTTAGAAATTGCCCAAAGAGCAATAAAAAGTGCCAAAAGCAAACTTAGAAAGTCCGCATAAGGTACAGCCCATTTTTCGCCTGCTGGACATTCTGGGCATTTATGTTTTTTAGCCATTTTTAACCTTTGTCAAATTGTGAAATTCTTGGATCATCGTGACTTAAGAAGTTAAAAAGTTTAGCTTCTAAATCTCTAGGATTAGCACCTTCTGCAATTCCTTTTATAGCTTCAGTAATGACAATTTGCTCTTTTACAAGATCCATTCCATTAGCTTTTAATTTTTTCCCCCAAGGAGCAAAAAGTGCATAAGCGCCAAAAATTCCCGTAACTGTAGCCGTGAAAGCACCTGAAATACCTGCTGCCATTGCTTGAGGATTGTCTAGTAATTTAAGAGCTAAAATAAGTCCAAAAACCGCTCCAACAAGCCCCATGGTAGGACAAGTCTCTCCAAATACTATCCAATATTCTGCACATTCTTTATAATGCTCTTCAAGTTGTTCAGTTTGTATTTCCATGCTTTCATGAATTTCTTCAAAGCTTTTACCATCTACAAGCATCATCATAGCATTTTTTAAAAATTCATTTTCAATCTCACTGGTTCTTGATTCTAACGCTAAAAGACCATCTCGTCTTGCAATAATAGCAAATTCGACTAGCTGGGCTATCCTTTCGGGTAAATTTACTCCAGAACCTTTAAAAACAACTTTGAGTTCTTTGTAGGCTGCTTTTACAATTTTTTTATGCGTAGAAGTCATTGCGCAAAATGCAGCTGTTGGCATAACTATGAGAAAGGAAGAAAGATGCACAACATGCAAAGGATTGCCTCCCTCTAGTATATCTCCTACCGAAATACTAGTAACTGCAAGCACCATTCCTAATATGGTTGAAAGATCCATTAATTATCTCCTTGATTATTTTAAATCGCCCCAATTTTTGGCGATACTTGAACTTGTTTTTAATTTTACTTTTAATTTTACTATATTTTCCATAATATCTCTAGTTTTTTTTACAAAATTTTCACACAAATCGTCTTTTACTTCAAAAATTAATTCATCATGAATTTGTAAAATAAGCTTTTTGTCTTCATTTAATTCTTTATTGATTTCTAGCATTGCAAGTTTGATTACATCAGCCGCTGAGCCTTGTAAGATTGAATTAATGCTTTCTCTTTCATACATGGCAATTTGCATAGGTTTTGCGTTTTCAAAATCAAAATAACGCTTGCGACCGCTTAAAGTAGTGATAAAACCATTTTGTTTAGCTTCGTTTTTAACTTTTTCAAAATATTTCTTAATGCTAGTAAAATTTTCAAAATATTTTTCTATGTAAGATTTGGCTAAATGAGCTTCTATTTTTAAATTTTGACTTAAGGTTTTATAACCCATACCATAAATAAGTCCAAAATTTATACTTTTTGCAACACTTCTGGTTTCATAATTGCTTTCACCAAAAATCATTATTGCTGTTCTTGCGTGTATATCTTCATCATTGGCAAAAGCATTTAAAAGTTTTTCATCTTCGCTAAAATGTGCAAGTATTCTAAGTTCGATTTGAGAATAATCAAGAGAGATAAAACTAAATCCATCTTTAGCTACAAAGCAAGATTTATAATCTTTTGCATATTGTCCGTGTGCAGGGATGTTTTGCAAATTTGGATCCTTAGATGAAAGACGTCCTGTAGCGGTTCCAGTTTGTAAAAAACTTGAATAAATGCGTGAATTTTTATCTTTTAACGCTAGTTTTAACAAAGGTTCGCAATAAGTTGAATAAAGTTTGGCAAGTTCTCTATAATCTAAAATTTTAGCAATTACAGGATGTTTATCTAAAAGTATATTTAAAACTTTTTCATCGGTAGAATATCCTGTTTTTCCTTTTTTTCCGCTTGGGAGTTTGAGTTTTTCAAAAAGTATATCACCCATTTGTTTAGGTGAATTTAGATTAAATCTATCCTCGCAAAGAGTATAAATTTCTTCACTTAAATTTTTGATTTCATTTTCAAATTTTTTCATAAGGATTTCAAGTGCATTTGTATCAAGCTTTATGCCATTTTCTTCCATCATCATAATGATTTTAATGAAATCAAATTCGCAGTTTTTAGCAAGTTCTAATAAAGGAGTTTCAAGATTTTTTAAAAAATAAAGATAAAATCTTAAAGTGATATAAGCATCTTCTGCAGCGTATTTACAAGCTTTTTCAAGTTCTACACTTGCAAAATTTTCTCCTTTTTTAACAAGGCTTTCAAAATGCAAGGTTTCGTAATTAAAAAGTCTTAAGGCTAAATCATCCATATTTACTCTTAAAGAAGGATTTTTAAGCCATGCCAAAATCATTGTATCTGCGTATTTTTGAGGTAAATTTAAGTCAAAATTGTTTTGAATGATTTTAAAATCATATTTGAGATTGTGCCCTATAACAAAATGATTAAAGATTACTTCTATAGCTTTTTTGGCACTTTGCAATGAGATTTGCTCACCTACTCCAAGATAATTATGAGTTAAAGGCACGTAAAAGGCTTCATTTTCATTCATGCAAAAACTAAAACCAACAATTTTTGCTTCTTTAGTATCAAGTCCTGTGGTTTCGGTATCAAAAGCAATAATACTTTCTTTATCAAGGGTATTTAAAATTTCAAAAAGTTTGTTTTCATCTTGTACTAAAGTGGCTTTAAAACCTAAATTTTTATCTTTATTATCAGGATTTTGACGCAGTTTTTTAAGCAAAGTATTAAGTTCGTAATGTTCTAAAATTTCAAGTATTTTTAAAAGAGGTTCTTCATCAGGATAAGTGGCTTTTTCTATGAGATTTTGTACTTCTAAATTGTCATACAAAGAAGCTAATTTTTTGCTTAAAAATGCATTTTCCTTACCCTCTAAAAGCAAGTTACGACTTCTTTCGTTACGTACTAGGGTTAAATTTTCATAAATTCCCTCTATGCTACCAAACTCATCAAGCAAGGTTTTAGCTCCTTTTGCACCTATACCTTTAACGCCTGGAATATTATCAGAACTATCCCCACAAAGAGCTAAAAAATCTCTGATTTGATTAGGTTTTACTCCGTATTTTTCTAAACACGCTGCTTCATCATAGTCGTTTTTAGAAATAGGACTGTAAATGCTTGTTTTGCCATCTTTTATGAGTTGATAAAGATCTTTATCTTGAGTGATAATGCGTACAAAAATATCCCTATCTTCACAAGTTTTTACAAAAGAAGCGATGATATCATCGGCTTCATAACCTTCTTGAGAAACGCTTATAAAACCCATTTTTTCTATCATCTTTATGCAAATTGGAATTTGTTCTAGAAGTTCAGGCGGTGGTGGAGTGCGATTTTGTTTATAGTTTGGATCAATTTCACTACGAAAAGTTTTTCCTTTGGAATCTAATGCAAAAACAATATAATCACTTTTATATTCATTTTTTAAGCTATAAATAAAATTTGCAAAACCGCTAATCATTCCACTAGCTTGTCCTTGTGAATTTTTAAAACCTTTTAATGCGTAGTAAAGTCTGAAAAAAAATCCAAAAGTATCAATAATAGTTAAAGTTTTCATAATAATTTCTTCTTTTGATAAAATATATTTTTTGGTTATATTATTTCAAAATTTTGCTTAAAATGTCTCGAAATTTAAAGATATTTAAGCGAAAATACTTCAATTTTTAGTCATAATATCGAGTAGAGTAAAAATTTTATATGAATAATGTAAGGAAAATGTAATGACAAATCAGCAAATTGATGGAATTGCAGATAAGAATTTTAACACACCTGAAGGTAGAAAAGTTTTTAAAAAGGCAGTTTTTTCTTGCTGGTTGGGAACTGCTATGGAATATGCAGATTTTGCACTTTATGGTTTAGCAGCTGCAACAATTTTTTCAGAAGTATTTTTTCCTGAGCAAACTCCAGTAATTGCACTTTTGCTTAGTTTTGTAACTTATGGCATAGGTTTTATTGCAAGACCTATTGGGGCTTTGTTTTTTGGTCATTTAGGTGATAAACACGGAAGAAAAAATGTTATGATGGCTACAATAGCTTTAATGGGAATTTCAACTACTCTGATAGGTTTTATCCCAAGTTATGCAGTGATTGGTGTTTGGGCGCCTATTTGTTTGGTTGCATTACGTTTTATGCAGGGTTTTGGCGCAGGAGCTGAACTTTCAGGTGGAACAGTTATGCTAGGAGAATATGCTCCTAGCAAGAGAAGAGGGCTTGTTTCTTCTGTGATTGCTTTAGGATCAAATAGTGGAACTTTGCTTGCGTCTTTTGTATGGCTTTTGATGGTACAAATGGATGAAGCAAGTTTTAAAGAATGGGGCTGGAGAGTTCCTTTATATGGGAAGTATTTTAATCGCTCTTTTTGCTGTATATATTCGTTTTCATGTCAAAGAAACCCCTGTTTTTGAAAAGCAAAAAAATGAAATGATGAAATTGCGTCTTAATAACGAAAAGCATATGAAAAAAGATGAAAGAAGTTTTTGGCAAAGAAGTCGTGCTTTTTGGACTATGGTGGGCTTAAGAATAGGCGAAAATGGACCTTCTTATCTTGCGCAAGGTTTTATTGTAGGTTATGTGACTAAAATTTTACTTTTAGACAAATCAGTAGCTACTACAGCAGTGATGATAGCTTCATTGGTAGGATTTTTAGTTATTCCTTTGGCAGGTTATTTAAGTGATAAATTTGGAAGATGTATTACTTATAGAATGTTTTGTTTGCTTTTAATGATTTATGCTTTTCCTGCTTTTATGCTTTTAGATAGTAAAAATGAAATTATTGTGATTTTAACTATTATTGTAGGTATGTCTTTAGCATCTTTAGGGATTTTTGGTGTGCAAGCGGCTTGGGGTGTGGAGCTTTTTGGGGTAAAAAACCGTTATACAAAAATGGCTTTTGCTAAGGAGCTAGGTTCTATTCTTTCAGGAGGAACAGCGCCTATGGTGGCTTCTGCTTTGCTTGCATATTATGGCACTTGGTGGCCTATCGCGACATATTTTGTATTAACTGCAGGTATAGGTTTTGTGACTACATTTTTTGCGCCAGAAACTAGAGGTAGAGATTTAAATAAAATAGAAGATGCGATATGAGACTTATCTTAGACACGGACATAGGCAATGCTATTGCAGGAGCAAATACTGATGATGGTTTAGCACTTGCTTTGATTTTGTCATCTAAAGAAATCAAACTTGAAATGCTAAGCACAGTTTGCGGTAATGTTCCAAGCCTTGTTGCCTATAGTGTGGCTAAGGATTTATTTAAACGTTTAAATTTAAATATCCCAGTTTATTTGGGAGCGAATGAAGCCCTAAAAGAACCAAGTAAAGCTTGGCGTCAAAGACTTGATGAAAGTGTTAAAAATTTTAAACTTGAATATCTTTGGGAAAATATAAAAAGTCCTGAAATTTTAGAAAATATAAATCCTGATGCGATTTTTAAAATGGGTGAGTTGGTGAGTAAAAATCCTAAAGAAATTTCTATTTGTGCGATAGGACCTTTGACAAATATCGCTATGACTATGAAAATTTTTAAAGATTTTGATATAAATCTTAAAGAGCTTTTTATTATGGGCGGCAGTTTTGATATGCCTTATTACACTAAAGATACAAATTTTGGTTTTGATCCTGAGGCGGCTAGTATAGTGCTAAATTCAAGAGCTAAAATTACACTCATACCTTATAATGCAACCATGCAGACTTTATTAACACACGAGGATTTAAAAGAGTTGCAAGGTAAGAATATTTTATGTGATTTTATTGTTGAAACTTTAGGTGTTTGGATTGATTATGCCTATAAAACACGTGGTACAAAGGGAACTTGGATACATGATGCTTTAACGATAGCTTACGCATTAGATTCTAGTATTGCAGATTTTGATGAGTGTTATGCTGATGTTATTTGCGATAGTTCTTTGGCAAGAGGTATGAGTTGGCGTTGTTTTAAAGAACCAAAAATGAGTATGGGGGTGGATTTAAGCACTAAAAATTGTGTTAAAATTCTAAAAAATGTAGACAATGCAAAGCTTTTAAAACTTATAAAAGAGAGGTTTTTAAAAGGAGTTTGCTATGAAAATTATGAAAGCATAACGACTTAATTTTCCAAGTAAGATAAAAAATATAGTTTTTAAAAAAGAATATTTCGCAAAACCAAGTCCCAAGGCAAAAAGATCTCCTACTAAAGGTAAAAAAGTAAAAAAAGCAAATATACTTCCAAATTTAGCAAAATTAGCATTGAAATTTTCTAATTTTTTTAAGGATTTGCTAAAGTATTTTTCTAAAATTTTTTCTTTTCCAAAATACGCTAAAGCATAAGTACTTAAACTTCCTAAGGTATTACCCAAAGTGGCTACGATAAGTACCAAATTCGGATTAAAATCAAGTTTTATAAAGCCTAAAACAAAGGCTTCACTTGCTAAGGGTAATAGTGTGCTTGAAAGAAAACACACCATGAAAAGCCCCAAATAGCTAATATCATTATATAAAAAATCAAACATAAAATTATGATTTTTGTGTATTTTTAAGCTCTAAGTCTAGATAATATCCTGTGTAAGAACGGGTTTTTTTGTGTTCTTTAGCGACTTTTTCCACGCTTCCTGTGCTTATAACTTTTCCACCTTTAACTCCGCCTTCAGGCCCCATATCGATGATATAATCAGCATTTTTAATCACATCTAAATTATGTTCTATCACAAAAACAGAATTTTTAAGATCAACTAAATGTTGTAAAACTAAGATGAGTTTATTGACATCTTCAAAATGCAGTCCTGTTGTAGGTTCATCAAGTATATAAAGCGTTTTTCCTGTATCGCTACGGCTTAGTTCTTTAGCAAGTTTGATTCTTTGTGCTTCACCTCCACTTAAGGTGGTGGCATTTTGTCCTAGAGTTAGATAATCTAAACCCACTTTTACTAGAGTATCTAATTTTTGTTTGATTTTAGGAACGGCTGTAAAAAATTCACTCGCTTCTAAAACACTCATATTTAAAATTTCACTGATATTTTTGCCTTTATATTTGATTTCTAGCGTGGCATCATTGTAGCGTTTGCCCTCGCAAGTATCACAAACTACCATAACATCAGGTAAAAAATGCATTTCTATTTTGATTTCTCCATCTCCGCTACATTTCTCACATCTTCCACCCTTGACATTAAAAGAAAAGCGTCCAGCTTTATAACCACGCATTTTGGCTTCTTTAGTGGCGGCAAAAAGATTTCTGATTTCATCCATAGCACCTGTATAGGTGGCAGGATTTGAACGTGGTGTGCGCCCAATTGGGCTTTGATCAAGATAAATGACTTTATCAAGTTTTTCAAGTCCTTCTATTTGTACTCCGCCAAGTTTTTTAACTTTTTTCGCACGGTTTAATTCCTCTTGTGCAAAAGGAAGTAGGGTTTGAAGTATCAAAGAGCTTTTTCCAGAACCTGAAACTCCTGTTATAGCGACTAAATTTTGCAAAGGAAATTTTACGCTTAAATCTTGGATATTGTTAATATTTACATTTTTAAGCTCAAGCCATTCTTTCTGTGTTCTGTTTTGAAGTTGTGAAATTTGTTTTTTACCATTCATATAAAGTGCAGTTTCGCTTTTGCTTTTTAAAAGTTCTTTATAAGTTCCACTAAATACAACCTCACCCCCAAATTTTCCTGCTTTTGGACCAATATCTACAATAAAATCTGCTTCTTCTATGGTCATTTTATCATGCTCTACGACAATTAGGGTATTGCCCTTTTGTTGTAAATTTCTTAAAGTTTTAATCAGTTTTGCAGTATCTCTTTCATGAAGTCCTATGCTAGGCTCATCTAAGACATACATCACTCCGCTTAAACCACTGCCAATTTGTGAAGCTATGCGGATTCTTTGTGCTTCACCCCCACTAATCGTTCTTGCATCGCGCCCTAAAGAAAGATAACCTAGCCCCACATCATACAAGAAAAACAATCTTTCGTTGATTTCTTTTAGGATAGGTTTAGAAATAAGTTTTTGTTGCTCGCTTAAATAAGAAAAATTTTTCTCATCTGCAAAAAAGGCCGTACTATCTTCTATGCTCATATCTAAAATTTCACCCAAGCTTTTTTTGGCTACTTTCACGGCTAAACTTTCGGGTTTTAAACGATGCCCACCGCAGTCTTTACAAATTTTTTCACTCATATATTCGGCTAAATCTTTTTCATCTTTTAGCATTTCATAAGCCATTTTAACCACGCCTTCAAAAGTGCGTTTTAGGCGATTTCTTTTCCAAAGAAATTCTATAGTTTTGGCATTACCATACAATACAAGACGTTTTTGTTCTTCGTTTAATTGCATAAAAGGTATTTTGATAGGAATTTCATTTTGTTCGCAAAAGGCGATTAGGAATTTATAATAATAACTTTTATTAAAACCATACATGATTTTAACAGCACCGTTTTCGAGACTTAAATTTTCATCGATGATTTTTTTCATATCTAAAGTATAACGAATTCCAAGTCCATCGCAAGCTTCACATGCTCCTTTTGGAGAATTAAAAGAAAAGCTTAAAGGTTCAAGTGGAACAAAGGAAATTTTACAATCAAAACAAGCTGAATGCTCGCTAAAATGATAGTGTTTATTAAGGTTTATTTCCTCATGATTTAAAACTTCTATTTCTATTTCTCCAAAGCTTTCCTGTAAACCTTTTTCTATATCGCTTGCAAGACGAGAAAGTAAATCTTCTTGAATTTCAAGTCTATCTATGACAAGTTTAATGGTGTGTTTTTTGGTTTTGGCTAGTTCAATTTCTTCATCAAGTCTTACCAAAACTCCATCAATTTGAGCTCTTACATAGCCTTTGTTGCGTAAATTTTCAAGCAAATCTGCATAAGTTCCTTTTTTTTCTCGTATGAGTGGGGCGTAGATGATGATTTTTGCACCTTTTGGAAATTTTAAAATTTCACTGACTATATCACTTACACTCATAGATGAAATTTTTTGTCCACATTGATGACAATGTTGAATGCCAACTCTTGCGTATAAAAGTCTTAGATAATCATAAATTTCAGTGATGGTTCCTACAGTAGAGCGTGGATTTTTAGAAGTAGTTTTTTGATCTATGGCAATGGCTGGAGTTAAACCTTCGATTTTATCGACATCAGGTTTGCCTACCTTATCTAAAAATTGTCTGGCGTAAGCACTTAAACTTTCTATATAACGGCGTTGTCCTTCAGCATAAAGAGTTCCAAAAGCAAGGGTTGATTTTCCACTTCCGCTCAGTCCTGTAAAAACAATGAGTTTGTTTTTGGGAATTTCAAGGTGGATATTTTTTAGGTTATTTTCTCTTGCGCCAATGATTTTTATGGTATCGTTCATAGTCTTTCCTAAACATTAAATAAATTTAAGATTTTAGCATAATAATATTAAAAGAACTTGGATAAATCCAAGTTAAAAATTTATAAAATTTAGCTTATTAAGCAAAGAGTGGGTGGTTCCAAGTATTGACAAGGCATATACGCAAAGTAAAATTTTTCTATGAGCTGAAATATGCATTTTTTCTATGATTTTAATTCCTATAAAAACTCCAACCATAGAAGCTATACCTACTAGTATTCCTTTATGAATAACTTCAGAGTCTATAACTCCAGAATTTGAAAAAGATATAATACCAGAGACTGAAGCAAAAATAACAAAAAACAAGGATAAGGAAACAACTTTTTTACTATCATAGCCTAAAAAATAAGCTAAAATCGGAGCAATTAAAAGTCCGCCACCAATTCCCAAAGAAATAGCAAAAATACCAGTAAAAGCTCCAGCAATAAATAAAATGACATTCTTTACCCAAACGCTTCTTTGATTTTGCACAATGTTTTCTTTAATTCCAAAAGCATATTTGATAAAAAATATACAACTTACCGCCAAAAATACGCTAGTAAGAGCTACATCACTTAAAGCTTTTAAAAGCATTCCGCTAAAGCTTGCCCCTATGAGCCCTCCAAAACCTATCATAATACCATCTTTAAGATTTAGATTTTTTTTCTTATAATTAATATAAGAGCCAAAAACTGCTGCAAAAATCATTTGCAATACTGAAATTCCGATAGCATGGTGAGCACTTGCTCCAAGTGCGAACATAGAAGGAACGATAATCATACCTCCACCAATGCCAAAAAGTCCAGAAGCAATACCTGAAATGATTCCTATGATTAGATAAGGTAAATCTGTGATTTCCATAGCTTTTCCTAAAAAATATTAAATATTTCAAATACGGAATAATTTTATCTTATTAAGCTAAGTATTATCTTAGTTTTTTATAACAATAGAATATTTTTTGGTAACTTTAAGCATCGTAAAAATGTTTCAAAATATTATAAAATATAAAGATTTTATAATATTTATTTTAAATTTAAAGCAAAATTTATATTTATTGATTAAAATTAATTAAGACTTTAAAAATTTTCATAAAAGTCTTAATTTTTGAAATATTTTATAAGAAAGGTAAAAGATGAGTGAAAATGATTTTTTTAGTAATTCTTTGATTTTAAAACTTACACACACTCTTCGCTCTTGGCGTTTCTAAACTTCTTTTTATCTAAATTTTTTCTTTAATATTATTTTAATTTATTTTTTTAAAAAAAGGTTTATTATGTTTGTTAAAAATGTAAATTTTTATTATAGACAAATCCTTGAAAAATTTGAAAATTCTTATTTTGCAGAGGATTTGACTAAGGTAATTATAGGGATTGATTGTGATTATTTAGATGCTAATGAATTATCCTTTAGCGAGTTTAAGGCAAAATATTATGAAGCTTTAAGCAAGAATAAAATTTGCGACTTTGCTGGATTTTTTGGAGTTTTTAGTGCAAATTTTGTATCTTTGTTTGAAAAAATTCCACTTTCTTCTAAGAAAAATTATGATTTTCCTTTATTTTTATTTGCCAATGCTAAGGCTTATTTGATTTATGAGAAAAATAGCAAGATGTTTTTTAAATTTGGTGCTTCAAAATATTTTGAATATTTAAAAGATGATATTGAACCAATGAAAAAGAAACAAAAAAATGATTTTGAAATTTTAAATTCTTTAGAAGATGAAAAAAATGATTTTTTAAAAATGTGCGAAAAAGCCAAAGAATATCTTTTAAGTGGAGATATTTTTCAAGTGGTCTTAAGTAAGCAACTTTGTATCAAACATCAAGTAAATGCTTTTGATTATTATGAGAGTTTAAGTGCTTTAAATCCAAGCGCTTATATGTTTTATTTTCCAAGTAAATATGGTGTTGTTTTGGGTTCTTCTCCAGAGTTTTTATTGAAAATTAAAAAAAGAGAGATTTATTTAGCCCCTATTGCTGGAACTAGAAATTTGGAAAATAACTGTGATCTTTTAGCTTTAGAAAAAGATCTTTTAAGTGATGAAAAAGAACTTAGTGAACATAAGATGCTTGTAGATTTAGCAAGAAATGATGCTTCTAAATTTGGCACTCAAACAAGAGTGGAAAATCTTTTTTCTATTATTAAAAATAAATTTGTAATGCACATAGTGAGTGAAGTGTATGCCAATATGAAAGAAGATGCGAGTATTTTTGATGTGATTGAAGCAGTTTTTCCAGCGGGAACTTTAAGCGGAGCTCCTAAAATAAGAGCTTTAGAGATCACTAGCGAGCTTGAAGATTGCGATCGTGGAATTTATGGTGGTGCGGTAGGATTTTTAAATTTTAACGAAGACATAACTTTAGCGATTTTAATCCGTTGCGCTTTTTTTACTCAAGATAAGGCTTATTTGGCAAGTGGGGCGGGTATTGTTTTGCAAAGTGAGAGTCAAAAAGAATATGCAGAAATTTGTGCTAAACGCAAGGCGCTTTTGGTAGCTTTTGAAAATTTAAAAAAGGAAAATCAATGATACTTTTAATTGATAATTATGATTCTTTTGTTTTTAATGTTAAAAGCATGTTAGAGCAACTCAGCAATGATGAAATTTTAGTAAGAAGAAATGATGCAATTTCTCTGAGTGAAATTAAAAATTTAAATCCTACTCATATTATTTTAAGTCCTGGTCCAAAGCATCCAAGTCAAAGTGGGATTTGTCTTGAAATTTTTAAAGCAAGGCTTAATATCCCTGTTTTGGGCATTTGCTTAGGGCATCAAGCTTTAGCTTTAGCTTTTGATTCTTTAGTGGTTAAGATGCAAGAGCCTATGCATGCAAAAAATTCTTTGATAAAACAGTGCAGGGAAAATGAATTATTTTCTAATTTGCCTTCAAATTTTAGTGTAATGCGTTATCATTCTTTAGAGGTTAAACAGCTTAGTGATGAGCTTGAAATTTTAGCCCTTGATGAAAAGGGTGTGATTATGGCTTTGGGACATAAAAATTTACCTTATTATGGTGTGCAATTTCATCCTGAAAGCTATTTTAGTGAATATGGCTTACAACTTTTTTCTAATTTTTTAAAACAAGATATAAAAAAACCACAAAAACAAGAAAATCCTTTAAGTTTTTATTTGCAAAAAATGAGTGAAAATCATTTTTTACAAAGCGATGATTTTGAGCAAATTTGTAAGATTATTATGTCTAAAGATTATGAAATTTTACAATTAGCGGCTTTGTTGATTTTAATCACTGAAAAGTCTTTAAACGAAAAATCTTTAAGTGCTTTTGTAAGACAAATTTTAAGATATTCTCAAACTTTTAGTGATGAGAGTGAGATGATTGATATTTGTGGAACAGGTGGAGATGGTTTTAAAAGTATCAATGTTTCTACGACTAGTGCTTTTATTTTAGCAGCTTTAGGAGTAAAAGTAGCCAAACACGGAAATCGTGCCATTTCAAGTTCTAGCGGAAGTACAGATGTGTTAGAAGCTTTAAATATAACTACTCCAAACACTTTAGAATCAGTTTTAAAACAACTAAATAATCAAGGGCTTAGTTTTTTACATGCTCCATTTTTTCATCCTTTGGTAGGAGAACTTAAAGAGGTCAGATCAAGACTTGGAGTAAGAACGGTTTTTAATGTTTTAGGTCCTTTATTGCACCCTAATTTAAAGTTAAAATATCAACTTATGGGAAATTATCACGCACCTGTGCATAGGCTTTTGATAGAGGTTTTAAAAAATTTAGGACGCAAAAAAGCTTTAGTGGTAAGAGGAAATGATGGTATGGATGAGCTTAGTATTTGCGATGAAAGTAAAATTTATGAGCTTTGTGAAGGAGAAATTTTAGAGTATTCTATCTGTCCTGAACAATTTGGTTTTAAAAGAGCTTTTCATAGTGAAATCATAGGATCTAGTGCATATGACAACGCTAAAGATTTAAAAGATATTTTAAGCGGTAGAATGCAAGGGGCAAAATTTGATTTGGTAGTTTTAAATGCTATGTTTGCACTTTATACAGCCAATAAAGCAAGTTCGCCTTTAGTGGCTAAAGATATGATTTTAGAAGCCATTTATTCAGGTAAGGTTATAGAATATTTTAAGGAGTATCAAGCTTATGCTAAAGCTTAAAATTTGTGGTATTAAAGATGAAAAAAATGCCAAAGATTTAGCTTTTTTAAATATTGATTTTTTTGGACTTATTTTTGCTAAAAGTCCAAGAAGAGTGAGTTTAGAACAAGCAAGAAATTTAAGTGCAATTTTTCATGAAAAAGATAAAAAAGTTGTCGGTGTTTTTGTAGATGAAAATTTGGAACAAATTTTAAGATGTATTAAAGAAGCTAAGCTTGATGGGATACAAATTTATCGCACTATTACCAAAGAAGAATTTGAAATTTTAAAGGTGCAAAATGTTTTTGTTTGGCAGGTGATTAGTGTGGAAAATAGTTTAGATTTAAAAAGTGAAATTTTTGCTAATTTAGTACTTTTTGATGCTAAGGGAATTTTAAAGGGCGGTAATGGAATAAGTTTTGATTGGACTTTATTAGGTTCTTATACTAAAGATTTTGCATTAGCTGGAGGCATAGGTTTGGATAATATTCATAAGGCTGTACAAACGGGAGCTAAAATTTTAGATCTTAATTCAAAACTTGAAGATGAAAAAGGCTTAAAAGATATCAACAAAATAAAACAAATTTTAAAGGAGTTGAAAAAATGAAAAAAGCGTATTATGGGGATTTTGGTGGGCAGTTTTTGCCTGAAAGTGCAATGTTTGCTTTAAATGAGCTAGAAGGTGCTTTTTTGAAATTTTCTAAAGATAAACTCTTTAAAAAAGAATTAAACGAGCTTTTAAAAACTTATGTAGGGCGTCCTACTCCACTTTATTTTGCTAGAAATTTAAGCAAAAAATATCAGCATGAAATTTATTTAAAACGCGAGGATTTAAATCATACCGGAGCACATAAAATCAATAATGCCATCGCTCAAGCCCTTTTAGCAAAAAAAATGGGAAAGAAAAAAATCATAGCAGAAACAGGAGCAGGTCAACACGGGCTTGCAACAGCCACTGCAGCAGCACTTTTAGGACTTGAATGTGAAATTTATATGGGGGCAACCGATGTGCAAAGACAGGCTTTAAATGTTTATAAAATGGAGCTTTTGGGTGCTAAAATTCATGCAGTACAAAGTGGGCTTAAAACTCTAAAAGAAGCTACTACTGCGGCTATTCAAGCTTGGGTTGGAGATATTAAAAATATTTTTTATGTGGTTGGAAGTGCGGTAGGTCCTTATCCTTATCCTAAAATGGTAATGCATTTTCAAAGTATTATAGGAAAAGAATGCAAAATGCAACTTCAAAAACTCAATAAAAAAGTAGATTATATTATCGCAGCTGTTGGGGGTGGAAGCAATGCAGCTGGGATTTTTTATGATTTTATCAAAGATGAAAATGTTAAACTTATAGGTATTGAAGCAGGGGGGCTTGGCATTGATACGCCTTATCATGCAGCGACTTTAAATAAGGGAAAAACAGGCATTATTCACGGTATGAAAACCAAGGTTTTACAAGATGATTTAGGCAATATCTTGCCTGTACATAGTGTTTCTGCAGGGCTTGATTATCCAGGAATTGGTCCTTTGCATGCTTTTTTATTTGAAAGCAAAAGAGCGCAATATCATGCTATAAGTGATGAAGAATGTATGCAGGCTTTAAAATTACTTTGTAAAGAAGAAGGTATTATTGCAGCGATTGAAAGTTCGCATGCTTTGGCATTTTTAGAAAAACTTTGTCCAACTTTAAAAAAGAAAAGCGTGATAGTAGTAAATCTTTCAGGCAGGGGAGATAAAGATATGCAAATGATTAGAGATTATAAAAAAGGGGTGATTTATGGTTGATTTTAGAAAATTTTATAAAGAAAATGCAAATGTGGCTTATACGGTTTTAGGTTATCCAAATCTTCAAACAAGTGAAACTTTTTTGCAAAGATTGGATCAAAGCCCTATTGATATTTTAGAACTTGGTGTTGCTTATAGTGATCCTATTGCCGATGGTGAGATTATTGCAGATGCGGCAAAAATAGCTCTTGATCAAGGCATGGATATTCATAGTGTTTTTAAGCTTTTAGCTAGGATAAAAACTAAAAAAGCTTTGGTTTTTATGGTTTATTATAATTTAATTTTTTCTTATGGCTTGGAAAAATTTGTGAAAAAAGCAAAATCTTTAGGGATTTGTGCTTTGATTGTGCCTGAATTGAGTTTTGAAGAAAGTGATGATTTAATTAAAGAGTGTGAAAGATATAATATAGCTTTAATTACACTTGTAAGTGTTACAACCCCTAAAGAAAGGGTTAAAAAGTTAGTAAAACATGCTAAAGGTTTTATTTATTTATTAGCAAGCATAGGTATTACAGGTACGAAAAGTGTCGAAGAAGCAATCTTACAAGATAAAGTAAAAGAAATCAGATCTTTTACAAATTTGCCTATTTTTGTAGGCTTTGGCATTCAAAATAATCAAGATGTAAAAAGAATGAGAAAAGTTGCTGACGGAGTGATTGTGGGAACTAGCATAGTAAAGTGTTTTAAACAAGGAAATTTGGATATAATAATGAAAGATATTGAAGAAATTTTCAAAAAATAAAATTTTAAAACATATTTTTATTTTATATTTACTATAATTTTAAATTAAGTTTTTTATAAAGGTGGTAGTTATGTTAAAGATTCTTGAGTATTCCATCACTCATTTTTGCGAGCATATCTTAAGACTTCGCATTGAAGCAGCTCAAGATATAAGCGGTGAACTTTATGGAGCGAGTATTCCTATCATGGGCAAAAGCGAAGGAGAATGTAATTTTTATTTATTTTTTCCAAAAGAATTTTTAAAAAAAATTGCAGAAATTTTAATTAATGATGAAAAATTTAAAGAAGATGACTGGTGCGATTTAACTAAAGAATGTGCCAATCAGATTATAGGTTATGCTAAAAATTTGTTAAATGATGCCAAGGGTGATGACGAGTATAAACTCGGAATTCCGGAATATTTAGGAAAAGTTGATTTTTCTGAAATAGTTTTAGATGAAGCTTTAACTTATAAATTTGAAAATTGTTATTTTAGAATAGGATATTGCAAATAATGAGCGATGATATAGAGTTTAACATTCATCATGGGCTTTTACAATCTTATGAAGATATCTTAGATATTACAGTAGATTTTGTAAGCGAGCTTGGAACTACAAATATGAGTGTAGCGGAGCTTTTAAAACTTGAAGTAGGTTCGGTTATTGATCTTGAAAAGCCTGCTGGAGAAAGCGTTGAGCTTTATATCAATAAAAGAATTTTTGGCAAAGGCGAGGTTATGGTTTATGAAAAAAATCTCGCTATAAGAATTAATGAAATTTTGGATTCTAAGACTGTGCTTCAATACTTTAAAAAAGAAATTTAAATGAGATTGCTAGTATTATTTTTTTTAATTTTACCTTTATATAGTGTTGAGCTGATTAGTTTTAATATCTACGATAGAAATGATCGAGTAGATTTAATGCTTTCTTTTGATAATGCCTATAATGGCAAGATTTCTCAAAAAAAAGAAAAAAATTTAACTCTTTTAACTTTTAGTGATTTAACGTATTCTAAAGATGAATTAAAAGAACTTAACTCTCAACTTGTAGATAAAATTAGTATTAGTTCTAAAAATAATAATACCTATATTATGCTACAAAACAAACAAAATATTAATTTAGAACTTAGCTCTATCAATGATAAATTTGGAGTAAGGATACGAGCTATAGAGCAAGGAAAAGCAAATATCGAATCTGTACCTACAACTACTGTGAATAATTCTCAAGAATTAATGCCTAAACCAAAAAGTACAAGTTTAGAAGGGTATGATTATACAAATTATATCTTAGTAATGCTAATTTTAGTTATTTTGTTAATAGTGCTTTGGTGGTTTAAAAAGACTATGGTTTATAAAAATAACAATGTTTCTAGAGATTTTACTATGATTTTCCAAAGATTTTTAGATAAAAATAATCAACTTGTTATTTTTGATCACGCTAATAAACGTTATACAATGATAATAGGTAATTCCAATGTGCTTTTAGAAAGTGTTGAAATTCCAGAGGAACAAACAATAAAACATACAGAAAAAACAGAGAAAAATTTTGATTCTTTTTTTGAAGAGAATAAAAAAAGAATTCAAAATCTTATAGAGCAGCGTCAAAAAGGTAAAAAATCTTAAATTTTTTGATTGATTGCTAATGCTATGGTAGCTGGTTTTGCAATTTTTTTGAGCTCATCTTTGGGTAAATTAAGAATTTTGTTTTCTTGATATATATAAAGAGTATTGTTTGCAAAAGCAAAATCAATCTTATCTTCATTTGTGCTTAAAGTTTTAGCTAGGCACAAAATAAAATTAAGCCATGAAATGGTATGAATATTGGGTAAAAGTTGCTTATAGGGTTCAAGATTATAAGGGTTAACTTTTTTTCCATTAAGCTTAATAATGCTAGCAATTAAAGCTTTTTCTTTATGTGAAAATCCATAATTTAATCCACCTAGTACAAAATGAGCAGAGTGTTCATTAGCAAAATAGAAATTTAAATATTCTCCAATATGGCATAATTTGGCAGCATTTAGTAAAGTATGCTTATAGCTATCGTTAAGTTTATGAAGATTTTTAAGGGTTGTAAAAATTTGCAGAGCAAAATGTGGAGTTTTATTTTTTTGTTTTGATTGTAAAAATTTATCTTGTAAACATTTTAAGCTAGGATTAAAATTTGGTGGAAAAGTGATTTTAGGACGAAGCAAATCTTGCAAATAAACTCCTTCTCTGATTCCAACCCCACTCGTGATAACTTGTTTGGCTTTTATTTTTTCCGCAATCTTTAAAAAAATAAATATACCCTCTTTAATGGTATCAAAACGATCCTTTTTTATGCCAAAATTGATTAAAGAGTCTAAGTTTGAATTAAAAATTTTTAAAATATGTCCTTTTTCTTCATCTAGCATATAGCGAAAATCATGTAAATTTTTCAGTGGATAGGAATTTTTTTGCATGATGGAATTAGATATTGCTCTTAAGCTTCCACCTATTGCAATAAGGTTTTGATTGCAAAATTCTTTAGGAATTTGTTCTAAAATTGGTTTTATAAATTCTTCTAAAGAATCCATTTTTCCAGTATCATAGAACAATTCTTTTAGCCTAACAGTGCCAATATCAAGAGATATGCAAGAAATAATTCTATTATTTTTTATTAAACACAATTCACTAGAACCACCACCTATGTCTAAAGTGGTTCCATCTTTAAAAGGACTTAATAAATTTAGAGCTGCAAGACCACCTAAGTAACTTTCGCTTTTTCCATCTATACAGCGTATATTTAAAGACAGATTATCTTTGATTCTTTTAATGAAATTTTTTGAATTTGGGGCATCTCTTAAGGCTGATGTGCCTACTATAAATATTTTTTTGCACTTATGCTTTAAAGCGCATTGTTTGAAAAAAGCTAAGGCATCTTCGGCTCTTTGCATGGCTTCTTCTTGGAGAATTTTGCCATTATTATAAGCATTTTCTCCAAGTCTTACTTTGCGTTTGTATTCGCAAGTTGTATAAAAACCATATCTAGAAGTTTTTTCAAAAATCACCATTCTAATGGAGTTTGAGCCAAGATCAACAACGGCTGTTTTTTTTGCCATTAAAATTCTCTATCTCTATGTTTGAGTTTTAATTCTTCTATAGTTTCTACATTATCAGGATCAGGAATGATACATTCATATGGGCAAGCAACAATACAGGCAGGCTCTGAAAAATCATTAACGCACTCTGAACAAAGATCAGGGTCTATTACATAAATTGGACTATTTTCATAAATAGCTTCATCAGGACATTCTTCTCTGCAAGCATCACAACATACGCAGTCTTTTGTAATTAAAAGAGACATCATAACCTTTCAAAAATTTAAAAAATAATTTTAGTTTATACAATAACCAAACTTAAATAAAATATAAAAATAGAAATAAAGATAAATTTTTTGCACCGAAGGTGCAAAATTGTTAAGATTTTTTAGGGAAGCAGAAACGGTATCCTCTACGACGAACTGTTTCTATGGTAGATATATTTAATGGTTTATCCATTTTTTGACGAATTTGATTGATAGCTACTTCGATAACATTTGGAGTTACTAGCTCAGGTTCTTCCCAGATGGCATCTAAAAGTTGTTCTTTGGATACAATTTGATCCGAATGTCTTGCTAAGTGCGTTAAAACTTCAAAAGGTTTTCCTTTAAGTTCTATATCTTGACCTTTATAAGTAATTTTTTCCTCATCTGGATCAATAACTAAGTCTTCAATTTTAATAACATTGGTTCCGCCAAGTCTTAGTCTTGCTTCAATTCTTGCGAGTAGAATATCAAAATCTAAAGGTTTTTTAACAAAATCATCAGCTCCAGCTTTCAAAGCTTTGATTTCTGTTTCTTTGTCTGTTTTTGAAGACATAATCATAACCGAAGTTCTTGGAGATTTATGCTTAATAGTGTTAACAAGTTCCGCTCCATCTCCATCAGGTAAAGTCCAGTTTGCTAAAACTAAATCATAATGTCTAATGCCGATAAAGTATTCTCCATCTTTAAAATTTTCAGAAGAATCAGTTTGATAACCAAATTCATTAAGATTGTCTATAATTGTTTTATTTAGGCTAATCTCATCTTCTATAACTAAAATTCTCATTTGTTCTATCCTTATTAAGAAAAATTTAAAGAATTATATCATAGCTTAAGTAAATGTTTAGATATCTTTAAAAAAAAATTAATATTTTTTTTTCAATTTAACCCCAACTGTAGCATTTTTTATTATATGGGGTTTGAAAATTTTTATGTTAAGATTGGTTAAATTAGGAAAATCTTTTTTTAAATTTAAGCTTACAAAGTCTAAAGACTCTTCAAGGGTGTAAAATTCTTCTTTTTTATACCATGTTTTAATTTTGGTAATTACCTCTGCATAATTTAAAAATTCATTTGCTTTAGCTTTAAGCTTGATAATAATTTTTTGTTTTTTTCTTCTTTCGAAATCTAATATACCAATGATACACTTAAAGTGAAATTTTATTTTTATATGACTTTGCATTCTTCTTTAAAAATCAATCTTTTAATATTAGGTAGATGTTTATATACTATAATAAAAGCGATAATGAAAACGGGTGCATGTGTATGAATTTCTAAGTCATAATTAAATATAAAAGAACTTATAACAAAAGCAAGTAACGCTGCTAAAGAAGCTAGCGAAGATATTTTAAAAATTTTTCCAATAACTACCCACACAATAAATGCTGTAAGCACTTCCAATGGAAGTAAAACTATCATAGCGCCTGCTCCTGTTGCTATGCCTTTCCCTCCTTCAAATAACAAGTAAATTGAAAAACAGTGTCCAAAAATAGCCAAAACTGCGACGCTCCAAAGCAAAGCTTGATCATAATGAAGAAATTTCAAGATTAGTAAAGGAATAGCTGCTTTTGCAAAATCTAAAATTATTGTAGCAATGGCAAGTTTTTTTGCTAGTTTGGGATTTTTTTCTTTTACTACTCTTAAAACATTGGTTGCTCCTATACTTTTTGAACCTTCTTTTTTGATATCAGTTTTAGCAAAAAATTTAGCTAGGATTAGCCCAAAAGGGATTGAACCTAAAAGATATATAAAAGCGTAAATTATTAAATTTTCCATAATATCCTTTTCAAATCATCTTAAAATTTTAAGATTTATAACTAAAAATTATATCTTATGAAAATAAATAAACAAAAAATAATTTTTAAGATAAAATTAGTATTAATTAATTGTAAATATTTTTTAATAATATTTATTTTTATTTAAGCTCTAAATGATTATTATTTTATTTTAATTTATCTTTAATAGGAGTTTATAAATGAAAGTAAAATCATTGCTAATCGCATCCTTAGTTGCTTTTTCAAGCTTAAATGCTGCAAGTCTTATAGATGAAGCTAAAAATTCAGGTCTTGTTGCCTTACCAAAAGATCAAAAAGGCGTTGATGAAATTTTAAAACAAAATGGAGTAAAGGCTAGTGAATTTACTCTTGAAAAAGCAGAGCTTGGCAAAAAGCTCTATTTTGAACCACGTCTTTCAAAAAGTGGTATCATTTCTTGTAATACCTGTCATAATGTAGGACTTGGTGGAACAGATGGAATCAGTACTGCAATAGGTCATAAATGGACAGCAAATCCTCATCATTTAAATTCACCAACAGTTTATAATGCAGTTTTAAATAATACTCAATTTTGGGATGGTCGTGCAGGAACATTAGCCGATCAAGCTAAAGGTCCAATCCAAGCTGATCCTGAAATGGCAACTCCTGCTAAACTTGCAGTAGAAAAAATTTCATCTTTGCCTGAATATGTGAGTGAGTTTAAAAAAATCTATGGTAAAAGCGGTGTAAATTTTGACAATATTGCTGATGCAATTGCAAATTTTGAAAGAACTTTGATCACTCCATCTCGTTTTGATAAATTTTTAGAAGGCGATGAAAAAGCTTTAACAAAAGAAGAACAAAAAGGCTTAAAGCTTTTTATAGATAAAGGTTGTGTAGCTTGTCATAATGGTGTGAATTTAGGTGGCAATATGCAAGCGTTTGAAGTTGCTGGTAAATATAAATTTGCAAATTTAGGTGATTTTAAAGGTGATGCAAATGGCATGGTAAAAACTCCAACTTTAAGAAATGTTGCTGAAACTGCTCCATATTTTCATAATGGTGCGATTTGGAATTTAAAAGATGCTATTAAGGAAATGGGTAGTGTGCAACTTGGCATTAAAATTTCTGATAAAGAAGCAAAAAGTATTGAAACTTTCTTAAAATCTTTAACAGGAACAAAACCAGCAATTGTTTATCCACAACTTCCTATTTCTACTGAAAAAACTCCTAAACCTGAACTATAAGGTTCCAAACAAGCTCTAATTTTAGAGCTTGTTTAAATTTCTTTATCTTAGCTTTGTTATAATTGTCTTTAAATTTTGCTAGAAAGGTTTGCAATGAAACTTTTTGGAACTGATGGAGTTCGTGGAAAAGCGGGTGAATTTTTAGATAGTTTTTTGGCTATGCGTTTAGCAATGGCTGCGGGTATTTATTTTAAAGATAAAAGTATTACTAATAATATCTTAGTAGGAAAAGATACAAGAAGAAGCGGCTATATGATAGAAAATGCTATTGTTTCAGGGCTTACTTCTATAGGATATAATGTTATACAAATTGGTCCTATGCCAACTCCTGCGATTGCATTCTTAACTGAAGATATGCGTTGTGATGCAGGGATTATGATTTCAGCTTCTCACAATCCTTATTATGATAATGGTATTAAATTTTTTGATGCTCATGGAAACAAACTCAGTGAAGATATAGAGAAAAAAATAGAAGAAATTTATTTTGATGATAAGCTTATACAAGCCTCTAAGGTAGATATGGAGAAAATTGGTCAAGCGAAAAGAATTGATGATGTTATAGGAAGGTATATTGTTTCTATTAAAAATTCTTTTCCAAAAGATCTTACTTTAAAGTCTTTGCGTGTGGTTTTAGATGTGGCTCATGGGGCAGCTTATAAGGTAGCACCTACTGTTTTTAAGGAATTAGGTGCTGAAGTTATAGTAATGAGCGATAAACCTAATGGACTTAATATCAATGAAAATTGTGGAGCTTTACATCCTGCAAATTTAGCTGCTGAGGTAAAGCGTTTGCGTGCAGATGTGGGCTTTGCTTTTGATGGTGATGCAGATCGTTTGGTGGTTGTAGATGAAAAAGGCGAAGTGGCTAATGGGGATAGTTTATTGGGCGTATTGGCACTTTATCTTAAAGAACAAGGTAAATTACAATCAAGTGTTGTGGCTACTATAATGAGTAATGGTGCTTTAAAAGAGTTTTTAAATAAACATGGTATAGAACTTGATACTTGTAATGTTGGCGATAAATATGTGCTTGAAAAACTAAAAGCCAATGGTGGAAATTTTGGTGGAGAACAAAGTGGGCATATTATTTTTAGCGATTATGCAAAAACTGGAGATGGTTTGATAGCCGCCTTGCAATTTAGTGCTTTAATGCTTTCTAAGAAAAAATCTGCAAGTTCTATTTTGGGTCAAGTTAAACCTTATCCTCAGCTTTTAACCAATCTTAAAATTGCAGAAAAAAAAGATTTAGATAAAATTAAAGGTTTAAAAGAATTAAAAAAAGATTTAGAAAATAAAAATATTAATACCTTATTTCGCTATTCTGGAACAGAAAATTTGATAAGACTTTTACTAGAAGCCAGAGATATTAAGCTCTTAGAAAAAGAAATGAAAAATGTTGTGGAGTTTTTTAAGAAAGCTTTAAATGGCTAAAACTTTTAAATTTATTTTTTATTTTTGGGGTGCCTTTGTTTTGGTTTTTGCCCTTGATCAATGGGTAAAATCCTTAACTTTAGCAGGATTTAGATGGCAGAGTGAATACTTAGATTTAACTTATGCTCTAAATACAGGCGTAGCTTTTTCAATGTTGAGTTTTTTAGAACATAATTTAAAATATTTACATCTTGCTTTAATTGGCGTGCTTTTTATTTATCTTTTTTGGCAAAGAACACTTTTAAAAACTCATAGCATAGCTTTTGGAATGATGCTTGGTGCCGGCGTTTCAAATTTATTGGATCGTTTTATACATGGAGGTGTAGTGGATATGTTTTTTTGGCATAAATGGTTTAATTTTGCTATTTTTAATGTTGCAGATGTCATGATAAATATAAGTGTGGCTTTGATTTTAATACAAGAAATATTTAAAAAAAGGAAAAAAGATGACAGAATGGATTAATGATTATTATTTTTGGATTAAATGGGTGCATTATTTGGCATTTGTTTCTTGGATGGCTGGACTTTTTTATTTACCTCGTCTTTTTGTGTATCATGCTGAACATAAAGACAATAAAGGTTTTGTTGAGGTTGTAAAAATTCAAGAAAGAAAACTTTATTATTATATACAAACTCCTGCAATGATTGTGACTTTAATCACAGGAAGTTTAATGTTGCATGCTCATAAGGAAGTTTTAATGGTAGGTGCGGGTTTTATGCATGTTAAACTTACCTGTGTTACACTTTTGATTATTTTCCATATACATAATTATTATTGTTTAAAAGCTTTAGCAAATGATACTTCTACTAAAAGTGGAAAATATTTTAGAATTTATAATGAATTTCCAACTATAATGTTTATTATTATCGCTCTAATGATGGTTGTTCGTCCCTTTTAGTTTGTCTCCGCTTTAAATTCCATGCTAGTGGAGTTAAGCGGATCAATATTTTCTTTCATGATATCGATATAATCTTTATTTTTAAGACGCTTATCATCTCTAAATACTGCGCGCACAAGATCCATTCCTGTGTAAAAATCTTTCATTAAAACCACAAAAAGATATTGACCAAATTTGGTTGCGATTAAAGCATTTTGATCTTTTATGATGGCACCGCTTGTTTTAAGCCCTAAAAGTTCTATGAAAAGTTCTTTTTCGAGATTGCAATTTAGAGTTTTGTTAAATTTATCAATTTCTATTTTCCCTGAAAAAATTTCAGTTAAAAAGACATATTTGATAATTTCTTTTTTATCAAAACAAGCTTTGGCTATATTAGCATTTTGTTTTTCTTGTATAAATTTGGCATAATCATTTAGATTAAATGCATTAATTAAAAGCTCTCCATCTAAGAAGCTAAATGCTCCACTACCTACTCCTAGGTATTCATGATGAGAGCTAACATATTCATCATTGAGTTTATTTTTTTCCAAAGAAAAACTCCAACCATTGTTTTGGGTATAGTCTTTAAAAAATTCGCGTATGATTTGATAATAAGCAAATTCATTGTCTTCAATGCTCACTCCTAAACTTTTGGCGATATTGTCTTTGGTAAGATTTGATTTCATTAAAGGATAGGTTGTGATTTGTTGCGGGGCTAAATTTTTGGCAATTTCTAAGTCATTTAAAAGTTGTTTTTCGCTTTGTCCTGGAAGATTGAAAATAAGATCTATACTAAAAATAGGCAAAATTCCTAAAGCTTTTGAAATTTTTTCTTGAAGTTCTTGAGATGAACCAAATTTATTATATCTTGCCACTTTTTTTAAAGTTTCATCATCAAAACTTTGAATCCCGCAACTTAAACGATCAATTATGCCTTTAAACATAGAAAGCTTATTTGGATCAATATGATTTGGATCGCTTTCGCATGAAATTTCTTTTATATTAAATAATTTTTTACAAAGTTCTAAGGTTTTTAATAGTTCCTCTTCGTTAATCAGTGTTGTACCACCACCCACATACATGGAGGTAAAATCAAAACCTTTATCTTTCATGATTTTAATTTCTTCTCTAAGATTTTGAAAATATACTTTGGCTAAATTTTCATCATAATAATATTTATGAAAGCTACAATAAGGACAAAAAGTATGGCAAAAAGGTACATGAGCATAAAGCATATAGCTTTTATCTTGTTTTGGAATTTTTTCTTTGGGTTGTTTTAAAAGTTCAACATTGAAACCTTTTTGAAGAGATTTTTCCATCATAGTATGAGAGTATTTTAAAGCTAAATTTTGAAATAAATTCATAAGTGGCCTATATATTAAAATATTTAAGATATAACTTTATCAATTTTTAGCTAAAATAGGAGTAAATTTTTTATTTCTTAAATAAAAAATGGGATTAAGTTTTTAAATTATTTAAAAAGGATATAAAATGAATAAAGCCAAAATTGTTCAAAATTTAAATGCTTTGTTTAAACAAAGAGCAGAGTTTTACTCTTATTTTGATGAAAATATTGCCAAAATCAATGATACTGAAGTATTTGATTTTAAGAATGCTAAAAATTTAAATCCAGAAGAGGTATATAAGCAATTTTATCATTTTGATTATGCTATAAGAAAATTATTGCCTGCTATTTACAAGGTTTATGAAATTACAGATGCAGATTTAGATAAAGATTTTTAATTTATTTAGAGAATAGAACGAACTATTCTCTAAAAGATATATCTAAATTTTTTGATTCTTCTTTTATATTTTTACTCGTGTCTTCATTTTGCTCAATTCCTCCACCAAATGCTTTGATTACATCTACTATGGAATTGGCATAAGAATATTTAATATTATTAAAAGCAACCGCAGCATTAAGCCAATTTTGACGTGCCTCTAAATAATCTTGCAAAGACATTTCTCCTATATCATAGCGTTCTTTAGCAATTTCATAGATTCTTTTGTAAGATTGTTCGCTTGCTTGTGCATTATCGTATTGTAAGCGTATAGTTTTTCTAGCTACTAAAGCATAGCGAATTTCTCCAAAAGCAGTAATCAAAGTATTTTGATAATTTACAAAAGCTTCATCTTTATTAAGCTTGGCTAAATTTACATTTTGGTAAATTTCACCCCAATGAAAAATAGGCAGAGTAAAGTTTCCACCTATATTCCAAGTCTTAGAACCTCCTTTAACCAAGGTATCTAAATCCCCGCTTTCAAATCCCAATAATCCTGTTAAAGAAAGGCTAGGTAAGAAAGCCGTGCGAGCTACTCCAACAAGATAATTTTGCTGAGTTAATTTTTCTAAAGAAGAGCCAATATCTGGACGTTGAAGCAAGATGGTGCTTGAAATTCCAGTTGGAATGTCAAATTCTTTAAGATTAAAAACTTGATAGCTTTGATTTTTGTAAAGTATGTCATTTAAATCATTTGAAGTTAAAATTTTTAAAGCTTTAAGGTAATTTTCTTTATTTAACTTTGCTTCATTATATTGCAAAGCCATACTTTCTAAGTTGGCTCTTGCTTGAGCAAGTTCATATTCACCTACAGCACCAACTTGAAATTTTTCATCATTAATCCTATAAATTTCTTTTGCAGATTCATAGGCTTCTTTAAGAGCATTTTCATTTTCATAAGCATTTACAAGATTAAAATAAGTTTGAACTGTATTTGAAATAACAGAAAGTCTTGCAGCTTCATAATCATACTCACTTGCTTTAAAGCCTGATTTTGAGGCGCGATATGTATCGCGATATTTTCCCCAAAGATCGATTTCATAGCTTAAATTAAGTCCCATTTTAAAATCATTACCGTAACTTACTTCCCCAGTTCGATTGCTTGGAGCATTTATAGCTGTTTTTGCACGACTTCCGCTTGCGCTACCATCAAATTTTGGCAACAAACTGCTAAAATCTATACCTAATTGAGCAGCAGCTTGTTCCATGTGTATGAAAGCAAGTTTTAAATCATTATTATTTTTAAGTGCTAAATCAACCACTTTATTTAAATTTTCATCATCAAAGTCTTTCCACCAATTTTTTGTGATAGAGCTATTGTTTTCTTTTTCCCAGGATAAGGCTCCAAGCTTATTATCAATGCTATAGTTTGCTTCGGGAATATTTAAATTTGGACTTAAAGAGCAAGCTGAAATCAAAAGAGTAAAACTTGCTATAGCGCTAATTGAAATTATTTTATTCATGAACCTTACCTCTTTTTTTATCTAGCCATTCATTAAAATTTTCTAAAAGATAGAAAAATAAAGGCACAAAGAATATCGCTAAAGTTGATGCTGCGATCATTCCACCAATAAGCCCTGTTCCTAAAGAGTGTCTTGAAGCACTTCCTGCTCCTGTTGCGAAAATCATTGGCAAGACCCCAAAAGTAAATGCCAAAGAAGTCATTATGATAGGACGAAAACGAAGTTTTGCTGCTGCAACAGCTGCTTCAAAAACTCCTTTACCTTTTTTAAAGCGCTCTTCCATTGCAAATTCTACGATTAAGATAGCATTTTTAGCTGAAAGTCCAATCAAGAGCAAAAGTCCTGTTTGAAAATATATATCATTGCTAAATCCTCTTAAATATACCAATAAAAATGATCCAAATACCGCAAAAGGCACAGCTGTTACAACTGCTAAAGGTATAAGCCATCTTTCATATTGGGCAGCTAGGATTAAAAAGACAAATACCATGCCTAAAGCAAAAGCATAGCTTGCTGTTCCTTTGCTAGAAACTTCTTGATAAGCTGATCCACTCCAAGCTATGGAATAATCATCCCCTAAAGTTTCTTTTGCTACTTGAGCAATCGCTTCTATAGCTTGGCCTGAAGTATAACCTGGTGCGGGTTGACCTTGAACTTGTGCTGCTGGGAAAAGGTTGAATCGTTTTACATCATCAGGCCCTGAACTTCTTTGTAAAGTTAAGAAAGAATCAAGTGGTATCATTTTTCCATCATTTGATCTTACAAAAATATTTTTTAATGCATCTTGTGTATTTCTAAAATCACCTTTTGCGCGGATATTTACTTGGAAGTTTTTACCTAGCATAGAAAAATCATTAACATAATAAGTGCCTATAGTTGCATTCATCGTGTTAAAAACATCTTGCATGTTAAGATTGTAGTGTTTTAATTTATCTCTATCAATTATAAGCTTGTATTGAGGGAAAGTTGTATCAAGGGTTGTTCTTACTCTTGATAGCTCTTTTCTTTGGTTGGCCACAGCAACAAGTTTATTTACATCTTTTTGTATTTCATCATAGCTTTTTCCGCTTTTGTTTTGAACATACATTTCAAAACCGCCTGTGATACTTAATCCAGGTATAGGAGGTAAGCCTATAAATACACTTGAAGCATTGCGATCAAAAGCAAATTTTTTATTAAGTTCGGCTATAATTTGATCAGCGCTTATATTTCTATCTTTCCAATCTTGCAAACCTATAAACATTGCAGCGGCATTTTCTTTGAGTGAACTTGTAAAAAGATCAAATCCTATCATAGCCATTGCATCTTTAACTCCATTAGTTTTTAAAACTTCTTGGCTTATGTGATCAACCTCTGAAATTGTTCTATGGAGTGCTGAAGCTGAAGGAAGATTAATAATGCTAATCATCAAACCTTGATCTTCTTCAGGAACTAAAGAATTTGGTACTGCTTTATAGAGATAAAAAATTGCTCCAAGCATAATACAAAAAATTAAAACAAAACGAATGGTTCTTTTTAGGATATATGCTACTCCTGCGCTAAATACAGAGGTACTCCAATCAAAAAAATCATTAAATTTCTTTACAAATTTAAATGGCTCTCCTTCATTGCGTCGCAAAAAGAGTGCACATAAAGAAGGTGTTAAGGTAAGAGCAACAAAACCTGATATGGTTACAGATATAGCTAAGGTAAGAGCAAATTGTCTTTGAATTTCTCCAACAAAACCTGATATAAAAGAAACTGGTACAAAAACAGCACAAAGCACAAGAACAATTGAAATAACCGGAGAGCTAACTTCTTGCATCGCTTGGATAGCAGCATCTTTTACGCTTATTTGCTCATTTTCATGTAAAATCCTATCAATATTTTCTACAACTATAATCGCATCATCTACAACGATCCCTATGGCTAAAATTAAAGCAAAAAGCGTAAGCAAGTTAATACTAAAACCTAAAACATAAAGTCCAGCAAAAGTTCCTAACAATGAAACAGGTACAGCTATCATAGGAATAAGTGTTGCACGGAAATTCTTTAAGAACATATACATAACAATGATAACTAAAATTAGAGCTTCAACAAAAGTTTTAACAACTTCTTTGATTGATTCTATTACAAATTTTGTTGTATCGTAAGGAATTTTATATGTTAAACCTTTTGGAAAATTTTTTGAAAGTTCTTGCATTTTAGCTTGAACAAGTTCTGCTGTATGCAATGCGTTTGCCCCTGATTGAAGATTGATCATAATTGGAACTGCATCATTGCCATTTAATCGTCCTTGTGAGCTGTATTGTTGTGATCCTATTTCCACATCAGCTACATCTTTAAGTCTTAAAAATGATCCATCATTATTTGTTCTTAAAATAATGTTTTCAAATTCACTAGGATTTTGTAGTCTTCCTTGCATAGTGATTGAATAAACATAAGGGGATTTTTGGGTTACAGGTTCTTCGCCAATTTTACCAGTTGCGTATTGGGCATTTTGGTCATTAACCGCAGAAATTACATCAGTAGCTGTGATTCCAAATTTATTTAATAAATCAGGCTTGAGCCAAATTCTTAAAGAATAATTACGATTTCCTATAGCGTTTGCATCTCCAACTCCTGGAACCCTTTTTAACTCATCTAAAACATTTAAAGTGATATAGTTATATACATCTACTGCACTCATTGAGCCATCACTTGAATACATAGAAATTGCAGCAAGTGTTGTTGAGGAAGTTTTTCTAACTGTTACTCCAAGTTTTTTAACTGCATCTGGCATTTTTGCAGTTGCGGCTGAAATTCTATTATTAACATCTATGGTGGCTTGATCAGGATCTGTACCGATATCAAAATAAACAGTCAAACTCATAGTTCCTGAAGAACTTGAAGTTGAATCCATGTAAATCATATTATCTGCGCCATTGATTGCATCTTCGATAGGACTTGCAACTGTTGAAGCAATGGTTTGTGCATCAGCTCCTGTGTAAGTTGCACTTACTTTAACTGTAGGAGGGGTTAAAGAAGGATATTGTTCTATAGGTAAATTTGTAAGACCTATAGCTCCAGCTAAAGAAATGATAATTGCAACAACTGAAGCAAAAACAGGTCTTTCGATAAAAAATTTAGAAAACATTATTGTGCTCCAATTTCTTTAACTTCGCTACCAACTTGAATTTTTTTAAAGTTATCTAAAATGATTTTATCGCCATTTTGTAATCCTTTGTCAATAATGGCATATTCATTGTTTTGGTAGCTTATATGTACAGAAGATTTTTCTACTTTTCCATTTTTAACAAGAAGAACATAAACATCATTTTGATTTTGTTTAACAGCTATTTGAGGCACTTTAAAGCCATTTTTTTGTATAAAACCTTCTGAAGTAATTGTTGCAAAAGCACCTGGTAAAAGTGTTGAGTTGTTGTTGTCAAATATAGCTTTGGCTTTTACTGTTCCACTATTAGCATCTATAACAGAATCAATAAAATAAAGTTTGCCTTGAACGGTTTCTCCATTAAGATTTAAATTTGCATGAATGCTGTCTAAATCCCATTTTCCATTTTGAGTATTACGGACTAAATTTAGTTTATCTGTATCTGAAATAAAGAAATCTGCGTAAATAGGATTTAAATTTGTAACTCTAACTAGTTCAGTTGTTGAAGCACTTACATAATCTCCTATATTAACTAAAGCATCTCCTATAGTACCATCAAAAGGAGCTTTTATTTCGGTATGATCTAGATCAATTCTTGCATTTGCAAGCTGTGCTCTAGCACTTGCTAGACTAGCTTTTGAATTGTTAAATGTAGCAAGAGAAGAGTCGTATTCCTTTTGAGAGATTGCACTTTTACTAAAAAGAGCTTTAGAACGATTAAAATCCTTGCTTGCATTTTCGAAAGTTGCCTTAGCCATCAAAGCTTGTCCGTAAGCCGAATCAACACTAGCTTTAAATTTGTCTTGTTCTATAATAAATAATGTTTGTCCTTTTTTTACTTTATCTCCAGCTTTAAAAAGTTTATTTTCTATTACGCCACTAACTTGAGGTTTTATAATGACATCATAATCACTGACAAGTTTAGCAGGGTAAGTAAAACTAAGTGGTAAATCTTCAGATTTAGCACTCATGGTTGTTACAGGTTGAGGCGGCATTTGTATTTTTGGTGCTTCTTCTTTGCTGCAAGCAGTGAGTAAAAGCACAACACCTAAAGCTAAAATAGTATTTTTTTGAAATAATTTCATGGTTTTGCCTTGAAAAATTAAATTAAAAATTGTAATTTTTATTACAAAAATTTTTGGCTAATTATATCTTAATTTTGGTTAATAAAATTATTTTTTAAGCTTTGGAGCTATTGATTCCATTTAGAAAAACATTTACAACAAATTCAACATGTTCTTTTTGTTCTTTTTTATTTTTTAAACGAGCATTAATTAAAACATTAAGATGATGATAAGGTTCTTTTAACATAGTGCAAAAAAGAACAGCAAGTTTTTCTGCATTTTTTTTCATATAAGAATTATTTTGTTGCTTGAAAAAACCCATAAGTATGTTATAGGAAAAATTTTGTTGATTATTTTCTATCCAATTGGCAAGATGTCTATCTTTGTCATAAACTTGAGAATAGATAATTTTACCAAAAGCTACAGCTTCTGGTTGATTGAAAATTTCTATAAAAGCTAAACCAAAAGAAGTTAAAATTTCTTTTAAAGTGCCATTTTCAATTTCTTGTGTTTTGGAATAAATAAGATGAAAGTGTTTTTTACATATGTCATCTAAAATTTCAAAGAATAGCCCTTCTTTACTTTTAAAACCATCATAAATATTAGAATAAGATCCTCCAGATAATTTAATAATATCACTCAAACTTGTTTCTTGGTATCCTTTTGTTAAAAAAAGCTCTAAGGCCACTGCTTTGATTTTTTCTTGTCTGGCTAAAACTTTTTGTGATGGTGTTCTATTTGAGTTCATTTTTATCCTTTATAAGAGTGCTTTTAGGGTATACAAATATACTTTTTCTAAAAACCGAAATTTTTTCATTATCCTTTGCGTAAGCTTTTATATGTAAAGGAAAGATTACGTCTTTTTTATCATTATTTGCTAAATTTTTTGTAGCCCTGATAACAACTATTTTTTTGACTTGTTCTCCTGCTTTTAATTTAAAAGGTTTGTTTGGTCTTATGATTTCAATTCCATCATTTATTCCTTCTAAATTTGCTGTAAAATAATATTCATGAGGTTTAGAATCTGTATTTTGAAACAAAAAGGTATAAGCATTTGAAATGACTAATTCACCTTTAACATTTGAAATATTATATAATTCACTACTACGATTGATATTTAAAAGCATGCTTTCTTTTTTGCTTCCCATGATGATTAAAGCCAGTAAAGCAATTAAAAGAACTATAAAATATGCTATCGTTCTAAATCTTAAATAATGAACCTTAGAACGCGTTTCAATAGCTTTTGCACTTGTCCAATTGATCAAACTTGGACGATTAAATTTGCTTTGAACCTTAGAGCAAGCATCGGCACATTCAAGACAATTAATACATTCAAGTTGCATTCCTTTGCGTATGTCAATATGAGTTGGACAGATACTAACACAGGCTTCGCAACCTATGCATTCTCCCTCAGGCGGTTTTTTATGAAGTTTGGTGTGTCCATCATAGATCAAGCCCCCGCGTTTTTCATCGTAGATCACTTGCATTGTATCATGATCGAACATTACAGATTGTATTCTTGCATAAGGACAGACATAAACACAAAATTTTTCTTGTAAATAGGTAATATCCAAAGTAAAAAGTAAGCTAGCACAAAATAAAATTCCAAGTAAAAGTAGATGCTCGCCAGGATTTTGAATATAATTGAAAAAATCTTCAGGAGGAATAAAGTACCAAAGTAAATTACTAACAGCAACTAAAGATATAAAATAAAAAATTATCACTCCAAGAAATTTTTTAAAATATTGCCTCTCATATTCTTTTTGTTTGTTATTGATATTTTTGCGAATTTTAAGAAATTTAGTTTGTATGATATCTCTATATATAACTCTAAAAATCGTTTGTGGACAACTCCAAGCACACCAAATTCTTCCACCTAAAGTTGTAATAAAAAAAATAAATAAAAAAAGAAATATAAGAACAAAAGGCATGAGATAAAATTCTTGTGTTGAAAAAGAAATAAAAAATAGGTTTAATTTAGAATGATCAAAACTTAAAAGAAAAAAATGATTCTCATTAATTCTTATGAAAGGTAGGGAAAATATGATAATACTTGCAATTAAATATACAAAATATCGTTTTTTTGTATAGTTTGTAATGTGTCCTTGCATTTTTAGACCTTAATTATAATTTTTTAGCACTTTGTAATTAAGGATTATAACCGATAAAAACTAAAACAATTTTTAAATGCTTTCTAAGTTAGAATTAATAAGAAGTGTTTTATAATTATATTTCACAACAAAAATTTACACAGAAAGGTGGTGAGGACTGTGCCAGGAATCAAGGTGCATCCTAACGAGTCTTTTGATGAAGCGTATCGTAAATTCAAAAAACAAGTAGATAGAAATCTAGTTGTGACTGAAGTAAGAGCAAGAAGATTTTTTGAGCCTATGACTGAAATTCGCAAAAAACAAAAAATTTCAGCACGCAAAAAAATGCTTAAAAGACTTTATATGCTTAGACGCTACGAGTCAAGACTCTAACCCAAAAGCCCGAAAGGGCTTTTTTATATCTACAAACTTCATTTGGTATTAAATTAAAAAGTATTTATTATTTTTTGTTAAAATTTCTAATTTAAATTTTCTGTTTTTAGGATAAACTTATGAAAAAAATCAAAAAAATCATTCAAATTGGTATGATAGGTGGTTTAGCAGCTGTTGCTGGAGGTGCTTTAGCAGGTTGTGGAAGTAATAATGACAATGCAGATACTTTAAATCAAGCAGCTAATGCTCAAGGAGCTTTTGTAATTATCGAAGAAACAGCTCCAGGGCAGTATAAAATCAAAGATCAATATCCAAGTGATGAAACAAGGGTAGTTTTAAAAGATCTTAATGGTACAGAAAGAATTTTATCCAAAGAAGAAATGGATGCTTTGATTAAAGAAGAAGCAGCTAAAATTGATAATGGAACTTCAAATTTAACTAAAGACAATGGACAAATCAGTAGTGGGGGATTGAGTTTAGGGGAAACTTTACTCGCAAGTGCTGCAGGTGCTATTTTAGGAAGTTGGATAGGTTCAAAACTTTTCAATAATCAAAATTTTGCCAACCAACAACGCGGTGCTTTTTCAAATCAAAGTGCTTATCAAAGGAGTGTTAATAGTTTTAATAAAGCAGGCACAACAAGCTCTGCTTCAAGTGCTAAAAAATCAGGTTTTTTTGGTGGAGGCTCTAAAGCCACAAGTTCTAGTTCTTCTTTTGGCTCTTAAGGATAAATAATGCAATTATTACAAGTAGACAAACTTCAAAAAGATTATTTAGAAAATATAGGTTTTTCTTGGCATACAGATGAAGATGGAAGTGATTATATTAGCAATAAGTTAGTTTGTGTTAAGGAAAGTGAAGCTAATGCTTATTATGAAGCGGTAAATGAGCTTTATGATATGTTTATTGCTGCAGCGCAAGAAGTGATTAATAATGATCGTTTTGATGAGCTTGGAATTCCTTTTAATCTTATTGATGCGATTAAGATGAGTTGGGAAAATGAGGTTCATTGGCATTTATATGGGCGTTTTGATTTAGCGGGTGGACTTGATGGCAAGCCTATAAAACTTATAGAATTTAATGCTGATACCCCTACTGCTCTTTTTGAAAGTGCGATTTTACAATGGGCACTTTTAAAACAAAATGGAATGGATGAAAGCGCACAATTTAACAGCATTTATGAAAGTTTGATGGATAATTTTAAAAGACTTATTACCCTTGATGAAAGTGTTGAAGGGTTTGAAGAGCATTATCAAGGATGGAAAATTCTTTTTTCAAGTGTTGCAGGAAGTAAAGAAGAGGAAATCACTACAAAATTGCTTGCACATATAGCCAATGAAGCAGGTTTTCAAACTAATTTTTCCTTTGTAGATGAGGTAGAATTTAGTGAAGAAGGAATTTTTAAAGAGGGTGAAAATTATGAGTATTGGTTTAAGCTTATTCCTTGGGAAGATATAGCCATAGAAGAGGGTGAACTTGCTATGCTTTTAACTCAAATCATGCGTAATCAAAGAGCAATTATTTTAAATCCTGCTTATACGCTTTTATTTCAATCTAAGGGAATTTTAAAAATTCTATGGGAACTTTATCCAAATCATCCATTACTTTTAGAAACAAAAGATACTCCTTTGGAAGGTAAAAACTATGTTAAAAAACCTGTTTTTGGTAGAGAAGGTGCAAATATCAGTATAATTAAAGATGGAAAAACTTTGCATGAGAATGTAGGTCCTTATGGGAATAATAAGGCTATTTATCAAGAATATGTAGAGTTTAATTCATGTGAAAACGAATACTATCAAGCAGGTGTTTTCTTTGCTTATGAAGGGTGTGGCTTAGGATTTAGAAAAGGAGGACTTGTGCTTGATAATTATTCTAAATTTGTAGGACATATTATAAAGGATTAGAAATGAAAATTGTTTGTTTAGATGCGGCAACTTTAGGGGATTATGATTTAAGTGTTTTTGAAAAATTTGGTTCTTTGCAAATTTATACCACAACAAATAAAGAGCAAACCATAGAGCGTTTAAAAGATGCTAATGTCGCCATGACAAACAAGGTTGTAATTGATAAAGATGTGATTGATGCTTGTAAAAATTTAAAACTCATTTTGGAAACTGCTACAGGGGTTAATAATATCGATATTGAGTATGCTAAAGAAAAAGGTATTATTGTAAAAAATGCTGCTGGGTATTCTACTATGAGTGTGGTGCAACATACTTTTGCGTTTATGTTTGCTTTTTTAAATCAAGTGCTTTATTATGACAAATGGAGCAAAGAGGGTAAATGGTGTGAAAGTCCTATTTTTACAGATTATAGTAGAATTTTAAACACCTTAAGTGGCAAAAAACATGGTATTATAGGTTTAGGAACCATAGGTAAAGAAGTGGCAAAAATTTCAAAGGCTTTTGGAGCCGAAATTTATTATTATTCTACGAGTGGAGCTAATAAAAACGCAGATTTTGTACATTTGGAATTAAAAGATTTATTAAAAACTTGCGATATTATAAGTATCCACGCACCTTTAAATGAAAAAACCAAAAATTTACTCGCCTTTGAAGAATTAAAGCTTTTAAAAGATAATGCGATTTTGATTAATGTAGGAAGAGGTGGGATTGTCAATGAAAATGATTTAGCTAAAATCATAGATGAAAAAAATATTCGTGTAGGGCTTGATGTTTTAGAAATTGAACCTATGATGAAAAATCATCCACTTTTAAGCATTAAAAATAAAGAAAATCTTATTATCACTCCTCATGTTGCGTGGGCGAGCAAGGAGGCTTTAAATGCTTTAATGGATATAGTTTATAATAATTTAAAAGAATGGATAGAAAATGGCAAGTGAACATAGTTTTGATATTTCAGCAGCTTTAGATAAACAAGAGTTAAAAAATGCTTTTGAACAAGCTAAAAAAGAACTTGATAGTCGTTATGACTTAAAAGGAATTAAGTGTGAGATTGATTTAAGCGAAAAAGAGAGTATTTTTAAACTCAGTTCTTCTAGTGAAGGAAAGCTTGATGTTTTAAAAGATATAGTGATTTCTAAACTTATCAAAAGAGGAATTAATCCTAATGCTATTAAAGAGCTTTCTCGTGAAAGTGGAGCAATGTTTCGTTTAAATTTGAAAGCAAACGATGCTATTGATAGTGAAAATGCCAAAAAAATCAATAAAGCTATCAAAGATAGCAAACTTAAAGTTAATTCTTCGATTCGTGGTGAAGAAATTCGTGTTGTAGCAAAACAAATTGATGATTTACAAGCTGTGATGAAGCTTGTAAAAGAGCTTGATTTAGAGTTAAATATCAGTTTTAAAAATCTTAAATAAGGTCAAATTTGAAGCATTGTTTAGCTCTGTGTTTTATTTTTTTTCTTTGTGCTTGTAGTGTGAAAAATCAAAATTTTTCGAGTCAAAGCTTGATGGTTTTGATTGCTTCTCCTATGATAAAAATCAATGACGCAGCTTTTTTAAAAAAAGAAAATAATGCTTTAAATTTAGAAGTTTATAAACTAGGGCAAGCTTTTTTTGAACTCAAAATCAAAGATAAAATTTGTATCAATGCAGTGTGTTATGATAAAAAAGTGTTTAATCAAAAATTTTTTAAAAATGTATATTATGATGATATTTTAAGTGATATTTTAAAGGCAAATGCTTTATGGCAGGGTAAAAATTTAGAAAAAACTGATTGTGGTTTTGAACAAAATTTAAAAGCAAAAAATTATGAAATTTTTTATCAAGTTTGTGATAATAAAGTAAGTTTTTTTGATAAAATTTCACATACTAAAATTATCTTAACGCATATTCAAAATTAAAGGATAGAGTTTGAAATTTTTTTTACTGGTATTTTGCTTTGTAAATCTAGCTTTAGCGCAAGTTTATAAAGGTGAATTGTATTTTTATCATTTGCAGGATAAAGAAATTTTTGCCATAGTTTATGATAATGCGCCTATGACTCCACTTTTTGACAGGGATAAAAATCAAACAAGTTCTAGTTTTTTAATTATTGATGATATAAATGGAAATTTAGAGATTCCGCTCGTTAAGACAAATGATTTTTGGCAGGATGAGCGTAAAAAATATAAAATCAATTCTTCTAAAATGCTTACATATGATAATAAAAATTTTCAAGGAGAAAATTTAGGAACAACTACTTTAGAACTTGTTGAAACGCAAGATGGCATTCGTATAAAGCGTAGTCTTGATTTTATAGGTTTTAATGATGATTTTAAAGAATTTCATCCTGTTCATAAGAGTGTATTTAGTTTTGAACAAATTCGCCAAAAGCCTATTTTTTTACAAGATGGAAAAATTAGTTTTGAAGAATGGTATTATTTTTATGAAGATGGTATGAGCCGTGCTATTTTAGAGTTAAATAATTTTGTTTATGATATTAATGCTCACGCATTTGTAAAACTAAATGATTTGTATAATACTAAAAATCAAAAATTTCAAAATCTTTTACATGAGAAGCTTAAAAATACATGTGATGAGTGTTTTGAAGATCTGCAAAATTTACAATTTAATAATAATTTTTTGCTTAATAATGGAAAACTAAAAATTTGTTATCTACCTTTTGAAGGTCATTTTTTAGATGAAAATATTTGCGTAGAATTTAACGAAGATGAGCTTAAGGAATTTAAAAAATAATGGAAAAATTAAAAAATTTTTTAAGTTTGAAAAATATAGAAGATACTCAAATTTATAAAGAGCTTAAGTGTGCTAAAAATGAGGCTTTGATTCTTAGAGAACTTTGTAGAAATTATGTCGTTTCTATTTCTTCTATCAATGCCTTTACTTTATTATCGACAATTTTTGGAAATGATAAGTATCTTTATCTTGATGCTTTGGAGGATTTAAAAAAACTTATCGAAAGAGGTTTTGTAAATCAAAATTCGAGTTTTTTTAAAAGTTTAGAAAATAATAAAACTCAAACATTAACTCTTGCCTTATTGCAAAGTGAGCTTAGTCTAAGTGAATATTTTTTAGAATTTTTAGAAGCAAAACCTCGTTTAAATTTTGAGAAACAAGAGGCTTATGCAGATTATTTAGAATATTTAAAAGATGAATTTGCGCGTATTCAATTATACGAAAGATTAAGTTTTATACAAAAAAGTGCTTATAATAGTGAAATAAAAAATCAAATTAAACTTTATGAAAAACATATCAAAGAAAGACTAAAAAAAAGTAAATTTTATAATGTATTGGCTGATATTTTTAAAGAATACAATCTTGAACATAAAGAACAAATTATTTTTCTAGCACTTTTAAAAGAAGAATACGCCTTAAGTAATGAAAGTTCGATTTCTAGAGAAATGAATTCTTTACTTTCTTTAATCAGTGAAAATGATTTAGAAAGGCATAAAAATAAAAAACTATTACAAGAAAATGCTCCTCTTTTAAACTTAATCGAGTATGATGAATATTTAAATGCTTTTGGAGATATTTCTAAAAGTTTTTTTATTATCGATGAAATTTTACAAAGAATTATAAATTTTGAACCAAAACAAAGTAAAAAAATCAAAATTGAAAGTGTTTTAAAAGATCAAGATATTTTCGAGCTTATAGAACCAAGCACTGACATCAATGATATTATTATGCCTGAAAATACAAAAGAGCTTTTAGAAAATATTTTAAAACAACAAGATAAAAAAGTCCTAGAAAGACTTCATTCTTGGGGTATAAAGAGTAATAAAAATATAGAAGCTAAAATTATTTTTTATGGTCCTGCTGGTACTGGAAAAACTATGTCAGCTTTAGCTATGGCTAAATCAATGAAAAAATCTGTTCTTAGTTTTGACTGTTCTAAAATTTTGAGCAAATGGGTTGGAGAGAGTGAGCAAAATGTAAGAAAAATTTTTGATACTTATAAAAATATCGTGCAAACTTGTAAACAAAGTCCTATTTTACTTCTCAATGAAGCTGATCAGTTTTTAAGTACGCGTGTAGATGGAAGTAGTGGTAGTGATAAAATGCATAATCAAATGCAAAATATATTCTTAGAGCAAATTGAGCGTTTTAGTGGTGTGATTATCGCTACGACAAATTTTTTAGAAAGCTTAGATAGTGCATTTTCAAGAAGATTTGATTATAAGATAGAATTTAAAAAACCTGATTTTAAAGATAGGCTTAAAATTTGGGAAAAATTTCTACCTAAAAAAGCATTATTTGAAAAAGATTTTGATATAAATATTTTATCAAATTATGAATTAAGTGGAGCACAAATTTTAATGGTGGTGAAGAATACAGCTTTGAAAGTAGCTGTATCAAAAGATGGGGTTTTTAAAATGCAAGATTTTATAGAAAGCATACAAAAAGAATTAAATTCAAGTTTTGATAAAAGTAAGATTGTTGGATTTTAACTTTTTTAATGTTTTTGTATAGCGAACTATAAAATAAAACAAAGCTATAATTAAAGCACTCCATTCCCAAAACATAGGAATTTTTGGGGTTAAAAAATAATGATAACTTGCCAAAACTAAGCATAAATATCCTAGTTTTCTGATTTTAATAAGTTTTTTAAAGATTTTAAAAGAACTTAAAAGCATTAAAAATATGATTAAAAATGCGATAAATCCACTTGCTTCTAATAAACGATGTGAAATATCATTGAAAAGCCTTAAAATTTGAGCATTTCTATCAAAAATAAAATAATTTAAAAAGTGCAAAATCGCCCAAAAAGCTGCAAAAATACCTAAAATTTTAGGATAATTTTTTGTTTTTTTAAATTTAAGTAAAGAAAATAAAAGACTTAAATTTAAAAAGATTAAAGCAAATATTCCAGTGTAAATATAGGCTTCTTTTACAAAATCAAAGGCTTTTATGATATGATAAAAGCCATAGATTAAACTTATGATAAAGCTAAAATAAGCAAGAAATTTAAAGTATTTTGTCTGCATTAAAAATTCACTTTCAAGTCCATGTTTTTATATAAACTTGCCACTTCTTTTTCATATCCATTAAACATTAAAGTAGGTTTGGTAAAGAAGTCTCCTAAAGCCCTCTCGTTAGCTTGAGACCATCTAGGATGAGAAACATTAGGATTGACATTAGCATAAAAACCATATTCACTTGGAGCGTAACTTTCCCAAGTGGATTTAGGCTGTTCTTTGGTAAATTCTATTTTAACTATGGATTTAATACTTTTAAAGCCATATTTCCAAGGAACAACAAGGCGTATTGGAGCGCCATTTTGAGGCTTTAAGGCTTTTTTATACATTCCTACTGCAAGCAAGGTAAGAGGATGCATAGCTTCATCCATGCGAAGTCCTTCTACATAAGGATAGTCTATAGTTGGAAATAAAGCGTCTTGATCGGGAAATTGGCTCTTATCTAAAAGAGTGGTAAATTTAACAAATTTTGCCTCGCTTGTAGGTTTTGCCATTTCAATCAAACGACGCAATTCAAAGCCTACCCAAGGTACCACCATAGACCAAGTTTCAACACAGCGAAAACGATAAATTCTTTCTTCTAGTGGAAATTTTAAAATATCTTCCATGCTTAAAGTTAAAGGTTTTTCTATTTCTCCACTGATATCGATTTTCCAATTTTGAGTATTGAAATTTTGTGCCAATGATACAGCCTTTCTTTTATCTGTTGAAAATTCATAAAAATTGACATAATTTGTAGCCAGTTCTTCATCGCTGATTTCAAGTTTGTTTGGATTAGTATCGCTTGCGAAATTTAAAGCAGATAGTTTAGAAGCAAGCACGCTTGAACTTATTAAAGCACCCGCTCCAAGTTTTAAAAAATTTCTCCTTTGTTTATAAAGTTTTTCAGGTGTTATAAGCATAATTTTTCCTTATTAAAAATTTTTATTATTAAACTATAACAATGTTAATACAGGATTAATTTTGTGTGATTTTTTCAAGTTCTATATTGTAGAATATTTCTTCGCAAAATTCTTTATAGTGATTAAGTAGTTTAATTTTTGAAGTTTCTTGCATTAGAATTTTAAATTCTAATTTTTTTAATTTTCTAAATTCATCCTTGAGCTCTTTATCTTTTGAAAACAATAAAAAATATTCTTTAAAGATGAGCTCATAAATTTCAAAAGTTCCATCGACAAGATAATTAATCGCTTTATCAAGATGCCGATTAGAGTCTTTAAAATTTAAAGGATTTAAAACCATGAAACAAAGATGAATCATGGCGAAGTGAAAATATTTAAGATGTTTTTCAGGTAAGGTGAACAAATCGCTTTTTTGAAAATTTTGAAGATTGTTAAAGTCAGAATTCAAGAAATGATAGCCAAAACAGTCATTGATATTTGAAATCAAATTTTTAATTTTTTGTTCTCCATCAAGTTTTTTTCTAAAGGCTACAAAATAAGCGAGAGCCTTGTAAAATATTTGAAAAAATTTAATATGTTTATTTTCTCTTAGACAAATAAGACTTAAATCTTTTGGAGAAGTGGAGTGCTCTTGCATATAATTATAAACTTTCAGGGAAATTTTATTTCTTACCTCAAGCAAGTAGCTCAAGTCTTTTTGTTTTAAAATTTGATAATAAAAAAATATAAAATCTTTAATTAAACCTTTATGATCTTTTTCAAATAATGAAATTTGAAAATCCACGCTAAGAAACTGATTGTAAAGATTAAAGTAATCGCATTCTAATTGTTGATAATTCAATATTTTATCCCACACTTAGCATAAAATTCTTTTAAAGCATGTTCTTTATCAGGCTGAGTTTTAATCCATTCTTCAAAGTGATTACACATATCCCATTCTTTTTGCTGAATTACTTCATAATTTTGCTCTATATCGTTTTCGCTTATATTTTTTCTGTGTATTTTGTTTAAAATTTTTTCACATACAGCCCTAGGATTTTCATTTTTATATATAGGCCTTCCCACAACGATATAATCACTCAAATTTTCTCTAGCCATTGCAAGATTAGCAACACGTTTTTGATCATCACTTGTTTCTCCAAAAGCACGAATTCCAGGAGTAAGGGTTAAGAAATTTGAACTTGTGTGCTCTTTAATTTTTTTGCTTTCAAAAACAGAGCATACCATACCATCAAGTCCATTTTCATAGGATATTTTTGAAAAATTAATTACAGCTTCTTCAATTTTTTGTCTATAAATACTAAAGAAATTTTCTTCATCAAAACTCGTAAGAGCAGAAACTGCTAAAACTAAAGGTCTTTTTGAAAATTTGCTAAGCCGTGTCATAACTTCTTGTATGGCTATTTTTCCAGCACTTGCGTGGATATTGATCATATCAACACCAAGTTTTGATACTTCTTCGCAAGCATCTGCCATAGTGTTGGGAATATCATGAATTTTAAGATCAAGAAATATTTTAAAATCATCAACTTTTTTAAGTTCTTCTATGAATTTAAAACCATCTCTTAAATATGCTCTTAAACCTACTTTTAACCATATGTCTAAATTTTTTAATTCTTTGGCAAGTTGTAAGCATTCTTCTTTTGTAGAAAGATCAAGTGCGACACAAAGCTTCATTTTTTAGCCTTTATTAAGGCATCTAAAACTCCATTTATAAATTTTGGAGAATTGTCATTAGCAAGTTCTTTAGCAAGTTCTATAGCCTCATTGATGACAATGGCGCTAGGAGTATCGGTAAAAAGTAACTCATAAGCTCCAAGTCTTAGTATAGCTCTTTCTACATGTCCTAAAGCTGTAATTTGATTATCATTTAGAAATGAATTTAAGGTTTCATCAATATTGTTTAAATTATCTAAAATTCCATTATATAAATTTAAAGTAAAATTTTTTTGTTCATTGCGTATTTTTTTTTCATCTAAAATTTCATCTACAAAAACGTTGTTTTGAGAATTTAACTCAAAAGCATAAAGCAAGGAGATGACGCTTTGGCGAACTTGATGACGCGTTGCCATTAAAGCTCCTTGCTTAAATTTAACATCTCGATTACAGTTGTCATAGCTTCAAAGCCTTTATTGCCTGCTTTGCTTCCAGCTCTTTCTATGGCTTGTTCTATTGTATCTGTAGTTAAAACACCAAAGCTTACAGGGATATTATGATTTAAACTCACATTGGCTATGCCTTTGGTGGTTTCTGCTGAAACATAGTCAAAATGCGGAGTTGAGCCACGAATTACTGCACCTACGCAACAAATTGCATCAAATTTTTTGCTTTCTATAGCTTTTTTTAACGCATACGGAAGTTCAAAAGCACCAGGAACAAGTATAAGGCTTAGATTTTCCTCTTTGCCTCCGTGTCTTAAAAAAGCATCTTTTGCTCCTTCTACAAGGCGATCTGTGATGATATGATTAAATCTTGCATTAATGATAGCAATTTTTGTATTTGAGTCTAAATTTAATTTTCCTTCAATAATATTCATTTGTTTTCCTTTATGATATTTTGTATTTCTAGTAATGTATTAACGCAATTTTTAAGGCGTGTAAGATTAAGCATATTAGATCCATCGCATAAAGCCTCGCAAGGATTAATATGTGTTTCAAAGAAAAAGCCATCTATGCCTACGGCTGCTGCCGCTCTTGCTAAAGGTTCTACAAATTCGCTTTTCCCTCCGCTACTTCCACCTGCAGCCCCTGGCATTTGTACACTATGGGTAGCATCAAAAATAACTGGAGCAAATTCACACATGATAACTAAAGAACGCATATCTACTACTAGATTTCCATAGCCAAAGCTAGCTCCTCTTTCAGCTACAAAAACACCATTTTTTTGAGCAGCTTCATAGCCTTCATCTTCTATGCCACGGGTTTGTAGAACTTTTTTAACGCTGTATTTGATATCGCTTGGGTTTAAAAATTGTCCTTTTTTGATATTAACTTTTGCCTTAGTTTTTGCTGCGGCTACAAGTAAATCAGTTTGACGACATAAAAAAGCAGGAATTTGCAAGACATCAGCTACTTCACTTACAGGGTTTGCTTGATTGCTTTCGTGTATATCGGTTAAGATTTTCATACCAAATTCATCTTTTACGCTTTGTAAAATTTTTAATCCTTCTTCAAGACCAGGACCTCTAAAAGAATTAATACTTGTGCGATTGGCCTTATCAAAACTTGATTTGAAATAAAATTCTATATTTGGATTTTCATTAAAATTTTTTAACTGTTCAGCAACTTTAAAAATCAAATCTTTGCTTTCTATCACGCAAGGACCAGCAATGAGTATCATTTTTTTCATTTTTTTCCTTTGTTCTTAACTAAAATTAATCCACCAAAAATAATGCCTATTATACCTAAAAAAACCATAGTACTTGGTAAATTATCTCCCAAAATTATCCCAACTATCATACTAAATACTACATCAAGATAACTAACTCCGGCAACCACTCCTGCTTGTTTAGCGATACCATAAGCTTTAGTGACATGAATTTGATAAATGGTGCCTAAAGTTCCCATAATGGCAATGATAAGCCAAGCTGTAAGACTTGGCATCACAAAAGGTGCTAGAATGAAATCTAAATGTAAAGAATCAAGATGCTGTGGTTCAAAAAATTCAGCACTGATCATAGAAATTAAAGGCATTAAGGTTCCTAAAAGGATAAAAGAAAAGGCAATTTGTTCTGTAGTGTAAGATTTTCTAAGTTCTCTTACACTTGTAAGAGCTAAAGCGGCTAAAAATCCACTCGTGATACCTATAACTGAATTTTTTAAATCAAAGCCTGAATGATTTAAATTATGAGCCCAAGGCTGAGCGATTAAAAGCACTCCATCAAATGCTATTAAAATTCCTATCCAGCCTTTGATGCCAATATTTTCTTTAAAAACAACAAAAGCTATTAAAGTAATAAAAATAGGAGCAGTTTTTTGAAAAGCAAAAGCTCCACCTAGTGTAATATTTGAAACATTATAGAAAAACATATATAGTGAAAGCGTGCCTACTACTCCACGAAATACCAAGAGCCAAAAATATCCCCCTTCTTTATGTGCCTTAGATCGTTTTAAAAGATAGGCTATGAAAAAAATTCCTATGATATTTCTAAAAAACATAATTTCTATAGAACTCATTTCCTTGCTAAGAATTTTTGCACAAGCTCCCATAAGTGCAAAATCCAAACATGCTAAAATCATGAAATAAATTCCTAAATTATGCTTGATTACTTTTAGCATTTTTTTTCCTTGACTAAAATCTGGGTTAATTCTAGTCTTTTTTTGCTTAATATTAAGCCAAATTTTATATAATTTTAAAAATATAATTTTCTAGGAAAAAAATGCAAAGCATTATACTTATAGGTAAGCCAAATGTGGGAAAATCAAGCCTTTTTAATAGAATGGCAAGACAAAGAATAGCTATTACAAGTGATATTTCAGGCACAACTAGAGATACAAATAAAACGCAAATTCATATTCATTCAAAAAAAGCCATGCTTATTGATAGTGGGGGGCTTGATGAAAGTGATGAACTTTTTAAAAATGTGAAAAAAAACACTTTAAAAGTAGCTAAAGAAAGCGATATCATACTTTATCTAGTTGATGGGAAATTAGCGCCTGATGATGAGGATAGACAGTTTTTTTATTCTTTAAAAAAACTTGGAAAACCTATAGCCTTAGTGATTAATAAAGTAGATAATAAAAAAGATGAAGAAAGGGCTTGGGAGTTTGCAAATTTTGGCGTAAAGGAAATCTTTAATCTTTCAGTAACCCATAATGTAGGCTTAGATGAACTTTATGAATGGCTTGAAAAATTTTTACATGAAGAGTTTTTAATCCCCGATGAAGAAGAAAATTTAGAAGATTTTTTAGAGCATTATGAAGAAGGAAAAGAATTTCAATTTAAAGAAGTCGATCAAAATCATATCAGAGTGGGTATTGTAGGGCGTGTAAATGTTGGAAAATCAAGTCTTTTAAATGCTTTGGTTAAACAAGAACGCAGTGTTGTAAGTTCTATTGCAGGAACTACTATAGATCCTGTTAATGAAAGTGTAGTTCATAAAGATAAAGTGATAGAATTTGTTGATACTGCAGGTATTAGAAAAAGGGGTAAAATTCAAGGACTCGAACGCTTTGCCCTAAATCGCACGGAAAAAATTTTATCTCATTCTCAAATAGCACTTTTGGTTTTAGATGCGCATGAGGGCTTTAACGAGCTTGATGAACGCATTGCTGGGCTTGTGGCTAAGCATTATTTAGGTGTGATTATTGTTTTAAATAAATGGGATAAAAGTGAGATGGATTTTGATAAGACTGTAAAAGAATTGCGTCTTGATCGTTTTAAATTTCTAGCTTACGCACCCGTGATTAGCGTATCAGCTTTAAGTGGAAAAAGGGTGCATGTTTTACTCGATAAAATTTTGCAAATTTTTGAAAATTTCACTCAAAAAATCCAAACTTCTAAGCTTAATACCTTGATAGAAAATGCCACAAGAGCACATCCTTTGCCGCATGATTATGGGAAATTGGTTAAAATTTATTATGCAGTACAATATGACTTAGCACCGCCAAAAATTGCACTTATTATGAATCGTCCTAAGGCCTTGCATTTTAGCTATAAGCGTTATTTACAAAATCAAATCAGAAAAGAATTTAATTTTGAAGGTGTGCCTTTAGTGATTGCTTCGCGTAAAAAGGGCAGTAAAGAAAATGATGAAAGCTAAAAATATCGTTTTTATAGGATTTATGGGTTCTGGAAAAAGCACTTTAGCAAGAGCTTTAGCTAAGGATTTAGATCTTGTTTTTTTAGATAGTGATTTTTTAATAGAACAAAAATTTAATCAAAAAGTCAGTGAAATTTTTGAACAAAAAGGGGAAAATTTTTTTAGAGAACAAGAGCAAAAAATGGCTGATTTTTTTAGTTCTTGTGAGAAAGCTTGTATTGCTACAGGCGGGGGTTTTGTTAATGTTTCAAATTTAGAAAAAGCAGGTTTTTGTATTTATTTAAAAGCAGATTTTGAATATTTAAAAAAGCGTTTAGACAAAGATGAAATTTCTAAAAGACCTTTATTTTATGATGAAATTAAAGCAAAAAAATTATATAATGAGCGTTTAAGCAAGTATGAACAAAAGGCAAATTTTATTTTAAATATAGAAAATAAAAATATAGATGAGCTTTTAAGCGAGATTAAAAAGGTGATAAAATGAGAGTATTAACAGGCCTTCAGCCAAGTGGCGATTTGCATATAGGTAATTATTTTGGTGCGATTAAGCAAATGGTAGATGCACAAGAAAAAAGCCAAATGTTTATGTTTATTGCTAATTATCATGCCATGACTTCTTCTCAAGATGGAGAAAAACTTAAACAAAATTCCTTAAAAGCTGCTGCGGCTTTTTTAAGCCTTGGTATAGATCCTCAAAAAAGCGTTTTTTGGTTGCAAAGTGATGTTAAGGAAGTTATGGAGCTTTATTGGATTTTATCGCAATTTACTCCTATGGGTTTATTAGAGCGTGCGCATAGTTACAAGGATAAAGTTGCTAAGGGGCTTAGTGCTTCACATGGGCTTTTTTCTTATCCTGTTTTAATGGCAGCTGATATTTTACTTTTTGATACACAAATTGTTCCTGTGGGAAAAGATCAAATCCAACATGTTGAAATCGCACGTGATATTGCTTTAAAAGTTAATAATGAATGGGGTGAAATTTTTACCCTTCCAAAGGCTAAAGTTAATGAAGAAGTAGCTGTAGTTGTAGGCACTGATGGGGCAAAAATGAGTAAATCTTATCAAAATACTATAGATATTTTTAGCAGTGAAAAAACCTTAAAAAAACAAATTTCTTCCATAGTTACAGATAGCACCGCTTTAGAAGATCCAAAAGATCATGAAAACTGCAATATTTTTAAAATCGCAAAGCTTTTTTTAGATGAATCAGGGCAAAAAGAATTACAAATACGCTATGAAAAAGGTGGTGAGGGTTATGGACATTTTAAAATGTATTTAAACGAGCTTGTAAATGCTTATTTTAAAGAAGCAAGAGAAAAATATAATGAGCTTTTAGAAAAGCCTTCGCATTTGAAAGAAATTTTGGATTTTGGTGCGACAAAAGCAAGAAAAATCGCCCAAGAAAAAATGCAAAAAATTTATGAAAAAATCGGACTTTAAGGAGTAGAAAATGCTAGATTTAAAAAATTTGCAAAATAATTTTGATGAAGTGGCTAAAAAGTTAAAAAATAAAAAAGTTGATGAAAATATCTTAAAAAAACTTGCTGAACTTTTTGCAAGTTTAAAAAAAGAAAAAACAACTTTAGAAGAATTTCAAGCTTTTCAAAATAAATTCAGTAAAGAGCTTGCTACAGCCGAAGATAAAGAAAGTTTAAAAGCAAAATTAAGTGAAAATAAAAGCAAAATTAATGAGCAAAGCGCTAAAGTAAATGTTTTAGAAAATGAGCTTGAAGAAATCGCTCATGCCATCCCAAATATCCCTGATGAATGTGTGCCTGTGGGTGAAGATGAAGATGAAAATGTAGAGCTTAAAAAAGTATTAAATCCGCCTAGCTTTGATTTTACTCCAAAAGAACATTTTGAATTAGGTGAGAGTTTAAATTGGCTTGATTTTGTGCGCGGGGTAAAAATTTCACAAAGCCGTTTTTGTGTGCTTAAGAACGAAGGAGCTTTATTAAGTCGTGCTTTGGTAAATTATATGATAGATTTTAATAGAAGTCGTGGATTTGAATTTGTTAATGTACCTTTTTTGGTAAATGGTGCTACTATGTTTGGGACAGGTCAGTTGCCAAAATTTAAAGAAGATATGTATAAGGTAGATGATGAGGATTTGTATTTGATCTCAACTTCTGAAATTCCAGTAACCAATCTTTACAGCGGAGAAATTTTAGCTAGTGAAACTTTACCGATAAAAATGACTTGTTATAGTGCTTGTTTTAGAAAAGAAGCAGGCAGTGCAGGGCGTGATACAAGAGGTATTATAAGACAACACCAGTTTGAAAAAGTAGAGCTTGTAAGTATCACTAAACCTGAGCAAAGTGATAGCGTGTTTAATGAAATGCTTGAGTGTGCAAGTGATTTGCTGAGTTCTTTAGGTTTAGCGCATAGACATTTGATGCTTTGCACCGGAGATTTGGGTTTTAGTGCGGCAAAAACTGTAGATCTTGAAGTGTGGCTTCCAGGACAAAATAAATATCGTGAGATCAGCTCGGTTTCAAATTGTCGTGATTTTCAAGCAAGACGCGCTAAAATTCGCTATAAAAACGAACAAGGAAAAAATGAACTCGTTCACACTCTTAATGGCTCATCTTTGGCAGTAGGAAGAACCTTGGTAGCGATTATGGAAAATTATCAAGATAAAGAAGGAAAAATTCATATTCCTGATGCTTTGAAAAAATATTTTTAAAGAGTATAGATGGCTGAACAAGAAGATATAATACTAGAAAAACCCGAAGATGGCTTAAATCAACCAAGACTTGATGAGAGTTTAGAGGGATTTAAGGGGCAAGAGGGGCAAGCTCCAGAAGATGAAGAATTTGCATCATTGCCAGAAGAATTACCTCAAGAAAATAGTGATAGTGGTTTTAAATTTACAAGAGAAAGTGCGCCTGAAGATGTATCAACTTTTGAAGAAGTTGAAAGTCAAGAGCCTACGCCTTGGTATAAAGATCGTAAGTTTATGTCTCTTGTGGGTTTATCTTTGGGGATTATTTGCATTTTAGTTTTTACACTTTTTTATTTAACTTTTAGTGAAGGAAAAATTAAACCAGATATTATAGCTTCTAAGCCTTTAGAACAACCTGTTGTTATGCCTGATGAATCATATAAATACAATGATATGCAAAGAATTGATGGTATGATCCAAAAAGCAAATGCTTTATATTTAAAGGGTGAGGTTGAACAGGCTTTAAAAGTTTATGAGCAAGTTGCCGTATATAACGAATCTTTATCTAATTATAATTTAGGCGTTTCTCAAATGAATGAGAATAAATTCCAAGAAGCTTTTGAAAGCTTCAAGAAAGCTATAGCCAATGGAGAAAATCAAAGTGTAGCTGCTATCAATGCTGCTGTTTGTGCTTTAAAGCTTAATGATAAGGAAAAATTTAGATATTATATTGATTTAGCTCAAGTGTATCTTCCAAAAGAAGGAAAATCAAAATTATATGATTATTATTTAAGCTTGATTAATTATTACAAAGGATATTACCCTGAGGCCTTACAAATGTTGCAAAGAACAGATGTGGAGCCGTATTCTGATGTTGCAAAGTATTTGTCTGCTAAAATTTATGCAAAAATGGACTTTGATTCCAAGGCTATACAGCAATTAAATTCTCAAGGCAATTTTGAATCTAGTTTATCTTTAGGTCTTTTATACGCTAGAATAGGAGAATATGCTAAAGCTAAAGTCGCTTTAAGCACAGCGATGAAAATTGAAAGAGATTTTAATCAGAGTTTAGCGGCTTTAACATTGGTTGATATTAAAACAGGAAATTATCAAGATATGTTAGTGCGCTTGCAAAATTCTTATGATAACGATAAAGATAGATATAAGATTTTAGATACTTATAAAATTCAAGTTCGTTTAAATAAGGATCTTTTTAATATAGCAGTTGCTCAAAATTCTTTTTCAAAAGATTTGTTAAAAAAACAAAAAGATCAATTCGATTTGCTTTTTTATTTTGCACCTTATCAGGTTTTTGATAGTAAGCAGGCTGCTTTATATATTAAAAAAGCTAATGTTACAGATTTCGTAGATGATAGTACTGATGCGGGAATTTATCTTAATATAAGCAAAGCTCTTTCATCTACCAATGTAAAAATTGCCAATATTATTAACTATGCATTAAATCAGAAGTTACGCCTTGCTAACCAAGAATTTCAAAAACTTATCAAGGATTATCCAGAACATAGTATTTTACATTATAATTTGGCTTTAACTTATGCCCAAATGCAAAATTATGAACTTGCTTATAAGCATTTTTCAAGTTCATATCATCTTAATCCTAAAAATTACTTAGCAGGTGCTTTTGCTATGTTTTGTGCAAAATTAATTGATATTGATATAACTAAACTTTACAATGAAATTCTTGATAATATAGCTGCTGATTCTAATTTTAAAGCTAATATGCAAAAAAGTATGTTATTTTTAGTTAATAATAATTATATTTCTATGCTTCCTTATTTAGATGAAACAAAAAAAGATACGCCTTTGAGTTTGATTTTTGAAGCTATTGTTGCTAAAAATAATAACCTTAATAATCAAGTAGATGTGAAAATTGCTAAATTGCGTTCAGAGTTGCCTGAAGATATTTTGGCAAATATTTTGTATTTTAATTCTTTAAATTCAAATTTAAATATTAAAGAATATGCTCAAAATGCTCAAATTCATTTTAAAAATTTAAAACTTGATTATCGTAGTGTTTTTGGTGGGCCAAATATAGCTAGGGAATTTTATGTTAATTTAATGCATATTGCAGGGCTTTTAAATTTAGAAAGACAGAAATTTAAAGAGTTGATTAATGTTTCAGGAGCAAAAGATGAGGGTATTTTACAAACTTTAGCTTATTTGGATATTTTTGCACAGCAATACGAGGAGGCTTATGCGCTTTATAATTCTTTGATTGATGATTATGGAGCTAAAGATACTAAAACTTTATTTTTAGCAGCCGTAGCAGCCGTAGGTGCAAATAATCCAAATTCAGCTATAGCGCTTTTGCAGCTTTCTAAACTTACAGATAAAAATAACAAAGAGAGTAAAGCAGCTCTTGGTATGTTGTATCAAGAAGTAAAGAACTATGAAGCTGCGATATCTCAGTATAAAACTTTACCTAATAATTTTAAGAGTGAATTTTTTACTTTTGATATTAATAACAACTAAAAATGCTTAGAAATTTCTAAGCATTTTTAGTTAAGCTTGAAGATCTAGAGTTTTTCCGCCTAGTTCATCGATGCGATCGCTAACTTTTTTAAGTGCCGCATCTATTGTATCTTGACTGATTTGAGGAAGTTCTCCACCCCACATTTTTTCTGCTTGCTCAAATCCTTTTTTCATACCTTCAAGACCTTTTTTTAATTTTTCAACATCATCGCCACCGCCTTTAATAACAAAATCCGCGATGCGATTGACTGTATTTTCCACTCCAAAAAAACCATCTTCACTTACAAGTTGTTGAAGTTCATCTGTATTCATATCAAGTGGATTTTTGCCACTGTAGCCTAAGGATGCAAAATCAATATTTGTAAGTATAGATTTCGCAGTATCTAAATTGGCACCATTTAAAAGACTATCTAGTCCAGTTTGGGCATTGCTCGAATCTATTACAGCATTCATTGTTTGCTGTTGAAACTGAACTAGGTAAATTTGTGTAATGCCTTTTCCACCAAGTGCATTTAATTTTTCAAGGGTATTTTTATCTACATCCTTGCTAGAATTAGCACTTTGAACATTTTTGTCTTTTGTGTTTTCCTTAGCATCATCTGCCTTCTTATTGCTAACTTGTGTTTGTGCCATGCTAGCGATATTTGAAAAAGTATTCACTTGCATATTTGCTCCTTTGTGTGAGGCTTTAATTTATATCGACTTTTGGCTTAAAAAATTTATAAGGACATTAAATTCCTTATTTTCAAAGGAATTTAATGTTTTATTGTAGATAATAAGCAATTTGCTCTTTATTGAGAATGCGGATAAGATTGCTAGTACCTTCTACTCCTGTTGGAAAGCCTGCAGTTAGAAGATAGCATTTGTCTTCATCCATAAAACCTTTTTCAACACTTGATCTTACAGAGTCTTTTAATAATTCTGTAAGTTCATTACTTTTGTTAACCAAGATTGCAGGATTAACTCCCCAAACTATACTTAAAGAGTTTAAGGTTTTTTCAGAATGCCCTACTGCTATGATTTCTATATTTGGACGATATCTTGCAATCTTAATAGCAGATTTTCCGCTACTTGTTAAAGAAAAAATAGCATCAGCGTTAAGATCTGTTGCAAGATGAGCTGAAGAACGCATGATTTTATCTGTATTGTCTAAATCATTAAAATCATTAAATTTGTTATATGGATAGCGTTTTTCTGTTTCTATTATAGTTTGGCACATTATATCAACAGCGTTTGCAGGATCTATACCAACGGCGCTTTCTTCACTTAGCATTACTGCATCTGTTCCATCTAAAACAGCATTTGCAACATCTGAAATTTCAGCTCTTGTGGCGGTTTTGCTTTTGGCTAATGAAAAAAGCATCTGAGTCGCAGTAATAACAGGCTTAGAGGCATTGTTTGCTTTTTGTATAATTTCTTTTTGGATATTAGGAACTTTATAATAAGGTACCTCAATACCTAAGTCTCCTCTTGCAACCATTATACCATCGCTAGATTTAATAATCTCATCAATATTTTCTACTGCATCAAATTTTTCAATTTTTGCAAAAATAGATATTTTTGCGTTATTTTGTGCTAAAATTTCACGAACTTCATCAATATCGTGCGCATTTTGTACGAAAGATATTGCTAAAAAATCTACTTCATTTTTTATACCCCAAAGTAAATCATTTTTATCTTTTTGTGTAATAACATCAATATTGATTTTAGTATTCGGAAAATTAATACCTTTATTTGAGTTTAAAAAACCATCATTTTCTATAATGGTTTCAATTTTTTGATCATCTATGCTTACTACTTTAGCACGAATTGATCCATCATATAGATAAATATATTCATCAATTTTTAACATATCTAAAATGGATTTTTGATTAATACTGATTTTGTAATGATTTTGAGCAATCTTCTCCCCTAAAATTGTTTCACGATAAAAATCAAGTCTATCACCCTTTTTTAATTCAAATGGTTCTTTAAGTTCACCTGTACGAATTTTAGGACCGCTAATGTCTTGTAAAATTCCAATACGAGTATGCAATTCTTTAGCTACTTTTCTTATGGTATCTAAGTTTTTTTTATGATACTCATGTGTTCCATGAGAAAAGTTTAAACGGAAAACATTTACACCATTGATAATCATTTGGCGTAGAATTTCTTCCTTTTCACTTGCTGGACCTACTGTGGCTACAATTTTTGTTTTTTTAAGCATGGTAAACTCCTTTTGAAATTATTGTAGCTAAAAATAGAAACAAAATGATTACAATAATTCTGAAGAAAATTTATCTTCGTTAAATTCCATTCCTAGGTAATTACATATAAGCTTTGCATCTCTTTCAGCATTTCCTAAACAACTTGTTGCCCCAGGACTTGGAGTCATATTGAAAATAATACCAGGGGTTTCTGTGATGCTTGCTTCACCTAGCATTAATTCTCCTTTAGTTTTATCAATAACTTGTGGTCTTACGCCTCCAAAACCTTTCGCATAATAAATATCGCTTGCTTTAAGACTTGGGACTATTTTTTTGGCATCTTTAACAAATAAGCTTTTATCAATAAAAGGTAGTTCAAAAAGATAATTATAAAAGATGTAATTTCTAATTGTTGCATCTTTAAACATATTAAAAGTTACTTTTAAAACAGTTTTATCAAGTTTTAGTGCTTCAAAAAATTCTGGAACTGATTTTAGACCATGATAACGTTCTAGTTTTGGAATAACAAGTGCAGTAGGTCCAAAGCGAGTGTTCATATCAGCAAGCAAATCAGGATCTCCATGAAGGGCTGCAAATGGAAGTTTAGGATTTTGCACCATATAAACTTTGCCATTTAAAAGTTTTTGTTTGGTTAAATAAAAACTTCCTGCAACAGGCCAACAAGACTTATCCATACCTAAGTTCATTTTATGTGCTAAATATAAAGAGTGCGCCCCAGCATTGACAACTACGCTTTTGGCATGGTATTCTTGATGATTTGAGGTTTTTAATATAAAAATATCATCTTTTTTTTCTATGTGAATAATTTCTTGATTAAAGCCAACGAAAGTATTTTTATTTTGTTTTTGGGCTTGTTCTATTAGATTTATACTCATTTTCCCAAAATCTACAGTTGTAAAAACCTCGCCGCTTTCAACACCCATGGCACAGATATTTTCAGGTCTATCTTGATTGCAATCTTCTCCTAAAACAACCTTGGGTTCAATTTGTTTGATTTTTGCTTTATCGAAAAATTTTATATAAGGATAAAGTTCTTTAAATTCTTCATAGCGTTTTTTCATATAATCACATTCTATATCTCCAACAGCTAGAGCCATTTTTTGATGAGAAAACATGAAATTATTTTGCGCATTTTGCATGAGTCCATATTTAACTATCATATCAGCTGTTCTTTTTACTTTTCGCGCTTTTTCTAAAGTATAATTGGTTTCAATATCTCCACAATGAATGGTTTGAGAATTACTCGTTCCCTTAGAATTTAATGTTGCAGCTGTATTATATTTTTCTATCAAAGCAATATTTTTAATATTTGTATATCTTGCAAGCTCGTAAAATAATGCTGCTCCCGAAATTCCAGCTCCGATGACAAGCACATCAAATTCTTGTTGACCCATTGTTTTTCCTTTTTTTATTTTAATAAACTTTTTTCTAAATAAAGTTTAATTGAATTTGTTTTACAAAAAGTTAAATTTCATTAAGGTTTGATATCAATGAGAATTTTTGTAACATTTTTAATAAAGTAAATTGGGATTTTCTTTTATAATCTTTTTCATTCCTCGAAAGATTAAAAGTTTATCATAAATTGCGTGATCGAAATAATTTGCTAAAAATTGTCCATCTCCACCAGTGAAATAAAGCTTTTTATTTTGAGCGGCATCTTTTATCAGTAGGTAAATTCCTTTAAAAACACCATAACTTAAAGCATCCATAGTTTTTTGCGGGAATGCATCAAGACTAACTTGAGTGTTAAATTCACTTTTTAATCGTGGTGAAATATGGCTATAAATTTTTTTATAATTTGCAATACCTGGTAAGATAAAACCACCAAGATGTATAGAATTAGAAATAATATCAATTGTAATAGCACTACCTGCATCTACAACAACCCCATCTTCAATAGTATAACAAGCTGCTATGCGATCGATTCCTAATCCTTGATAAATTGTATCAAATAAAAAATAAGGTTCAAGATTGATAAAATTTTTTTGATTTTTTAAATGTTCTTTGAGATGTTCATTGACATTGATATAAAAAATTTTTTGTTCATTTTTAAATTCTAAAAACTGATCTATACTAAGAGTAAAATATTTGTTATCATCTAGGAAATTAGCATTTGAATTCCCAATATCACAGAGCAACATAGATATTAAATCCTTTCATTTCTAGATGATTTTTTGCTTTAGAGCAAAGAGAAGCCATGCTAAAAAAATATTTGTTATTTATGTTAATTTGCTGTGCTAGATTTTCTAAAAATAAGGCATCTTTCATTAAAAATTTTGTTTTTCCTGTATACATAAAAAGAATGTTATTTTGATCTTTAGCACAAATATAACTTTTTTTTCTAGTCAACATACTTAAGTCATAGGGCTTTAAATTTAATTTTAAAGACTTTATTGTTTGTTCTAAAATTTTTATCATAACAAATCTAAAATTTTATCTCCGTAGTAAAATTTACCATTCCCCATGAAAGAAATTTTATCAATAGCTTCTGAAAGTTTAAATACTTGTGTATTATCTAAATTTAGATTCATTTTGATAAGATAGCCTGTTTTTTCAAAAATATATAAATAATTATTGTATATATTACTTTTTACAAAAATAGCAAATTCAAATTTTTTTTCCGCAATTTTTCTTAAGTTATAATCAGTTTTAATAATAGTGCCATCTTTTTCTAGTATAAAAATACCATCATCGCTAAGTGCAACATCTTTTATGTCAGCATCAAGATAAAGAGTTCTAGCGGGGCTTACAATAATGATTTTTTTAGCTGTTGCTGCTATAAGTTTATCTCCGATTACGCTTAGATGGATTACATTGTTGAAAAAATTTTCTGCCGAAATAACCACGTCTTTAATGACTTGAAGATTGTTTCTTGAAAGAATTAAAATTTTGCCATCTAGCGTTGGATATACGATGATATTGTCTAAAAATATAGGATTAGCGGTACGACTGTCTTGAGCTGGAGCTGAGGTTAGGGTTTGACTAAATTTAATACCCAAAGAACGATTTGCAAGAACTATAGTATTATTTGCAAGTACAAGGGCTAAATCATCTCCATTAGAAGCTACTCCTACAACACTAGCGTCAAATTGAAAATTATAAATTTCATTATAAGAATTGTCAAAAATTTTTAAATTTCCATTATTATCTGCAGTAAAATATTCCCCATCTTGATAAGCTAGAAGCATATAATTTTTAGGAAGTTTAAACTTGTCTATGGAAATATTATTTTTTAAGATAGCTGTATTATTGCTAAGTTTTGCAGAAACTAGATTCCAATCAACGATTTTACTTTTTAAATTGCTATTATGACTTAAATCTCCATCGGTTTGTTTTGGTTCAAAATATTGTCTTTTGGTGCCACAAGCACATAGAAATATTAAACAAAATAGTGTTAAAAATATTTTTTTCATTGTGTAATGCCTTGATAATGTTTGAGATTTTTAGCTATTTGATTTAAACTTGAATTTTCTTTTATCTGAGAAAGTAAAACATTAGCTTCTTCGATTTTATTTTGCTCTAAAAGTTTGTAAGCTTCTAATAATTTATCATAATTTTTTAAAAATATTGATTTATCTCCTAAAGATAATGCAATAATATTTTTAAGTAAAGTGTTTGTTTGAGCATTATTATAAATTTGTTTTAGTTCATTTTGAAAGGCTGTATTATTAAGATCATTAATATTTTCTTTTAGTAAAAAGATAGTGTAAAGATTAGTATTTTTATTTTTAAGTTGTTCTAAAAGATTTTTATTGCTAGGATCTTGTATTAGATTGGCATAAATTTCATTTGCTTCTTTTGTTTTATAATCGTTTATTTTTGAGATTATAAAATTTCCAGCAAACCAAGCAACTAAAATTATCACAACAGCAGATATATAAAATTTATACTTGCGTATAAATCTCTCTCCTTTGATAAAATTTTCTATAAATTGTTCTTCTGTGTTAAGTTCATTTTTAACAGCTTTTAAATTATCTTTTAGTCCCAAAATTTATCCTTGAAAAAATATTTTTATTTTTGTATAGAAAAATTATGATATTGTATCATATAAATTGCAAAATATCCTAAACAATTTAAAGCTTTTTATGATATAATTTTCAAAATTTTAACTTTTTTATTAAGGTTTAAGAAATGCAAATAGATGAGAAATTATTAAGCAAGCTTGAAAAATTAAGTGCTTTACAAATAACAAAAAACAGAAATGAAACTATTGCACAGTTAAGTGAAATTGTGAATTTTGTTGAAAAATTAAACGAACTTGATTTAGATTCCCAAGAGATTACTGTGAGTACTATAAAAGGTGGAGCTCCTTTGAGGATTGATGAGATAAGAAATAGCAATGTTATTGATGAGGTTTTAGATTGTGCTCCAAAAAAACAAGAACATTTTTTTGTTGTTCCTAAAATCATAGAATGATTAACTTAGCATTTAGTGCTTATTTGTAGAATAAATTTAAAACAAAAAAAATCAGAGAGTGATTGAAATGAATTTTTATTGGTTTGATGCTTTTATTTTAGGATTTACCTTGCTTTTAGGGCTTAAGGGTATTATCAATGGTTTGATAAAAGAAATTTTTGGACTTTTGGGTATTATTGGTGGTGTTTTTATTGCTTCAAAATATGCAACTCAAGCAGCTGAATTTATACAAAGTGCTTTTTATAAGATAGAAAATCAAAGCTTAGCTGGATTTGCTGGATTTTTGGCCATATTAATTATTTTTTGGATAGTTTGTTTATTGGTGGGTAATTTTCTTTCTAAGTTGATTAAATTAAGTGGCCTAGGTTTTTTAGATCGTATTGGTGGCTTTATATTTGGTGGAGCAAAAATCTTTTTAATTTTTGCAATTTTGGTTTTTTGTGTAGCAAGAATCGATTTTTTAAATGATAAATTAGATAATTTTGCTAAAAATAGCTATACTTTAAATTTACTTAAAGAAACGGGATCTTTTATTATGAATCAACCTTTAACAGAAAATAGTCTAGATCATGCTAATGAAAAGTTGCAAGATATTGTAAGTGATTTAAACAATACTCAAAAAGGGGAGTGATATGCTGATAGAAAATGTGGAATATGATGTTTTACTTGAGAGATTTAAAAAAATATTAAGACAAGGCGGACTTAAATATACTAAGCAAAGAGAAGTGCTTTTAAAAACTCTTTATCACAGTGATACTCATTACACACCCGAAAGTTTATATATGGAAATCAAACAAGCTGAACCTGATTTAAATGTAGGAATTGCAACTGTTTATCGTACTTTAAATTTGCTTGAAGAAGCAGAAATGGTAACTTCCATTTCTTTTGGTTCGGCAGGTAAAAAATACGAGCTTGCCAATAAACCTCACCATGATCATATGATATGTAAAAATTGCGGAAAAATTATAGAATTTGAAAATCCTATTATAGAAAGACAGCAAGCCTTGATTGCAAAAGAACATGGTTTTAAACTTACAGGGCATTTGATGCAGCTTTATGGTGTTTGTGGTGATTGTAATAATCAAAAAGCAAAGGTAAAAATATAAATGTTTGATAATATTTTAGAGCAGCAAAGAATAGAAAAAGCTAAAGAGTTAAAAAATTTAGGGATTAATCCTTATCCTCATTTTTTAGAAAAGGAAATGTCTTTAAAGACTTTTAAGGATAAATTTTCTTATATTTTAGAGCAAGTTGAAAAAAGAGATGAAAGTGTCAATGCTGTTGTTGCAGGACGTTTGAAACTTTTGCGTATAGCTGGGAAATCAATTTTTGCAAACATTGAAGATGAGGATACAAATTTACAAATTTATTTTAGTAAAGATAGCGTAGGCGAAGAGCTTTATACGATTTTAAAAAAGAATTTAGAGGTGGGTGATATTGTTTTGGTTAAAGGTTTTCCTTTTGTAACTAAAACAGGTGAATTTAGTTTGCATGCAAGCGAAGTAAAACTCGCTACAAAAGCTATTGTTCCTTTACCTGAAAAATATCATGGATTAACAGATATTGAGCAAAGATATCGTAAACGTTATGTTGATATGATAATGAATGTCGAAGTTAGAAAAGATTTTTTAGTGCGTTCTAAAGTGGTGAGTTTAATCCGTCATTTTTTTGAAAATAAAGGCTTTTTAGAAGTAGAAACTCCTATGATGCATCCGATTGCAGGTGGAGCAAACGCTAAGCCTTTTGTAACTTTTCATAATTCTTTAGGCGTAGAAAGATTTTTAAGAATTGCTCCAGAACTTTATCTTAAAAGACTTATAGTAGGTGGTTTTGAGGCGGTTTTTGAAATCAATCGTTGTTTTAGAAACGAAGGTATGGATTTAACTCATAATCCCGAATTTACAACTATAGAATTTTATTGGGCCTATCATAATTATAAAGATTTAATGGATTTAACCGAAGAACTTTTTGCTTTACTTTTGGATAAACTTAATTTAGGAAAAACAATAGAATTTGATGGAAAAATGGTAAATTTTTCCAAACCTTTTGAAAGAATAACCTATAAAGACGCACTTTGTAAGTATGGTGGTTTAGATAGGGATTTAATCGAAGATAAGGAAAAAATTCTTACTAAATTAAAAGCAGATGGTTTTGAAGCGAATGAAAAGCTTGAACTTGGACATTTGCAAGCTGAACTTTTTGACAATTATGTGGAAGAAAAATTGATCAATCCTACTTTTGTGATTGATTTTCCTATTTCCATAAGTCCTTTATCAAGACGTAGCGATGAGGATTCTCAGATTGCTGAGAGATTTGAGTTGTTTATTTGTGGAAGAGAATTGGCAAATGGTTTTAATGAACTTAATGATCCTCTTGATCAATATGAGAGATTTTTAAAACAAATTGAAGCTAAAAATGCAGGCGATGAAGAGGCTTGCGAAATGGATGAAGATTTTGTAAATGCTTTGGGTTATGGAATGCCTCCAACGGCAGGGCAGGGTATAGGCATAGATAGACTTGTTATGCTTTTGACGAATAAAAAATCTATTCGAGATGTGATATTGTTTCCTGCAATGCGTCCATTAAAATCAGAACTAAAGGAGAAAGAATGAGTTTAGAAATGTTTGATAAAGAAATTTTTGATTTGACAAACAAAGAGTTAGAGCGTCAATGTGAAGGTCTTGAAATGATAGCGAGTGAAAATTTCACTTTGCCTGAAGTAATGGAAGTTATGGGAAGTATTTTGACAAACAAATACGCAGAGGGTTATCCGGGTAAAAGATATTATGGTGGTTGTGAATTTGTTGATGAGATTGAAACTCTAGCTATTGAAAGATGTAAAAAACTTTTTAATTGTAAATTTGCTAATGTTCAGCCTAATTCAGGTTCTCAAGCTAATCAAGGTGTTTATGCGGCTTTGATTAATCCAGGTGATAAAATTTTAGGAATGGATTTAAGTCATGGTGGACATTTAACTCATGGTGCAAAAGTAAGTTCTTCAGGTAAAATGTACGAAAGTTGTTTTTACGGCGTAGAACTTGATGGAAGAATTGATTATGAAAAAGTAAGAGAAATTGCTAAAAAAGAAAAGCCAAAATTAATAGTTTGTGGAGCTAGTGCTTATGCAAGAGTGATTGATTTTGCTAAATTTAGAGAAATCGCTGATGAAGTAGGCGCCTATCTTTTTGCTGATATAGCACATATTGCAGGTCTTGTTGTAGCAGGCGAACATCCAAGTCCTTTTCCACACGCTCATGTAGTAAGTTCAACTACGCATAAAACTTTGCGTGGCCCAAGAGGTGGTATTATTATGACAAATGATGAAGAGCTTGCTAAAAAAATTAATTCTGCCATTTTTCCAGGTATTCAAGGTGGTCCTTTGATGCATGTAATTGCTGCAAAAGCAGTAGGATTTAAATTTAATCTTAGCGATGAGTGGAAAGTCTATGCAAAACAAGTAAGAACCAATGCTCAAGTTTTAGCTAATGTTTTAATGGATAGAAAATTTAAACTTGTTAGCGATGGAACGGATAATCACCTTATTTTAATGAGTTTTTTAGATCGTGAATTTAGTGGAAAAGATGCAGATTTAGCTCTTGGAAATGCAGGTATTACTGCAAATAAAAATACCGTTCCAGGAGAGATTAGAAGTCCTTTTATCACAAGTGGATTAAGACTTGGAACTCCAGCCCTTACTGCCAGAGGTTTTAAAGAAAAAGAAATGGAAATTGTGTCAAATTATATTGCAGATATTTTAGATGATATTAATAATGAAAAATTACAAAAGAATATTAAACAAGAATTAAAAAAACTTGCAAGTAATTTTATTATTTATGAAAGGGCTATGTTTTGATTTCACCAATGGATATGTCGCTAATTAAAATAATTGGCGATCATTATTATATAAGACGCGATAAAATTGTAAATAAAATTACACATAGAGGTCGCTTATTTTTTGATAAATTTGAAAGAGTTGATGCTCCTTTAAATTTAAATGTCATGAGAGAACACGCTGCTAAAAAAATTGTTGTCGCTCATGATTTAATAACAAAAGATAATAAAGTAGAAAATATTGTCTTTGATTATAATGGTTTTAATGCTGAAAGATTTTATCACCGTGCACAACTTATTTTAAGAGAAGAAGGTTTTATAAATTTCACAGCCTATAAGACTAAAACTCCAGGACATTTACATCTTTATATTCATAAAGGACATACGGCGTTAAACGAAGGTTATTCTTTAGCGTCTAAACTTTCAATGATGTTTGCAAGTAAAATGCCAGTAGAATGGAAGGTGTTTCCTAGCATGGATGTACCTAGGGAATTTAATATTTTAATATTGCCTTATGAGGTTTATCAAAAAGAACGAGGAAGTTCTTGGTCTAAGCATATGTAAGAAAGGACAAATTATGGAAAATCAAAAAAATGAATTTGATGATATTATTTTAGAAAAAAGTAATAAAAGTGAAAAAGTAAAAAAAATTCTTTTACGAGTTATTGCTTTAGTTATTTTGTTTTTAGCTATCATGATAGTTATGAAGCTTATTAATGGTAGTGGTGATGAAAATACGCAAAATCAAAGTGTATTGCCAAGTGAACCTATAGCAACTCAAGACAATAACAATGATACTTCTTTTGAAAGTATGCCAATTACAGATAATACTTCAGCAGAAGATCAATTTGAGGCATTAAGAAAACAATTTCAAGATGAACAAAATACAACTCAAAATACAACAACCTCTAGTTCAAATAACAATGATACTACAAATTTTGCTATGCCTGATCAAGAAGTTCCAGCAGAACCAACAGCAACTACTTCAGAAAATACCACTCCACAAGCAAGTACTCCTAAACAAGAAGTAACACAAACTGCAAAACCTAAAGAAGAAGCAAAAAAACAAACAGCTGTAAAAAAAGAAAAAGAAAGTGCAAAACAAACCCCTAAAAAAGAACAAAATGCAAATGATTTATTTAAAAATGTTGATGCTAAACCTGTACATCCAAGTGGTTTAGCATCGGGTATTTATGTGCAAATTTTCTCAGTAAGTAATTTGGATCAAAAATCAAAAGAACTTGCTTCTGTAAAGCAAAAAGGTTATGATTATAAACTTTATAAAACTACAGTTGGAGGTAAAGAAATTACCAAGGTTTTAATAGGACCATTTGAAAAGGCAGATATTGCAGTAGAACTTGCTAAAATCCGTAAGGATATTGCAAAAGATGCTTTTTCTTTTACTTTAAAATGAAATTTTTAGCAGTTATAGGCGATCCTATTTCTCACTCTAAATCGCCTAGAATGCATAATAATGCTATTAAAGCCTTAGGGCTTGATAGCATTTATACACGCTATCATTTAAGAAATGCTAACTGTTTAAGAGAAGATTTTTTTAAATTAGGACTTAGTGGAGCTAATATTACTTTGCCTTTTAAGGAAAAAGCTTTAGATATTGCTGATGTGAAGGATGATTTTGCTAGAAATATTGGCTCTGCAAATACTTTATGCTTAAAAGAAGATAAAATTTACGCTTATAATACTGATGCTTTAGGTTTTTTAGAAGCTATTAAGGATTTTGATAATATAAAAAAAGCTTTGATTTTGGGTGCTGGAGGTACAGCTTTGGCGCTTGCTTATGCATTAAAACAAAAAGGCGTAGAAGTGTATATAGCTAATCGTAGTAAAAAAAGATTTAAAGATTTTTTAGCTTATCCAACTTATCTTTATAAAAACTTGCAAGATTTTGACTTTGATTTGGTTATAAATTCAACTTCTGCTGGATTAAAAGATGAAAATTTACCTTGTGATAGAGAGCTTTTAGATAGAATTTTACCTAAAGCTAAATTTGCTTTTGAGGTAATTTATGGCAGAGAAACACCTTTTTATAGATTGTGTAAAGAGTATCATTTAAAAATTAAAGATGGACTTGATATGCTTTTATGGCAAGGAGTTTTTGCTTTTGAACTTTTTTTTGAAATACAAGATAAAAGAGAGATGATAAAAAATGCAATGCAACAGGCATTGATTTTAAAGTAGAATGATAGTTATTTTTCTTGTATAAGAAAATCTTATTTTTTGTGTGAGAAAGTTTAATTTTCCCACAAGTTTTATCATTCAAATATTTCTACCCCATCTTGATTTTTACTTTGATTATTTTGATTTGTTGAAGATGGATTTGTAGGAATATTTTGTGTAGGCGTGTTTTCAATTGTATTATTTTGATTAGAATTTGTTTGAGGTAAGCTTTCTTCAAAGGTAGCATCGCCATCAAAACTATTAAAACCACTGTTTGTATTAGGTATAGTTTTGCCTATGTCTGTTGCTTTTGGTAGATTGTTATAAAGTGTATTTAATGTATTTTTATAAAAAGCTAAAAAACTTTTATCAATTTCAAAAGCAGGTTGCTCTAAACCTTTATTGAGTTGAGTTGGTACGGTAGAGATAGTAGTTTTAAACATATTAACCCCATCATCATTTTTAATAGGATAGTTAAGCGCAACTAAAGAATCTAGTTTAGTGTTACTTGAAAGATTAGTTGAATTTTGTGGATTGTGTGCATCTATAAAATCTATTTTACCTTTAAAATTTATACCTAAATTGGATTTTACATAATCTCCACTCATAAAATTGCTTGTTTTTTGTGCATTTTTTTCTTCCGTATAAATACTGATTGAACTTTTAAGAGTGTAGTCTGGATTAGTAGTAACTATTTTATAGCCTTTTAGTTGAGCGATGGTTTTGATCTGCTCTTCTAAATTTTGTTTTAAAAGATCAATTTCTTTTTCTATGCGAATTTTAAGCACTGAATTTTCAAAATAATCAGAATAATTGTTATTTTGTTCTATATTAATAGGCTCAAGAGCAATGCTTACTCCAGAATCAATAGGTTCAACCTTTGTTGGAACTTGGGGTTTAAAATTTGGCATAGAAACATTGACAAAATTACTGCTTGTACCCCCACAAGCTGCTAAAATTAACATACTACTAGCAAGTAAAATATATTTTTTCATTTTTTACCTTTATTTAATGTGTTTGTGTTAATTATAGCAAGTTAAAGTTTTTTTGTTATATTTTTATAAAAGAAAATTAGGAAAGATATATGGAATTTTGGCAGCATATTTATTCAAATTTTAATGTTATAGCTTTTAGCATCTTTGGTTTAAAGGTGCATTGGTATGGCATTATGTATGTTATAGCTTTGCTTTTGGCTTTGCTTTTGGCTAAATTTTTTGTAAGAAAATTTCAACTAGACATTAATGAAAAACATTTGGATAGTTATTTTATATGGGTTGAAATAGGGGTTATTTTAGGTGCAAGGCTTGGATATATTTTGATTTATGATGCAAATACTATGTATTATATTACTCATCCTTGGCAAATTTTTAATCCTTATATTAATGGTGAATTTGTAGGTATTCGAGGTATGAGTTATCATGGAGCAATTATAGGATTTTTGATAGCTACTTTATTGTTTTGTAAAAAATATAAAACAAATCCTTGGATTTTTCTTGATTTGGTTGCTTTAAGTGTTCCATTGGCTTATGTTTTTGGTCGTATAGGAAATTTTTTAAATCAAGAGCTTTTTGGTCGCATTACAAATGTGCCTTGGGGAATTTATGTTGATGGAGTATTGCGCCATCCATCGCAACTTTATGAAGCATTTTTAGAAGGTATTGTTGTTTTTATTATAGTTTATTTAGCAAGATTTAAGCAAAGTTTTCAAGGGGAATTGATTCTTGTGTATGCTGGTGCTTATTCATTGGCAAGATTTATATGTGAATTTTATCGCGAGCCTGATTTTGGTATAGGTTTTGTTTTATGGGGTATGAGTATGGGGCAAATTTTAAGTTTTATAATGTTTATAACAGCTTTGTTAGTTTATATTTGTATAAAGTTTAAAAAAGTAAATATTTAATCTATCTTAAAGACTTTTGTAATATAATGAAATGGATTTTTTTAATTTCTTTTTACAAAGGAGTAAAGATGCGTGAGCTTATCGAAGGTTATTTGGGTAAGAGCATTGAGGGCAAAAAAAGTAAAATGCCTGCGAAATTAGACTTTATCCAAAGCGCCTCAGGGCTTTTTTTAGGTCTTTTTATGTGGGTGCATATGCTTTTTGTTTCTACAATTTTAGTCAGTGAGGATTTTTTTAATTCTGTGGTACATTTTTTAGAATTAAAATTTGTTTACGATAATCCTGTTATGAGTTATCTTACTTCATTTTTAGCCGCCTGTGTTTTAGTGGTTTTTTTCGTTCATGCTTTACTTGCAATGAGAAAATTTCCTATTAATTACCGTCAGTATCAAATACTAAGAACACACAGTAAAAAAATGAATCACAGCGATACTTCGTTATGGTGGGTTCAAGCTTTTACAGGTTTTATTATGTTTTTCTTAGGTTCTGCTCATCTTATTTTTATTGTAACCAATGCAGATAAAATCAGCGGCGATATGTCAGGAGATAGGGTTGTAAGTCATTTTATGTGGCTTTTTTATGCTGTTCTTTTAGTCTGTGTTGAACTTCATGGAAGTATAGGGCTTTATAGACTTTGTGTTAAATGGGGTTGGTTTGAAGGAAAAAATGTAAAAGAAAGTCGCAAAAAGCTTAAAACTGCTAAATGGATAATCAGTATTTTCTTCCTAGTTTTAGGTGTGTTAAGTCTTGCAGCATTTATAAAAATAGGTTATGAAAACTACCAAAATCAAACCCAAACTACTGCGATGATAAAAAACTACAATGGAGCAAATTATGAATATACAATATAGTGATGCTTTAGTAATAGGCGGAGGATTAGCAGGTCTTAGAGCGGCTATTGAAGTAGCAAAGAGTGGTCAAAGTGTAACACTTTTAAGTATTTGTCCAGTGAAGCGTTCTCACTCTGCAGCGGTGCAAGGAGGTATGCAGGCAAGTTTAGCAAATGGGGCAAAAGGTGAGGGTGATAATGAAGATCTTCACTTCGCAGATACAGTAAAAGGAAGTGATTGGGGCTGTGATCAAGAAGTAGCAAGAATGTTTGCTCAAACTGCGCCAAAAGCAGTGCGTGAGCTTGCGGCTTGGGGTGTGCCTTGGACTAGAGTTACTAAAGGTCCAAGAACTGTTGTAATCAATGCACAAAAAACTGTGATTGAAGAAAAAGAAGAAGCGCACGGGCTTATTAATGCTAGAGATTTTGGCGGAACTAAAAAATGGAGAACTTGCTATATCGCAGATGCAACAGGGCATTGTATGCTTTATGGTGTAGCAAATGAAGCTATTAAACATCAAGTAAAAATTATTGATAGAATGGAAGCAGTAAGAATTATCCATGATGGTAAAAAATGCTTAGGTGTGATTGCTAGAGATTTAACCAATGGACAACTCATTGCTTATATCGCAAGAGGAACTATGATAGCAACAGGGGGCTATGGTAGAATTTATAAACAAACTACAAATGCGGTAATTTGTGAAGGAACAGGTGCTGCTATCGCTCTTGAAACGGGACTTTGTAGACTTTCAAATATGGAAGCAGTGCAATTTCACCCAACTCCTATTGTACCAAGCGGTATTTTGCTTACTGAGGGCTGTCGTGGTGATGGTGGAATTTTACGTGACGTGGATGGATATCGTTTTATGCCTGATTATGAACCAGAGAAAAAAGAACTTGCAAGCCGTGATGTGGTAAGTCGTAGAATGATGGAGCATATTCGCAAAGGTAAAGGTGTAAAAAGTCCTTATGGGGATCATTTATGGCTTGATATTTCTATATTGGGTCGTGCTCATGTGGAAAAAAATCTCCGCGATGTACAAGATATTTGCAAAACTTTCAATGGTATTGATCCAGCAGATGAAGGTCCAAAAGGTTGGGCGCCAGTTCTTCCAATGCAGCATTATTCTATGGGTGGAATTAGAACTAAACCAACAGGTGAAAGTCAATGGTTAAACGGACTTTTTGCTTGTGGAGAAGCAGCTTGCTGGGATATGCACGGATTTAATCGTTTAGGTGGAAATTCATGTGCTGAAACCGTTGTAGCAGGTATGATAGTGGGAGATTATTTTGCAGATTATTGTAAAAATAATGGTGAAGTAATTGACACAAATGTAGTAAAAGACTTCTTAACTAAAGAGTATCAATATTTAAAATCTTTAGTAGATAAAGAGGGTAAACATAATGTTTTTGAAATCAAAAATAGAATGAAAGAAATCATGTGGGATAAGGTAGCCATCTTTAGAACAGGTGAAGGTTTGAAAGAAGCAGTAGATGAACTTGAAAAACTTTATAAAGATTCTCAAGATGTTAAAGTACATTGTAAAGAACTTGATTGTGCAAATCCAGAGCTTGAAGAAGCGTATAGAGTACCAAGAATGTTAAAAATAGCACTTTGTGTAGCTTATGGAGCGCTTTTAAGAACAGAAAGTCGTGGGGCGCATTATAGGGAAGATTATCCAAAAAGAGATGATTTAAATTGGATGAAAAGAACCAATACTTTTTGGGTAGAAGGCGAAACCTTACCACGCATAGAATACGAAGAGCTTGATATTATGAAAATGGAAATTCCACCAGCATTCCGTGGATACGGAGCCAAAGGAAATATTATAGAAAATCCTTTAAGTGAAAAACGCCAAGCTGAAGTGGATGCAATACGTGAAAAAATGGAAGCTGAAGGCAAAGGTCGTTATGAAATTCAAAACGCTTTAATGCCTTATGAATTACAAGCTAAATATAAAGCACCAAACCAAAGAATAGGAGTTGATTATGAGTAGAAAATTGACAATAAAGGCATTTAAATATAATCCTTTAAGCAAAATTTCTAAACCACATTTTGTGACTTACGAGCTTGAAGAAACTCCTTTTATGACGGTTTTTGTATGTTTGACTTTGATTCGTGAAAAAATGGATGCGGATCTGAGTTTTGACTTTGTTTGTCGTGCAGGGATTTGTGGATCTTGTGCGATGATGATTAATGGAGTGCCAAAACTTGCTTGTAAAACTTTGACTAAAGATTATCCTGATGGAGTGATAGAGCTTATGCCTATGCCTGCATTTAGACATATTAAAGATTTAAGCGTGAATACAGGAGAGTGGTTTGAAGACATGTGTAAACGCGTTGAAAGCTGGGTGCATAACGAAAAAGAAACTGATATTTCTAAACTTGAAGAACGTATTGAGCCGGAGGTTGCGGATGAAACTTTTGAACTTGATCGTTGTATAGAGTGTGGAATTTGTGTAGCTTCTTGTGCAACTAAACTTATGCGTCCAAATTTCATAGCTGCTACAGGACTTTTAAGAACAGCTAGATATTTACAAGATCCGCATGACCATAGAAGTGTGGAAGATTTTTATGAATTAGTGGGCGATGATGATGGTGTTTTTGGTTGTATGTCATTGCTTGCTTGCGAAGATAATTGTCCTAAAGAATTACCTTTACAAAGTAAAATCGCTTACATGAGAAGACAACTTGTCGCTCAAAGAAATAAATAAATCTTTCCCCTTTTTAAGGGGAAGATTATGAAAGAATTATTCCAAAAAATTTGGCAAAATGAACTTCAATTTTTAAATTTTGATGCTAAATTTCAAGATAAAAACAAACTTAATACGGCCGAGTGCGCGATTATTTTAAGTGTCAATAAAGACAATTATGAAAGATATTTTCTCTTAAAAGAATTTCAAGAGCTTTGCAAAAAAATTGATTCAAGAGTGGATATTTTTAGTATACAAAATGCTCAAATTTGTATTTTAAATTTTTTTAAATCAGGTTTTATTTCAAAGCAAGATTTGCTTAAGGCTCTAAAAATTTTAGAAAAAATTTCAAAAAATACCGAAATGCTTGATTTTATTTCACAAGAAAAAGTTCAAAGTATAGATCAAAAAGCTTTATTTCAAAATGATTTTAAAGAATTAAACACCATTAATTTAGAGCTTCAAAAGCTAAGTTTTGATGAAAATTTAAAATCAAGACTTCAAAAAACTTTGGAAAAATTTCAAAATTTAGAGTTTAATATAGCCATCACTGGCGTGATGAATGCAGGAAAATCAAGCCTTTTAAATGCTCTTTTAAAAGAAGATTTTTTAGGCGTTTCAAACATACCTGAAACAGCTAATTTAACAGTATTAAGTTATGGTAAGAGCGAAGAAGCAAAGATATATTTTTGGGATAAGAAAGAATGGCAAAATATACTTGAAAGTTCGCACTTTAATGCAGATTTAAAAGAATTTATTGATAAGCTGGATAAGAGTGTAAATATAGAGGATTTTATCAAGGATAAACCTTTAATACAAAATATCGCACTTTGTGAACTTAAAAATTTCAGTTCAGCTAAAAATAACATTTCAGCTTTAATTAAAAAAATAGAAATTAAAAGTCATTTAGAATTTTTAAAAAATAATATTTCCATAGTTGATACTCCAGGACTTGATGATGTTGTAGTTCAAAGAGAAATTGTTACAAATGAGTATCTTAGAGAAAGTGATTTTTTAATTCATTTAATGAATGCTTCTCAAAGCTTGACTCAAAAAGATGCAGACTTTTTGGTGCATTGTCTTTTAAATTCAAGGCTGAGTAAGTTTTTAATTGTTTTAACTAAAGCGGATTTGTTAAGCAAAAAGGATTTAGAAGAAGTCATTGTTTATACCAAAGAAAGCTTAAAATCAAGACTTGTGGATTTAGATGAAAATTTGGTGGAAAAGATTGATTTTTTATGTGTGAGTGCTAAAATGGCAAGTGATTTTTATAAGGGTTTAGCACCTAAGGAAAGTTTGCAAAAAAGTGGTATGCAAGAATTTGAAAACTATCTTTTTAACGAGCTTTATGCAGGAGAAAAAAGCAAGATTGCCTTAAGAGCTTACAAAAAAGAATTACAGTTGGAACTTAAAAATATTCTAAGCAAATATGAAATGCAAAATCGTCTTATTAAGGAGAATAAACAAGGTGTAAGTGAAGAAAATCAAAAGCTTTTACTTGAACTTCAAAAGCAAAATATCTTATTAAAAGAAGCACAAGATGAAATTTCAAATTCCATTGTAAAACTTAAAAATATAGATAATGGTATAGATAATCTTGTTTTGCTTTTGGCTAAAAAATTAAAAGAACGCTTGATAGATGAGTTTAAATATTTAAAAAATAATGCACAAAAGCTTAATCTTTCTCGTATTTTAAATATAGTTGATATTACTACAAAAGATGGGATTAATGATATTTTAAGAGAAATTAAAATTGAAAATATTAAAAAAATCGAGGAGCTTAAAACAAATTTGTCTTTAAAATATGATTTTTTAAAAGATGATTTTGATAATGGTTTTGAAGGTTTTAAAGATGGAATTTCAAAAAATATAGATAGTATTTTTCAAAGTGAAAAATTTGCACTTTTAAGATTGAAAATTGAAAAATTAAGCAATTTAAAATCAGATTTATATGAGCTTGAAACGAATTTAGATATGGTTATTTTTGATACTTTTAAAGAATTTAAAATGAGCGAAATTTTAAATTCTTTAAATATCAATGGAGCATTTTTTGAGTTTTTAAATGATAAATTAAAACATTATGAAAAAAATCAAAAATCAAAATTAGAAAGTCTTGAAAAAGTTTTACAGAGTCTGAAAAATCAAGATATTAATATTTTAAATTCTTTTGAAGAAAATTTAGAAAAAATTGAAAAATTAAAACAACTTGAAATGGGGCTTTTAAATGCAGATTAATCTTTTAAATGATTTTATAAAAGCCTATGAAAATACTTATAGTGTGAGTTTTGATGATAGTTTTAAAGGGCGTATTCAAGAGCTTTGCAAGGAACTTAATGAGCCTTTTATGCACGCAAGTTATGCTTTAGAAAATGAATTAAAAGAGCTTGTGTTTTCTTTGGATAAGAATGTTAATATCGCTATTATAGGGCAGTTTTCAAGTGGTAAATCAAGTTTGCTAAATTTGATCTTAGGGCGTGATTGTTTGCCTACGGGTGTTGTTCCTGTTACTTTTAAACCTACTTTTTTACGCTATGCAAAAGAATATTTTTTAAGAGTAGAATTTGAAGATAGAAGTGATATTATCACAAATATAGAAAAATTAGCCTTTTATACGGATCAAAGAAATGAAGTAAAACAAGCAAAAAGTTTGCATATTTTTGCACCTATTCCTTTACTTGAAAAAATTACTCTTGTAGATACTCCGGGTTTAAATGCAAATGAAAATGATACTTTAACAACTCTTGATGAGCTTAGAAATATTCATGGAGCGATTTGGTTAAGTTTGATTGATAATGCAGGCAAAAAAAGTGAAGAAGATGTCATAAAAGCAAATTTAGAACTTTTAGGAGAAAATAGCATTTGTGTATTAAATCAAAAAGATAAATTAAACACAGAAGAGCTAGATAATGTTTTAAATTATGCAAAAAGTGTATTTTTAAAATATTTTGATGAGCTTATTGCCATTTCTTGCAAAGAAGCTAAAGATGAGCAAAGCTATGAAAAATCTAATTTTCAATCTTTGCTTGATTTTTTAACTCAGCTAGATACAACAGCTTTAAAAGAAAAATTTGTTAAAAGAAAAATTTTAAATTTATGCGAAATTTTAGAAGATGAAAATCAACTTTTTGTAGGTATTTTTGATCGTTTATTAAATCAATTTCAAAGTTATGAAAAGCATTTACTTTTAGCGTATGAATTTTTTTTAAAAGAGATTGAAATTTTAAATCATCAGATTTTAGAACAGCTTAAAAGCATTAGCGAAAGAATTTCTAGTGAAATTTTTGCAAGTGTTAAGGAAAAAGATGCTTATTTTTACAAAGAAAGCAAAGGATTTTTAAAGAAAGATTTATACACAAGATATGATTATAAAGCACCTTATATTTCAATTGACGATGCTTTTTTGGCGATGTTTTACAATAGTGATGTAATGAGTAAAGAGTTTAAAAAAATCAAAAATGAACTTTATAAATCTTTTGAAGAAATCAAGATGAAATTAAAAGACTTTATAAACATACTCGAGAGAGAAATTTTACTTTTTAAAGCAGAATTTTCAAACATACAAAAAGATCATATTTTCCAAAGTGATAAAAATTTTAGCGAATTAAGAGTTTTTTGCAATGCAAGTGATGAGTACTTTTTGAAAGATTTTAAAGAGCTTTTATTTAAAAGTATTTTAGAACTTGATTTATTTTTTGAAAAATTAAATCTTAAGGCTTTTACAAATTATGAAAATGCTACAAAACTAAGCCTTGCATTTTTTAGTCGTAAAATCAATGAAAGCCGTGTTCTTTATGAGCTTGATAGTTCTGAATTTGTACTTTTTTATCCTAAAAAAAGTGAAATTTATGAAAGAGTTTTAAATGAATTAAATGTTTATGAGTTTGAAGCTTTGCTTATTAATAAGCCTATTTTGACAAAAATTGCAAAAAATTTTTTAGAACAAAGTCAAATTTTAATCCAAGAAAAAAGTAAATTTTTAGATCTTAAAAAAGCAGAACTTCGAAAAAGAAGAGTACAGATTTTAAATGTTAGAGAAAGTATAAAGGAAGATTGATGAGAATATTTTTAGCTTTATTTTTATTTTTTAATTCATTACTTGCATTAAGTGAATTAGAAGAAGGTTTAAAACTTTATGAAGCAAATAAATTTGATAAAGCTTATGAAATTTTTAAAAGCCTTTGTGAAAAAGATATTTCTAAAGCTTGTTTTTCTTTAGCTTTTATGTACGAAAGTGCTAAGGGTATGAGTAAGGATTTAAATCAAGCTTATAAATTTTATGATAAAGCTTGCAAATTAGGTTTAGCAAGTGCGTGTTCTAATATGGCTTTGCTTTTGCAAAATCAAGGTTATAAAAATGAAGCTCTTTTGGCTTTTAATAAAGCTTGTACTTTAGGAGAATCGTTAAGTTGTAATAATATAGCTTTATTTTATGAAAAAGAAAAAGATGGACAAATGGCCTCAAGTTTTTATAAAAGATCTTGTGATTTAAAAAATGCAAGAGCTTGTTATCAATTAGGGTCTTTATATGATAAAGGAGAGCTTGTTAAAGCAAGTGTAAAATCTGCCCTTGCTTTTTATTCTAAATCTTGCACTTTAGGTTTTGGTGAGTCTTGTTATTTGTTAGGACGCTATAATCAACTAGAAAAACAAGATTTAACAAAGGCAAAAAGATATTTTGGTATGGCTTGTGATCAAAAACATCAAGAAGCTTGTGCAGCTTATAAAGAACTTAATTCTAAAGATATAGAGCTTTATTAAAAGTTCTATTTTCATTACTTTCAAAGATATTCTTAAATAAAATTAAGAATAACACAAAATTTATCGCTTTTTAAAGTTAAATTTATATTAATAGGGCTAATATAGTCTTATTTAAATTATTATCAAGGAGAAGTAATGCAAGACAATATTATTGATCGCAGAAGCTTTTTTAAACTAGGGCTTTTAGGTGGTTCTGTAGTAGCAGCTAGTACTATAGGTGGCGGTGCTGTTTTAAAGGCAGCAGAACTTACGCATTCGCATCAAGCTTCACAAGGAAAATCAAATAAAGTTAGAGGTAGAATGTTTTTTCAGACTCAAACTGAATTTGATACCTTAAGTGCAGCCTGTGAAAGAATTTATCCTAAAGATGAGCAAGGAGAAGGAGCTATAGGTTTAGGCGTACCTTATTTTATCGATAATCAGCTAGCTAGTGCTTATGGTTATAATGATAGAGAATATATGCAAGGACCTTTCATTGAGGGTAAAGCTGAACAAGGCTATCAAACTCCTATGCAACGCAAAGATATTTTTTTAGAAGGTGTGCATGCTCTTGAAGAAAATGCTCAAAAGCGTTATAAAAAATCTTTTTCTCTGCTTAAAGGTGGAGATCAGGATAAAATTCTAAGCGATTTTGAAAAAGGAAAAATTCAAACTACGGGTTTTAAATCTTCTTATTTTTTCACTCTTTTAAGAGATATGACAGTAGCTGGAGTTTTAGCTGATCCAATTTATGGCGGAAATGATAATAAAAATGGTTGGAGAATGATGCAATATCCAGGCGCACAAATGAGCTATGTGGATAAAATTGCAAGTGATGAATTTTTTAACATTGAACCTATGAGTTTAGCAGATATGGAGAGTTAAAATGGCTGAAGTATTAAAAAAAGTAGATGTGGTAACAGTTGGGGCAGGATGGACTGGAGGTATAGTGGCTGCAGAGCTTACTAAAGCAGGTTTGAATGTACTTAGTTTAGAACGCGGACATATGCAAAGTACTGAAAATTTTAATTTTATCCATGATGAGTGGAGATACGGGATTAATTATGGTTTGATGCAAGATTGCTCGAAAGACACTGTGACTTTTCGCCATGATCCTAGTGGTTTAGCCTTGCCTTATCGTAAAATGGGTTCGTTTTTATTGGGTAATAATGTTGGCGGTGCAGGGGTGCATTGGAATGGTTGGACTTTTAGGTTTATGCCTTATGATTTTGAAATTCAAACCCTAAGCAAACAAAGATATGGTAATAAATTAGGTAATGATTATACCTTGCAAGATTGGGGTGTGACTTATAAGGATATGGAGCCTTATTATGATAGATTTGAAAAAACCTGTGGGGTATCAGGTGAGCCAAATCCTTTAGCGGAAAAAATGGGAGCTTTTAGATCCAGTCCTTATCCACAAGAACCTCTTGAAAATACTAAAATGCTTAAACGATTTGAAAGTGCAGCAAAAAGTTCAAATTTACACACTTATCGTTTGCCAGCTTCAAATTCTAAAGGTGGCTATACAAACCCTGATGGTCAAGATTTAGCTCCTTGTCAATACTGTGCGTATTGTGAGCGTTTTGGTTGTGAGTATGGCGCAAAAGCAAGTCCTTTAAACACAGTAATTCCAAAGGCTATGAGCACAGGTAAATACACTATACGCACTTATAGCAATGTAACGCAAATTCTTAAAAAAGACGGAAAAGTAACGGGGGTAAAATTTGTCGATACTAGAACGATGAAAGAGTATATTCAACCTGCTGATATAGTTGTGCTTACAAGTTATATGTTTAACAATGCTAAGCTTTTAATGGTAAGCAACATAGGTGAGCAATACGATCCAAAAACAGGTAAAGGAACTTTAGGTAGAAATTATTGTTATCAAATGAACATGGGTACAACAGCTTTCTTTGATGAGCAATTTAACACCTTCATGGGTTCAGGTGCTTTAGGAACTACGAGTGATGATTTTAACGGAGATAATTTTGATCATTCTAAGGAAAAATTCCTTCATGGAGCTATGATTTATAGCGTTCAGCTTGGAACTCGCCCTATACAATCAGCCCCACTTCCAGCAGGAGCTCCAACTTGGGGTGCTGAATTTAAAAAAGCATTAAACTATAATTTCACAAGAGCTATTACCGTAGCAGGACAAGGTGCTTCTTTGCCTCATAAGAATAATTATTTAAGTCTTGATCCAACTTATAAAGATGCTTTTGGTATGCCACTTTTACGCTTAACTTATAATTTCACCGATCAAGATAGAGCTTTGCATAAATTTATCACAGATAAAACAGCTGAGGTAGCAAAAAGAATGCAAGGAGTAAAATCAATCAAAAAAGGTGCTTATCTTAAGGATTATAGCGTTGTGCCTTATCAATCTACTCATAACACAGGTGGAACAACCATGGGTGCAGATAGAGAAACTAGTGTGGTTAATACTTATTTACAACACTGGGATGCGGATAATCTTTTTGTTGTAGGAGCAGGAAATTTCCAACACAATAGTGGATATAATCCAACTGATACTGTGGGAGCTTTGGCTTATCGCTGTGCTGAAGGTATTTTAAAATATCATAAAAGTGGAAAAAGCTTAGCTTGATAATAACTTGAGAGTTTTTGAAAACTCTCAAGATTATAAATTTTTAATTTTCTTCCGATATAGTATAATATCAAGGAAGGCAAAAATGATTAATGGTATAAATTCTTATTCGAGCTACAATTATACAAAAAGGCAAATGGAGTCTGCTCTTGGTGGTTGGAATCCAAGATTATTTTAATAAAATATCATAAAAAAAGGGTTTTCTATGGTAAATTTTAATTCTCACTATCCTAATATCAATTATCCAAATAATGCTTTAAGCATTAAAAAAGATGAAAATAATGAATATACTTATACTAAAAAAGATGAGCCAAAAAGTGAAGAAGATGCTTATTGGGAAGATTTTGTGCAAAAATACTTTGGAGAAATGCTTAGTAAAGAATATGCGAACAAATACGGCTATAATGGAGACCCAGATGTTAAAGAAGTTGAAAATTCCTTGCTTGAGCGAATGCGAAAAGATAAATTAACTGAAGAGGAATGGGAAATTCTTAACGGAGCATATGAGATTGATAATATTGAATTTATTCCAGGAGATAAGATTTCCAGAATACGCAAAGGCAATCTTCTAAAAACTCTTACAAGTGTGGGTGAATTCGCAAGAATATGGGTTGCTGAAAAAGATGAAAGAAAAAACGATTTATTGACGCACTTGATGTTAAACCACTTACTCAAGAAGAGATAGATAGGTTTTTAAATAAACAACAAAGCTCAAATTCTACCCAAGAAAGCAATGAAAGTGGTCAAAACCCAGATGAAAAACCCTTCAAAGCCATTCAAGGCGAAAGCAAAAACAAAGAAACTTACAAAGATGACAATGCTAAAAACGAGCTTTTAAAAAAATTATTAGAAAATAAATTTGGTAAAAGTGAAGAATTAGAACTTCTTTTTGGTATGAAATTTAGTGATGATAGTGCAGGAGAATTTAATAAATTTCTTTCTCAAAACACTTCGGCAAAAATTATAGATATAAAAGCTTGAAAATGCAAAAATTTAAATTATAAAAAAGAAAAAATGTTAAATATTTTAACATACAAATTCAAGTCATCGTTTTCATAAGGAAATTTTTTATTTAAATTAAGAATTTTAAGATGCGATGCTGAATTTAATGTCGTTATTTTGTGAGTTTTGTTGATAAGTTCTAGCGACAAAATTTTTAAAGTCTTTATCAAAATTTGAATTTTTATCGTTGTTTTTTGAATCTTTATCTGTTTTTTCTAGGCTATTTTCTGAATTTTTGTCATCTTTTTCTTTATTTTCTTCTTCTTTTTCTTCGGCTTCTTCGGCTTTAAGCTTCATTGCTTCAGCTCTTGCTTCAAATTCCATTTTTGTAGCATTTGCTGCAACTTTATAATCTTGCGGGCTAGGATCAGCAGGAGCCATAGCTGCTGCTGCAATTTGTCTTGCATTGGCTATAGTTTCTTCTGGTGTGTTTCCTTTTTGCATGCTGATAGGAACTTCACCCGCTGTAGCATACATTTGATTATCAGGGCCTCTTGTATAAGTAAAACTTGCAGCACCTGCTAAGCCGCCGCCCGCTGCTTGATGCGCAGCTTCATGAGCCTTTACATTTCTATCGATACTTTGGAGTTCGCGAACTTGAGCTACTTCTTTTTGGCTTAGCTCTACGCCATTAACCATTTGGGTTTGTTCGCCATTTTTTTCTTTATCATCTTTATTTTCACTAAGATTTTTTTCATCTTTTTGAGTGGAATCAGATTGATTTGTTTTATCAAAAGAAGGTTTGCTAGAGTAGTAATCATAAGAGTTATAACTTGAACTAATTTGCATTTATCCTCCTTTTTGTTTTTTAAATTTTTAGGAATTTTAACGCATTTTGACTTAAAAATTTGATAAATTTTGTAAAATAATCATAAATACAATTTCAAAGGAATGTAATGATTTATGAAAATGATTTGATTTATATAGAGAAAGAGGAGGCTCAAGTGCCTTGGCTTAAAATTTTTACTAAAGAAATTTATAAAGAATTTAGCGATTGTCCTTTAGAGTTGCAAAAGGAACTTTTTGAAAAAATTTTACTTTGTGAAAAGGCTATGATAGAATTTTACAAACCTGAAAAAATCAATATCGCCTCTTTTGCAAATTATGTGCCAAGGGTGCATTTTCATGTTATGGCAAGATTTAAAGAAGATGCGTTTTTTCCAGAGTGTATGTGGGGAAAACAGCAAAGAGAAACAATAAAGCTTGATTTGCCTAAATTTGAAGAATTTGTAAAATTTTTAAATAGTAAAATTTTTTGATTTTTATTAATGATTTGTTATGTTTTATCTAATAAAATTTTTATATTGAAAATTACTATAAAAAAGGAAAAAAATGAAAAAAGTTTTATTGAGTTCATTGGTTGCGGTGTCTTTGTTAAGCACAGGTTTGTTTGCTAAAGAATATACTTTAGATAAAGCACATACAGATGTAGGTTTTAAAATCAAACATTTACAAATTAGCAATGTAAAAGGAAATTTCAAAGATTATTCTGCGGTGATTGATTTTGATCCTGCGAGTGCTGAATTTAAAAAGCTTGATGTAACTATAAAAATCGCATCTGTAAATACAGAAAATCAAACAAGAGATAATCACTTACAACAAGATGATTTTTTCAAAGCAAAAAAATATCCTGATATGACTTTTACAATGAAAAAATATGAAAAAATCGATAATGAAAAAGGCAAAATGACAGGAACTTTAACTATAGCTGGAGTTTCTAAAGATATCGTTTTAGATGCTGAAATCGGCGGTGTAGCTAAAGGCAAAGATGGAAAAGAAAAAATAGGATTTTCTTTAAATGGAAAAATCAAACGCTCTGATTTTAAATTTGCGACAAGTACTTCAACTATTACTTTAAGTGATGATATTAATTTAAATATCGAAGTTGAAGCGAACGAAAAATAATTTTTTAGTCTAAGAGTCTTGCTCTTAGACTTTGTAAATTTTTATCCAAATTTTCTTCACTTTCTTGCCAAATCAATTTAAAATCCGGTTTAAAATTTTCATTTTCTAAATTAAATTCCGTGTTTTTCAAGGTGGATTCTAAAAAAGCAAGATGATTTAAAGCTTGATTTTTATCATTAAAAATTAAAATAAAATCATTTTCTACGATAAAAATTTTTGCTCTAAAGCGTTTTAAAATTTTTGCAATTTGTTTTAAAATGAGTTTGGTATAGCTTTCTTTGGTATCTTTTAGTTCATTAAAATGAAGCAAGGCAATGATATAGTTGTTTTTTCCTTTTGTAAAGCGTGTAAGGCTTTTTTCATTGGGTAGCTTTGTTAAGGTGTCAAAAAAAGCTAACCTATAAGCGTGATTTAAAAGATAAAAACAAAAAACCAAACTTGCAAATTCAAAATATCTTATTCCTGCTCCTTCTTGGAATAAAAATTGAAAATACGCAGTAAAAAATGCGATAAGAAGATAATATTCTTTAGTTTTAAAGGTTTTGATAAAAATGAGTATTAAGCCGACTAAAAAAAATAAAAATCCTAATTCACTCACAGGTTTAAAAAAATCTAATGCAATAAAATGAAATTCTAAACCAGCACTATTAAAAGTAGTATTTCTAGGTAAAATGATACTTAAAATGCCTATAAAAATAAGAGTTGTAATTGAAGCGATATTTTTTTTATTTAAAATTAAAACATGATGTTTTCCAACGCAAAATAGAGTAAAAATCATAGGTAAAAATAAAGCTACAAATAAATTAGCTTGAAAAAAACTTGTATAAAAATAAGGCAACTTAGCTCCTAATAGCACTAAAGTCAAAAAGAAAATTCTTGAATTTTTAAAGTAAAAGGATAATACAAGTGCTGAAATTTCAAAAATAAAACTCAATGATATTAAAAAATCTAATAAAAACATTTCAAATCCTTGATTTTAATAAAAGTGATAATTGTATAGAAAAAAGCTTAAAAGTGGATTTTATTTAAATTTAGCAATCTCATCTTGTATAGTTTGTTCTATATGAAGCAATTCTTCATGAGTTTTTTTGCTATTTTCTAAAAGTTCATCAAATTTAAAGCCAAGCATAACAATACGATATAAATTGGGTTTATATTTTCTCCAATTATATAAAGTGCTAACATCAATGTCTAGTTCATATGCCATATCACGCTTGCTCTTTTTTGTCATTTTTTACCTTAAAAATTTAGCCTTTAAAAAATTTTACATTAAAATTTCTTTATTAAAAACACTTGAAATATTCAATCTTTTATATAAAATATATTTAATATTTCAATATTAATTAAGTTATAGTATGGAATAATAGTTTTTATAAAATTTTTATTTAAGGAGAATTACATGGAAGGTGCAAGTGGCGGGTCTATTTTTGTAACAATATTATTGTTTGTATTATACATGTTGCCCGCTATTATTGGTTTGAGCAGAAAGCATTCTAATTGGCTGATAATTTCTTTGCTAAATTTGTTTTTTGGTTGGACTATTATTGTTTGGCTTGTTTGTTTAATATGGTCTTTTACGGGAAGTTTTAAGCAAACTATTATTATTAAAGAAAAAAATGAGAAATAGGAGAAAAAATGACAAAATTTTTAAGCATTTGTAGTTTAATTGCGATGTTGTTAAGTGGTTGTGGAAGTGATTTTCCTGGACAACCTAGCGATGTGGCTAGAGTTCAGCAAAACAAATATCCAAATGGAAATTTAAAAGAAGAAATTCCCTATAATAAAGATTCAAGAATACATGGGTTAAAAAGAGCTTTTTATGACAATGGTCAGCTAAGAGCTGAAGAAAATTATAAAAATGGAAAAAAAGATGGAATTAGCAGGGAATATTCTAGAAATGGGCAATTACTTGAGGAGGTGCATTTTAAAGATAATCGCGGATATGGTGATTTTGCAAGCTATTATGAGAATGGAAATATGAGAGCAAAGGGAAAACTACTTGGCTATAATGAAGATGGTATGCCAGAATTTGAAGGTAATTACAAGGAATATTATGAAAATGGAACTTTAATGTGTGATTATAATTTTGATAATAAAGGTAAATTTGATGGAGTACAAAAGCGTTATGATGAAAATGGCGCCTTAGAAGACGAAGAAAATTATAAAAACGGACTTAAAAATGGAGTCTTTAGAGAATATAAAAAAGGGGAGATTGTAAGAGAAGAAGAATATAAAAATGGTATTTTAGTAGCAAAACCTAAAAATTAGAGGAGTTTAGATATGTTTAAAAAAGTAATTTTATTTTTCTTAATGGGGTTTGCCTTGCTTCAGGCCAACTCATTAGACAAATGTGATAATACGGCAGTTGTTTCAAATCTTAAAGAAAAAATTCCTAGTGAAATTTTTAAAAATCTTTATGAATTATCCGGACTTAAAGCCCAAGGGATTGATTATGAAGATTATGCAAAAGGCCTCAAAGAAATAGCCAAGCATGATGGAATGGTAAATTACACTGATATGATCGAAATTAATTCCATTTCAAATTTTGATCTTAATTTTGATTCTTGTATGGCTACGATTAATGCTGCATTAAAAGGGGAGCAGAGAAAAGGTCTTTGGAGTGTTGTTTATAAGGTTTCTAACATAAATCAAGTGAAAATTACAGATATAACTTATATCAATGAAGATTTCCAATAATATTTTTATTAAAGTAAGTCAATAGAATTAATTTCATGACTTACTAATATTTTATACTTAATTAATTTCAAGTCTTTTTTTGATACAATTTCTTAAAAATTTTTATAAGTAAAAAATTTAAGGAAAATCATGGTTGAAGTAAAAAATCTTACTATGCGTTTTGCAAATCAGCTTTTATTTGAAAATGTTAATTTAAAACTTGTTCGAGGACAAAGATACGGACTTATCGGTGCTAATGGTGCGGGAAAATCGACTTTTTTAAAAATTCTTTCAGGAGAAATTGAGTCAAGTAGTGGTGAAATAGTATTTGATGAAGGCTTGAAAATCGCAGTTTTAGGACAGGATCAATTTGCTTTTGAAAACTACACCATCAAAGATGCAGTGATGTGTGCAAATAAGCGTTTATATGAGGCCTTAAAAGAAAAAGAAAAGCTTTATATGAGCGAGGAATTTACTGATGAGATCAATGAGCGTTTAGGTGAGCTTGAGATAATAACGGCTGAAGAAGATCCAAATTATGATTGTGAAACACGTTGTGAAAAAATTTTAAGTTCTTTAAAGATTAAAGATTTCGATGCTTTAATGAGCACCTTACAAAGTGCGGATAAATTTAAAGTTTTGTTAGCTCAAGTTTTGTTTTTAGGTGCCGATGCGCTTTTTTTAGATGAGCCTACAAATAACCTTGATTTAGAGGCGATTTCTTGGCTTGAAAATGAACTTTTAAGACATGAAGGAACTTTGGTTGTCATCTCTCATGATAGGCATTTTTTAAATAAAATTTGCACAAGAATTTTAGATGTGGATTTTAAACAAATTCGTGATTTTGCGGGAAATTATGATGATTGGTATATGGCTTCAACGCTTTTGGCAAAACAAGCTGAGCTTAAACGCGATAAAACCTTAAAAGAAAGAGAAGAATTAGAAAATTTCATTCGCCGTTTTAGTGCAAATGCTTCTAAGGCAAAACAAGCCACAAGCCGTGCTAAGGCGCTTGAAAAACTAGAGCTTGAAGAGATTAAAATTTCAAGCCGTAGAGATCCTAGTATAGTATTTAGAACCAATCGTGAAATAGGTAATGAAGTTTTAGAAATTAAAGGTATAGGTAAGGCTTATGATAAACAATTGTTTTCAAATTTGGAGCTAAAAATAGAAAAAAATGATAAAATCGCTTTGATTGGGGCAAATGGTGTGGGTAAAAGTACTTTAGCAAAAATCATCGCCCATGCTATAAGTCCAGATAGTGGATCTATACATCTTGGGGCAACTATAGAACTTGGATATTTTCCTCAAGATACAAGTAATTTAATTTGTGAAAATTTGAAACTTTATGAATGGCTGATGAGTGAAAAATTTAAAGATCTAGATGAAATCCGCAAGTGTTTAGGTAGAATGCTTTTTAGTGGCAGCGATCAAGAAAAAATGGCAGCAAGTTTAAGTGGGGGTGAAAAACATCGTTTAATGCTTTCTCGTTTAATGCTAGAGCGTCCGAATTTCTTGCTTTTAGACGAACCTGATAACCATTTAGATCTTGAAAGTATTATTGCATTAGGTGAAGCTTTGTATAATTTCAAAGGTGTAGTGCTTTGTATCAGCCACGATAGGGAGTTAGTTTCTGCTTTTGCTAATAGAATTTGGCATTTAGAAAATGGTAAGCTTACAGATTTTCGTGGAACTTATCAAGAATTTTTAGGAGAAAATGATGGCTAAATTTAGAATTCAATACAGCGCAGGTTTTGGGCATTATACACAAAATCACAAGGGTTTTGGGCCTACGATTTATATAGAAGAAGTCGTAGAGTTTGATAATGGCAAGGATTATTTTGACTATATAGATTTTTATAAAACTTATTCAAAGAGCGATGATACTTATTTTCATATCAGTTTTTTAGAAGATAGACCTCTAAGCGATAAAGAAATCACCATTCGTAATGAATACCGCAAAATGCGTGATGAAAACTGTAAAAAAGCCAAGGAAGAATTTATAGCCAATAATGAGCTTGATGTGGAGCATTTGCCTACTCACCATGATTAAAAAACATTGATTTTTACATAAAAAGGAACGCTTTTTGCTTGTATAGTTTTTGCATATTTTGAAAGGAGAAAACTATGCAGGTAAATTATAGAACGATTAGCTCGTATGAATACGATGCTATTAGTGGTCAGTATAAACAGGTGGATAAACAGATTGAAGATTATTCTTCATCTGGAGATTCTGATTTTATGGATATGTTAAATAAGGCGGATGAGAAGTCAAGCGGAGATGCTTTAAATTCTAGCAGCAGTTTTCAAAGTAATGCGCAAAACTCAAATTCAAATTTAAGTAATTATGCTCAAATGTCAAATGTTTACGCTTATCGTTTTAGACAAAATGAAGGCGAGTTGTCTATGAGAGCTCAAAGTGCTAGCGTTCACAATGATCTTGCGCAACAAGGTGCAAATGAACAAAGTAAGAATAATACTTTGTTAAATGATTTATTGAACGCAATTTAATCAAAAGCTCCATTTTGGAGCTTTTGTATTTACTTGCAAGAATTTATAATTTCTCTATTTCAAAAGGTGCAAAATTTTTACAAAAAATTTCAAATTCTTGCTCCTCTTTTTCATTTAATTTGATATGTAATATAGCTTTGCAATCCTTAAAATCTTTTGTGAAATTAAAAGAATAAGTTTTTAAAAAATGTTCAAAACGATTTAAATTTTTTAAATCAATAGCAATGGTTATATTTTTTTTCAATTCAAATGAAAGTAAAGAAGAATTATTGATCACGGCATTTGCCGCATCGCTATAGGCTCTTACAAGTCCCCCTGTACCAAGTTTTATACCACCAAAATATCTTACAGTGATTAAAGCCGCATTGATAAGATCATAGCCCCTTAGAACATTTAAAGTTGGCATTCCAGAAGTTCCTTTAGGCTCTCCATCATCGCTTTTATCTTCTACAATTTGATTAAAATCATTTAAAACACGATAAGCATAGACAAAATGAACAGCTTTTGGATGTTCTTTTTTTAGCGTTTCTATTAAAAATTTAAAATCTTTAAAAGGGCAAAGAAAAGATAAGAAAATAGATTTTTTAATATCGATTTGTGTTTGAAAAATTTGATCAATAGTTTGCATTTTTGCCTTTTTTGTTTAAAATTATACTTATAAAAACTAAAATCAATTTGATGTTAATTTTTAAGATATTTGATATTTATATGATTTGCATTGATATTTTAAGTTTAATTTTGTAAAATTTTCATTATGGAAAAAATCAAAAATTATAAACTTATCATCATTTTACTTAGTCTTGATTTGTTGGCTTTGCTTTATGGAATTTCAACACTGAGTATTAGTGCTGATGAAGCTGATATTTATTTTGGTGAGCAGGGTAAATCACTTATTTTTTCCCATAGTTTGCTTTATTATATATCTCATTTTGGAACTTTTATTTTTGGGCAAAATGATTTTGGTTTAAGGCTTCCTTTTTTATTTTTTCATTTTTTAAGTTGTTTGCTTTTGTATTTGCTAGCTTTAAAATATACTAAAACTAAAATTGATGCTTTTTTTTCTTTATTGTTATTTGTTTTATTGCCGGGTACTGTTGCAAGTGCTTTACTGGTTAATGCCGCATCTTTGGTGATTTTTTTAACCCTTGCTATATTATGTGCTTACGAATATGAAAAAAAATGGCTTTTTTATATATTATTGATTATAGTATTATTTGTTGATAAATCTTTTAATATTTTATTTTTAACTTTTTTCTTTTTTGGGATTTATAAAAGAAATGCTATTTTATTTACCTTATCTCTTGTTTTGTTTGGAGCGAGTATCAGTTTTTATGGTTTTGATACAGGTGGTCGTCCAAGAGGTTATTTTTTAGATACCTTAGGAATTTTTGCTGCATGTTTTTCTCCTTTGGTTTTTGTGTATTTTTTTTATACTATTTATCGTTTGACTTTTCAAAAATATAAAAATTTATTATGGTTTTTAATGAGCGTAACATTTGTATTTTGTTTGTTGCTTTCTTTAAGACAAAAACTTTTTTTAGATGATTTTTTGCCTTTTTGTGTTATTTGCACTCCTTTGCTTATAAAAACTTTAATGCAAAGTTATAGGGTGAGATTACCAGTTTTTCGATTAAGGTATAAAATCTTTATAGAATGTTCTATAATTTTTTTGATATTTTGTTACTTTTTAATCGTCGCTAATCAATTATTGTATTATTTTATAAACAATCCAAATCGTCATTTTGCCAATAATTATCATTTTGCTAAAGAATTGGCACTAGAATTAAAAAAACAAGATGTTTTAGAACTTGCAACAGCCCCAAGTTTGCAAAAAAGATTGCGATTTTATGGAATAAAAAATAGCAATAAGTTTTATTTAAAAGCTTTAAAACAAGGCGATAAGCATGATATGGACAAAAAAATTGTTAAAGTAAAACTTGGAAAATATGAAAAAGTATATCAGATTTTAAACTATGATTAAAGCTTTCAGTTTGTTGGAATTTGTGTTTATAATTCTCATTTTAGGTATAGTTTTTAATTTAGGCAGTCTTTACTTAAAAAAAGACAATCTACTAGAAGGTGCAATACAAATTCTTAATGATATCCAATATACCCAAAGTTTAGCCATGATGCAAGAAGGCATAAGAGTTGATGAGTTGGCTATCGCAAAAAGAGAGTGGTTTAAAAGTAAATGGCAGATTTATTTTATAAAATCAGCTGCCACAGGTTATGATCAAACATATACTATTTTCTTGGATAAAAATGGCGATGGAAATGCTAATTTAGGTAAAACTGAAATCAATATAGATAGAGAAATTGCTGTTGATGTAATCAATCATAACAAATTAATGAATTCAGGTCAAAGTGGAGTTATTAGTAAAGATGATGAAAAAACTACACAAAGATTTAATCTTACAAAAAGATTCGGAATAGAAAAGGTTGAATTCAAAGGATCTTGTTCAGGATTTACTAGATTAGTATTTGATGAAATGGGCAGAGTGTATTCTCCGTTAAAAAATGCCAATTATGCATATGAAAAAACTTTAGCAAAGAATAATTCAGATTGCATTATACGTTTGTTATCAAAAAAGCATGCTCTTTGTATCGTTATAGATACGCTTAGCGGTTATGCTTATATTCCAGATTTTAAAACACTTAAAAGTCAATTTGTTAATATAAAAAATAAAAATTACGAGTGCTCTAAAATATAGCCCCCATTATACTTATATAAATACTTAC